>CAZQEN010000190.1:6816-14419 GCA_964591605.1 uncultured Planctomycetales bacterium
TGGCCGCGGATTCTCGAGGTGCGGGCCGATGCGCTGGGGACGGTGGCCGTGCGCGGGCATCTGCAGCGGCTGGAGCCGACCACAGACAAGCGGCCCCGAGCGCCGGAGATCGGGTGGCAGATCGCGGGGCTGAAGCTCGATCCGATCAAAGCGGCCGACACGCAACCCGCGGCCGGCGGCGGCATCATGGTCCGCCGCTTTGCGGATGGCCAGGCTCTCTCTCTGTCGGCCGGGCCGTGGAGCCTCGATTTTCCCGATGCTCACCTGCACAAGCGGGGAGCTGTTTTTCTGGAGGGTTCCCGGCTGCACTATTCGCGCTGCTTCCCGGAGGAACGCGTGCCGCATCAGATGGCGGCGTGGCGGACGGCGACGTTCGTGCTGCGGCCGTCCGCCGTCGCGCCGTTAACGCCGCTGCTCGAACCATCGCACCGGATCGAGATACCCGCCGCGGCCTGTGCAGACATCTATGGCAGCGGGGCGGCGCCGGACTTGTCGCCCTGGCCGTTGCTCGTGGGCGTTGCTCAATATCACCGCGATGCCATCGCCTCCTGCCTGCTCCCCGGCGACGACTACGGCAATGTCGCGTCGATGCCCGCCGGTGCGGTCTTCGGCATGAACCGGCTGAACCACTGTCCGCCGATCTTCGAGGAATACTACCGTTCCGGTGATGCGCGGCTGCGACACGTCGCGCTGGAATGGTGTGCGAACATGCACGGCCTGAGCCTCTGGTGGGGCACCGACAAGCCCGGGTACTTCGGCGGGACGCGCTACAACAACATGGCCGCCCACAACGAGGAATATCGCGACGACCGCGGCTTCATGTGGCGGTCCGACACGGCCGTGAGCTTCTGCACCAAGGGCATCGACGCGTTTTTCTACGCCTACGAGGAGACGGGCGACCCGCGCATGGCGACGGCCCTGCGCTGGCAGAGCAAGTACGCCACGCAGCAGGTTCACTGCGAGACCGAGATGCGGAACGTGGGCGACGTGGCGGATTTCCTGCGGCTGTATCGGTTCACGGGTCGTGCCGAGTACATGGAGGCCTCGCTGCGCCTGTTCCGCGAACTGCGGGTGCACCTCTCGCCGGGGAACCTGTTCAGCCAGGGCGGCAAGCCGATCGTCGAAGACGTGCACTTCATCGCCGAGGATCAGGAGGGGATGCGATGGCCGTTCGCCAAGCCGTACATCATCGGCTACGCCCTGTCCGGCCTGCCGGAGCTCGCCCGGTACCACCCGCAGGAACCCAAGCTGCTGGACGTCGTTCGAGCCGTGGCCCGGTTTCAGGCCGGCGCGCAGGACCCGCTGGGCGGCTGGCCCTACCCGCATCCCAGGTCGCCGGGCGTCAACATCGCCCAGGGAGTCGAGCATGCCTGGCAGCTCGCCAATGCCGCCGCACGTCTGGAGGCGCGCGGTGAACCGGTTGAACACCTGCTCGATGCGATCGAGCGGACGCTCCAGTCGCGGATTCTGGTGTGGCAGAAGACGGGGGAGTTCTTCGGCGGTCTGGGGGCGTGGGAGAACGCGGCCGGGCTCATCAAGAGCACGGCCACCTGGTACGAGCTCTACAAACGGCCGGAAGACCGCGACCGTGCGCGCGACTACGGCGAGGGGTCTATCGGCATCGGCGGCGCGCCGCCCGAAGGCGTCGTGTATTTCCCGGAGGTTCTCGCGTTCTACCTGAAACACCGGCCCGCCGAGCGGCTATTCCACGCCAACGAGATCCTCCAGCAGGTGCTCGATCGCGTCCGCCCGAAAGCGCAGTCGGCGGCGAGCAGGCCGGCGAGCGCGGATTACCTGCCCTACGGCGTCGAGGCGTTTCTGCCGACGTTTCGTGACCGCCTGATCGAGCGACTGACGTTTCCGCAGCGCTACGATCCGCAGAAATGGCCGTCATTCGCCGACTGGCGGCGTGAGGCGCGGGAAACGCTGCTGCGCACGCTGCTGACGCCTCCGCTGCGGGCCGATTTCGCACCGGTGGTGATCGCCCGCGAGGATCGCGGCACGTACGAAGCACGCAAGCTGGTCTTCAGCGTTTCGGCCGACGCCCGCATTCCGGCCTATCTGCTCATACCCGAAGGCAAGGGCCCGTTCCCGGCCGTCCTGGCGCTGCACGATCACGGTGCGTTCTTTCCGATCGGCAAGGAGAAGGTCGTGCGCCCGTTCGACGAGCCGGCCGAGCGGATCAAGACAGCCGAGGAATGGGTCGCGAAGAACTACGGCCAACGCTTCTTCGGCGATGAGCTGGCCAAGCGCGGCTACGTGGTGCTGGCGATCGATGCCTTGTTCTGGGGCGACCGCGGGCGCAGAGAGGGCATCGACTACACCGCGCAGCAGGCCGTGGCCTCTAATTTATTCCAGATGGGCATGACCTGGCTGGGCGTCATCACCTGGGACGACATCCGCAGCGCCGAGTTCCTGGCGTCGCTGCCCGAGGTGGACCCGCGGCGGATCGCGGCCGTCGGCCTCTCGATGGGCGCTCACCGCACGTGGATGCTCGCCGCGGTCAGCGACCGCATCGCCGCGGGGGCCGCGCTCTGCTGGATGAGCACGACCCGTGCCCTCATCTCGCCCGGCAACAACCAGACCCGGGGCCACTCCGCGTATTCCATGCTCGCCCCCGGCATTGCCAACACGCTCGACGTGCCGGACATCGCCTCGATCGCCTGCCCGAAACCCATGCTTTTCTACAACGGAGATCAGGACGCCTTATTCCCCGTTGACAGCGTCGAGGACGCCTACGCTGTCATGCGCCGCGTCTGGGAGAGCCAGGGCGCTTCGGACAGACTCGTCACGCGGATGTGGCCGCGCCCGCACGTGTTTGACGTCGAAATGCAGGAGGCGGCGTTCGCGTGGCTGGACACGCACCTGAAGCGCTAGCGCCTGCTTGAGTTCGCGGGTTCGTCGCGTCGGCCCTCCGTGGCCGACGCCGCCGGGCACAGAGGCCCGGCGCTACAGAACTCTGTTACCCAAGAACGCACAAGTGTTCGTCAACTTGATGGAGGAGCAACCGGATGTCCACGGATACATTCAGAAGCGTCTCAACTGCCGCAGCTATGCTCCTGATGTGCGGAGAGTTGCAGGCTCAGCCGAACCTGGAGCTCTGGGCTGTCGATCCGCTGGTGAAGGTCTTTCCTGACGCCTCGCCGCAAACGGGTGAGGCGACCGCCGACGTTGCCCGCGGCGAGCACGCCTCGCTGCAGGTGGTCGTTCGCTCGCCTGTTTTCGCGAAAAACCTGAAGGTTGATGTGCCGCCGCTGACACGCGAGGGGGCGGCCGATTCAACGTTGAAACCACGTGCGCCGCGGTTTGTCGGGTACGTGCCCATCGACGCGGGGATTCCCAGGCCGCCCGCCGACCGCCTGCGTGTTCCACCCGCCTTCTTTCCGGATCCGCTGCTCGAATCCTTCGATGCGTCGCTCACCGCCGGCTCCGCCCAGCCGATCTGGCTGACCGTGCCGATCCCGGTGGATGCGCCGCCGGCGATCTACCGCGGCCGGATCGCCGTCTCGGTGACAGCGGCCGACGGCAAGACGCTGACCGCCTCGCTGCCGCTGGCCGTCCGCGTCTGGCCCGTGACGGTGAAGAAAACGCGGCTCTGGGTCACGAACTGGTTTCAGGTGGGCGGTGCTCCCGGCTGGTCGCAGGACGGCCGCAGCACCGGCGGCAGCGAGATCAAACAGGACTCCGACCTCTACTGGGAAACGCTGCGCCGCTACGCCCGCAACATGGCCGAGCACCGCCAAAACGTCGTGCTCATCTCGCCGCTGGCCCTGGCCGAGTTCCGGGCCGGCGCAGACGGTCTGGACATCGACTTCTCGCGTTTTGACCGCTGGGTGGAGATCTTCACGCAGGAGGGCGTGATCGGCCGGATCGAAGGCGGCCACATCGGCGGCCGGGCCGGCGGCTGGGAGTCGCAGTTCACCGTCGGCATCCGCCGCCTCAAGGACGGCAAGGTCGAGAGCGTGTCCGTCGATCCGGCCGGCCCGGAGGCCGAGGCGTTCTATGCCCGCTTCTTCCCCGCGCTGGTCAAACATCTCAAGGCGAAAGGCTGGCTCGACAAGTACCTCCAGCACCTGGCCGACGAGCCGATCGACATGAACACCGGCACGTACCGGGCGTTGCGTGCGCTCGCTGCGAAGCATGCACCGGAGCTGCGCATCGTCGAAGCGTGTCACAGCAAGGATCTCACCGGCGCGGTCCAGGTCTGGGTGCCGCAACTCAACTTCCTGCACACCGACTACGCCCACTACCGCGAGCGGCAGGCGGCCGGCGACGAGATCTGGTTCTACACCTGCCTGGGGCCGCAGGGCGAGTACGCCAACCGCTTCATCGAGCAGCCGCTCATCAAGACGCGGCTGCTGCACTGGATCAATTTCCGCTACGGCGTCACCGGCTATCTGCACTGGGGCTACAACTACTGGGGCCAGTACGACCCCTATCGCCGCCTGGCGATCCCCTGGGACGGCGGCGCCCAGTACCTGCCGGCCGGCGACGCGTGGATCGTCTACCCCGGCAAGGACGGCCTCGTCGATTCGATCCGCTTCGAGGCCATGCGCGACGGCATCGTCGACCACGAGCTGCTCAGCCGCCTCGCCGAGCGCGACGCCGCGGCCGCGAAGCGCCTGGCCGAGACGTTCGTCATCGACTTCGACAAGTACAACACCGACGTTGCCGCGTTCCGCGCCGCCCGGCGCGAGATCCTCGAGAGGCTCAGTCAGACGGAGGCGAACGACCGTTGAGAGACCGTGCGATTCAATCAGCGACGGGTGTGGTGCTCGTTTTCGCAATGTCAGCGCCCGATATTCGCGCCGACGTGAGCGTGAACGAGCTCTTCAGCGATCACATGGTCGTGCAGCGCGACATGCCCGTGCCGATCTGGGGAACAGCGGAGCCGGGAGAGAGCGTAACGCTGACGCTGGGCGCGAGCAGCGCTGTGCTGAAGGCCGACACCGAAGGCAAATGGTTGGGCTGGCTTGGGGCACTCGCCGCGGGCGGTCCTTTCACGCTGGTCATCGAGGGAAAGAACCGGATTGTCATCGACGACGTTTTCGTTGGCGAGGTGTGGCTCTGCTCCGGCCAATCCAACATGCAGATGGCGGTCCGGCAGTGCCGGGACTCCGCGCAGGAGATCGCCGCCGCACAGTTTCCGCAGATCCGTGAATTCCAGGCGCCGCGCCGCCGGGCCGACGCGCCGCAAACCCGCTTCACCGGCGGCCGGTGGTCGGTCTGCTCGCCGGAGACGGTCGGAAGCTTCACCGGCGTGGGATACTTCTTCGCCCGTGAGTTGCACCGCGTGCAGAAGGTGCCCGTGGGCCTGATTCATGCCGCATGGGGCGGCACCACCTGCGAGGCCTGGATGCCCGACGAATTCATGCGTGATGATCCCGAGTTCAAGCCGATATACGCCCGCTGGGATGCGAGAATTCAGGAGTATTTGAGCAAAACCCCGGCGGAGCGCGAGAAGAAGCCTGCGACGCAGCCGGTGAAGTTCCCCGATGATCCGCGCCTGCATCAGAACCGCCCGGCCGTGCTGTTCAACCGCATGATCCACCCGGCCGTCCCGTACGCCATCCGCGGTGTACTCTGGTATCAGGGCGAGGCGAACGTCGACCGCGCGTACCAGTACCGCAGGCTGTTTCCGACACTGATCACCGCATGGAGGCGTTATTGGAAGCGCGATAACCTGCCATTCCTTTTCGTTCAGCTCTCCAACTACGAGAATACGCAGAAGGCTCCGTACGAAAGCGAACTGGCGGAGCTGCGCGAAGCACAGGCCGCCGCGCTCTCACTTCCCGCCGCGGCAATGGTGGTTGCCACAGACATCGGTGACGGAAAGGAGTGCCACGCGCCCAACAAGCAGGAGATATCGCGCCGACTCTGGCTGGCGGCCCTGGCCCTCGCCTATGGTGAGAAAACCACCTTCAAGGGTCCGACGTTCGCGTCACACCAAGTGGATGCGAACCGCGTGCGCATTCGCTTCTCTCACGTGGAGGGCGGACTCGTTGCCAAAGGGGCTGAGTTGAAGGGCTTTGCCGTGGCCGGCGCCGATCGCAGGTTCATTCCCGCGACCGCCCGAATCGACGGCGAGGCCGTGATCGTCGAGTCGGATGGCGTTAACGTGCCCGTCGCCGTCCGCTACAACTGGGCCGACAGCCCCGATGGAAACCTCTATAACTCAGCCGGCCTGCCTGCCCCGCCATTCCGCACCGATCACTGGCCTGGCCTTACGGCCAACGCCCGCTGATCGATCACGGCTCGATCTCCAGAATCACCACGGTGTCTAACTCCTGTCGGCTTTCAGGAGGAACGCGAAGCTCGATCGCGGTGGGCGTGTCGATCATCTCGACACGACCGCCCCCCAGCAGCGACGCCTTCACGATGCGTCGGCCCGGACGAGGCACTTCAATCGGTCCGTGGTCCCAGGACAGGACATGCACGTAGATCCGGTTGCCCCGATGCGTGCTGGCCCCCCACTGTGTGGGTGGGAACGGTCCGCCGCGCGTGCGGTAGATGCTCTCGCCACACGTCGCCATCCATCGGCCGATCTCACGGAATCGCTCCGCCTGCCGCGGCTCGATCTGGCCATCGGGCATGGGGCCGGTATTGAGGGCGAGATTGCCGTCGCCGCCCGCGCAGCGCACCAGGGTGTCGATGCACTGCTTGAGCGACTTGATCCTGTCGTCGGGCTTCCACGACCATTGCGTGCCCAGCGTGATGCAGGACTCCCACGCGCGGTCGGTCTGGAACGTGCCGATCTTCTGCTCGGGCGTGTCGAAATCCCCCGGCAGGCCGCAGCGGTTGTTGATGAGCAGGTGCGGCTGCAGACCGCGGGCAAGTTTGAACAGCGTCTCGGCGTCCCAGTCCTGGGCCTTGCCGCCCAGGCCGTCGAACCAGAGGCCGTCGATCCGGCCGTAGTTGGTGAGAATCTCGCGGATCTGGCCGTGCAGATACTGAATGTATCTGCCATGATTCTCCGTCCGGTAGTCGGGGTGGTGCCAGTCGGGCTGCGAGTAGTAGACAAACAGCTTCAGCCCCGCCGCGTGGCACGCGTCCGTGATGTCGCGAAGCACGTCATGCTGCCATGCGGCCGCGGGGGCGGTGCTCTTGTAGTCGGTCAGCCGGGTGTCATACAGACAGAAGCCGTCGTGGTGCTTGACCAGGAAGATCATGTACTTCATGCCGGCGTCGCGGGCGAGCTGCACCCATTGGCGGGCGTCGAAGCGGTCGGGCTTCCACGTCCGGTAGAGGTTGTCGTAGACCTCGACGGGGATGCCCTCTTTGGGTGGCTCGCTGGTTCCGGGCCGATGGCCGCGGCGCGACCAGCCGATCTCCGTGCCCTTCAGGCTCACCGGTCCCCAGCACACGAACATGCCGAAGTGGGCCTCGCGAAACCACTGCAATGAGTCGGGAGCGGCCTGGAGCCAGGTTTGCGCCGACTCCTCCGGGGCCGCCGGCGCCGGGCCGGTCGCCGCGAGAACGGGCGGACCACACACCAACGCAGCCACGACAGCGAGGAACAGACCCACGAGAGCTCCTCCCACATCAGTGGACCATTGCACACATGGAGCCCTAAGCGCGAGCGAGGGTCTATCGCGTGAACCCC
>CAZQEN010000191.1:0-14395 GCA_964591605.1 uncultured Planctomycetales bacterium
TGTTCACCCACGGCCGGACTCCTTTCGCCGGGTTCTACGGCGCGGCGTCGGGCGCGGCGGGGGCGATGACTGCTCCAGCCGTTTGACCTCCTCGACGGCCCGGTCGAAGTCGCTCGTCGGCTGCGTGGCCTCGAGCTGGCGGCGCTGCGCTTCGTACCGCTCGAACTGCGCGTGCGCGTGCTCTTCGGCGAGCTGATGTGAGACCTGGCCGGCGTGGGTCAGGATGTTGCGCTCGTTGAATTGGAGGAACGCATCGAGCTTGCCGACCCAGTCGGCCATGTGCATCGGACGGTGACGGCGGGCCTGGTCCTCGGCATAGTCGAGGTACATCGTCACGACGCGGTTGAGTTCACTCATCTCGTCGTGCGTCAGGTAGTTCTTGGCAATGGTCACGTCGGACTTGCGGATCGGTCCCTCGGGGGCGTTCTTCCAGGTGGTCAGGCCCATGTGCGGCCGCGAGGCGTCGGCGCGCGGGTGGATGATCTCGGCGGCGGTGTGGCCGTGGATCGCCCAGTGCAGCTTGTTCTGGACGGTGGCGAAGAAGGCCTGGCTGGTCGGGTGCGTCGGGTCGTAGTCGATGCTGGTGGCGTAGATGTCGGTGATCTTCTGGTAGAACATCCGCTCGCTGGCCCGGATGTCGCGGATGCGCTCCAGCAGCTCGTCAAAGTAGTCCGCGCCGATGGTGCGGCCTTCCTTGAGCCGCTGGTCATCCAGCACGAAGCCCTTCACGAGCAGCTCGCGAAGCTGCGCCGTGGCCCACTGGCGAAACGCCGTGCCCCGGGCCGAGCGGACGCGGTAACCGACGGCCAGGATGGCGTCGAGGTTGTAGTGCTTGAGCGAGCGCTGAACGCGCCGACCCCCTTCGACCCGAACTTGTAAGAATTCCTTACAAGTTGCCGGTTCGCCGAGTTCGCCCTCGTCATAAATGCTCTTGAGATGGATAGTTACGTTCTGTGGCGTGGTCTGGTAGAGCTCCGCCATGGCCGCCTGGGTGAGCCAGACGGTCCGGCCGTCCAGGCGCACCTGAAGGCGCGTGGCCCCGTCCTGGTAGATGAGGATCTGGCCCGGCGGCGGCGGGGACTCGGGACCTTCGGCGGGATGCGGCATCGCGGTTCCTCTCGCGCCGGCCGGTGGAGTCCTGCCCGAGGCAGAGTCCGTCCTGCCGGAACAGCCGGTATGCTAACTGCGGGCACCAGTCATGCCAAGTAGAGGGGGCCAGAGTCGCCCGCCCTTCAGCCGGGCTGAACGCCGCACGCCCGGCTCACGTCCCTTCGCAACAGGCACACGCCGTGTGCCGTCCGCCCGCTGCCGCACCTGCTGCGCCGACCCCCGCCCGCCCGGAGCAGCCGATGTGTTCTACTCCAGAGCGGGCCCACCGCGCCCGCCCCACGGGCAGCGGACCACGGACAACGGACCAAATGTACAAATCGAACCCAATTTCCCCCCGAGTACCCCCGCCCCCCGACCCCCCGCCCGGCCGCCGAACACGAAAGAAGGACCACGGACCACCGCACAAAACAACAAAAAGAACCCCATTTCCCCCCCAAAGCCCCCGGCCCCTTTCGACTTTCGACTTTCGACTTTTCCCCTCCTCAATCGACAATCGACAATCGGAAATCGACAATCCCCAACCCCCCCCGGCCCCCACAGGGGGTGGCCGCTACGGGGGGGCGGCTTGCGGATCGACCACCGCTCAGTCGGCACAGGTGGGGTTTCCAGGGGTGTCGGGGCCCAAGAGGTAGAGGACGAAACGGGTGGTATCGAGGGAGTTGACGACGGCGCTGGCGTCGAGGTCGGCGGGAGCGCAGGCGGAGCCGGCGGGGGCCGGGGAGCCCAGGCACGCCTGGAAGCGGCCGAAGTCGGACTGATCCACGTCGCCGTCCCCATCGAAATCGCCGGGGATGTGCGGCGGGCAGCCGTGGGGGTCGACGGGGGAGCCGGGCACGGTGCCGGGGCAGGCGTCGCAGGTGTCGACGATGCCGTCGCCGTCGTCGTCGGGGGTGAGCGTCAGACCGCAGGGGTCGGGGCGCGTGGGGTCGTCGTAGTACGCCCGGTAGTCGGCCAGCCAGACGTAGTAGTCGACGCAGTCGATCAGGCCGTCGGCGTTGTAGTCGGCCGCGAGATGGAACGCCGCGTCGCCCCAGCTCGACCCGAAGGCGGGCTGAATCAGGGCGCAGTCGCCGCCGTCAACCTGCCCGTCGCCGTTGATGTCGACTTTCAGCCCCGCGGGAGTCGTCAAGGAGCGGGCGTCGGCGCGGTACGCGGTGCCGAAGGAGTCACGAGCCTGGAGACTCCAGTACAAGGTGCTTGAGGGAGGTATAAAACCCGTCGAGAGGCTCGGCGCGGCCGGCGACGTGAACATAACGGCCAACTGATCGGGGCCGGGTCCCATCAGAAGGTCATAGGCCAGGCTGTTCTCGCTGGTGGTGCAGCCCAGGGTGGTGCCGGTGATCGCTACGACTTCACCGCTGCCCGGCCCGGTCAGCTCGATGGGCTGGGGCAGACGGCCGGGATACGAGGCGGCGTTGAACTGCTCGAGGTGGACGGTCTGGGGCGTATCGAGTACGAGCCGGAAGTAATACGGCGAATTCGCGAGAATGGGCATGCGGTAGTTGGCGCCGTGCTCGAGGACGGAAGTGAACACGCCGGCGACCACGCCGTGATTGTAGATATCGGTGGTGAAGATCTGGGGATAGATCGAGTTCAGGTAGTAGCTGGGCGGCAGGGAGTGGTCCCCCACCATGCTGACATTGAGGCAGCGGCTGCGGAAAGTGGCGAACCCGGCGGAGCTCGAGAAGAAGTTCTGGACCCAGGGGGCGTTGCCAGCGACGGGGTTGCTGAGGAAGTCGAGGATGGTCGCGTCGTAGTTGCGGCAGGCGGCGTCGAGCAGATTGACGATGGTCACCGCGTAGCGCGGGTCGCGGTAGATCTTGTTGAGGCGGATCGCGCTGTCGATGGCGGGCATGCCGCCCGTGCTGAAGCCGCAGGTCTGAATGGGCCGGCTGTATGCGGGAGCGACGCGGGAAAGGAAGGCGATCAGCGCGTCGGCACAGCGTTCATACGGCGGGCCGTACAGGAAAGTGACCACGTTCGCGCGGGCCTGCCAGTCAGAGCCATGATCCCAGTTACCCCCGCCGGTATTGCAGTTGCCGCCGCTGAAGAAGACCTGCGTGGGCTTGGCCGGATCGAACGGCGGGTTCTGGTGGATGAGCTGGATTGAGCTCTGAATGGCCGCGACGATGGTGAGCTGGATCGTGTCGGGCGGGCTGTCGACTTCGCCGTCGTTGACGACGAGCTGCAGGACGGCCGTGCCGATCGTGTTGGCGACGGGGGTAGCCGTGACGGTGGGGGCGGCGGTGTCGGCGCCGGCGATGTTGAGGGCGGGGCCGGAAAGCTGCGTCCAGGTGTAGGTGACGATGGCGTCGCCGGGGTCGGGGTCGAACGAGGCGGAGCCATCAAGCGTGAGCGGTTGGGCGTCGAGGTAGCGGTCAGGCCCCGCGACGGCCACGGGCGGCTGGTTGGCCAGGAGGGAGTGTGCGCTGCAGGGAAGGGCGATGCAGAGGCAGGTCAGACCAAGCGTTAGGTCCGCTCGCATGGGTGCTCCCGGGAATGGAGGGTTCTGATCAGCACGAGGCGGATCACGCTGTGTTCGATCAGTCTGTACTCAATAGACGCTCGAGCGACGCGGGTGTTACATACGGCACATGCGGAGCGCTGTTCAGATCGAGCGCGCTGGCGAGGGCGACGCTCAGGTGGCTGCCCAGTCCTCTCCGTGAACCCCTCGCCCGCCGCCGCGGATCTTCGACTGGTGCTTCGGCTGCTACTCGGGGCAAGGCACCCTCGACGCACACAGCACACCCCGGGCCCGCCGGCGCGTCAGCCCAGAAGCGGCCGAAGGTTGCGAAAGCTGGTGGCCAGGCTGTCGAGCGGATCGCCGCTGCAGGTGTCCTGTTCGACGATGCCCCAGACGGCGCCGGCGCGGTCGGCCGCGGGGAGGATCTGCGACCAGTCCAGGATGCCCGTCCCGACGGGGGCGAAGCTTTGGTGGGCGTCGCTGGCCATGTCCTTGAGGTGCACGAGTGGACAGCGGCCGCTGAGCCGGCTCAGCCACTCGGCCGGGTCGTCGCCGCCATGCCGGATCCAGTAGGTGTCGAGCTCGGCCTGGACATGGGCCGGATCGGTCTCGTCAAAGAGAAGCTGCAGGGCGGAGCGATCGCCCACCCGGACGAACTCAAAACTGTGGTTGTGATAGCAGAGCTGGATCTCCCGCTCGCGGCAGCGGCGTCCGGACCGGTTGAGCAGGGCGGCGCACGCCCGCCAGCCCGCCTCGTCACGGCGCCGTTCCTCCGGCAGGTACGGGCAGACCAGGTACTTCGCACCGAGCGAGTGGCTGTCATCGATGGCCTGGTCGAGGTCTCGTTCGAGCCGGTCCACCGGGCAATGGTCGCTGCAGACGGCCAGGCCGCAGTCGGACAGAACCTGCCGGAGTTGCGGGGCGGCGTAGCCTGCGTGGCCGGCCAGCTCCACGTGCTCATAGCCCAGGCCGCGGACCCGCTGGAGCGTCCCGACGAAGTCGCGCTCCAGCAACTGGCGGACGGTGTAGAGCTGAGCGGCCATGCGCATCGGACACACTCCCGGCGGTCATGCTACCGCGGCGGCCGCGGAGCGGGAAGGATCGCCCGGGGCAGGCCCCCCGGCGCAGGCCAGCGATGTGGGGTGTGTGATCTGAAATCCGAGAATGAGGGGTTCAGCAATGTGCAAGCCATTGCTGGACAACGAGTAATGATATGTGAGGTTCGCAGCAGTTCTGACTTGAAATCCGGGGGGGCAGGCCGATAAAATGCTGCTGTCGACGAAAATCGGGACCGGGTTTAACGTCGGCTCAATTCTTCACGTCAAGGCGTGGCGGAAAGAGCGATTCCGTATCGAATTCCTTAAAAAGGAGGACGAGATGCGCAGAGACTGTTTCTGGGCGCTGGCGGTCGCGGTCTGTGTGTCGACGCTCGCTTCGCCGGCTACGGCGGCGATTCACAATCTCACTGCGTTCCTCGACGGAGCGCAGGAAACGCCGCCGGTGGCGACAACGGGTACCGGCAGTGCCACGATGACGCTGGACGACGTGACCAACATGTTCACACTGACCGGCACGTTCTCAGATCTGATTGGTACCACCACAAACGCTCATGTTCACGGCCCGTCACCCCTGGGGGGCCCCGGGGTTGGCGTGCAGTTCGGCATCACCTACACCCCTGGGGTCACGTCTGGAAGCATCAGCTTCAACGGCGTGATCACGCCGGCGCAGACCCAGATGATTCTGGACGGGCTCACGTACATCAACATCCACACGAGCTTCCGGTCGGGTGGTGAGATTCGCGGCCAGATCCTGCCGGAACCTGCGACGGCCTGCTCGCTCCTGGGCGGACTGCTGGCCTTGACCGGCGTGCGTCGGCGGCGCGTTGCGGTGGCCTGACGGGCCATCGGCGGCTGCAGAATGCTGGACAACTCCCAGTTCAGGCGGGCCGACGCCCTCGGGCGTCGAGTCCGCGCGCCGTTTCGGGTACGCTGAACGGATGGCCACCGTTCGAGCGGCGGTGATCCCCGCTCCCCATCAACCTGTAGAAGTGCGTGAGCTGCCCGCACCGGAGCTCGAGCCGGAGTCGGCGCTGCTGCGCGTGATGCACAGCGAGGTCTGCGGCACCGACGTGCATCTGCAGCACGGGCGGCTGGGCGGGGTGCCGTATCCTCTCATTCCGGGGCACGTGAGCGTGGGCGTGCTGGAGCGGATCCGCGGCCGCGTGCTGGACGTCGAGGGGCGGCCACTCGAAGAGGGACAGGTCGTCACCTTCCTGGACGTGCATCGCACGTGTGGCCGGTGCTGGTATTGCCTGGTAGCCAGGGCCTCGACGCGCTGCCCGGAGCGGAAGGTGTACGGCATCACCTACGGGCTCGAGGACGGCTGGGCCGGCGGCTGGTGCGAGGTGGTATATCTGCGTCCGGGGACGCGGGTGCTGCCGCTGAGGGGCGTTTCGCCGGAGCGGTTCATGGCCGGCGGATGCGGGCTGCCGACCGCCGTCCATGCGGTGCAGCGCGCGGAGATCGGGCTGGGCGACACCGTGCTGGTGCTTGGCAGCGGGCCGGTGGGCCTTTCCGCGATCGCCCTGTCAAGGGCGTGCGGCGCCGGGCGGGTGTTGTGTATCGGCGGGCCGGCCCGGCGTCTGGACGCGGCCCGGCGCATGGGGGCCGCCGAGACTCTCGACGTCACGCGGCCGGGATGTTCGCCGGAGACCGATGATCCGGAGGCGATCGTTGCGGAGCGAATCGAGTGGATCCGTACCCAGTGCGGCGGCCGGGGAGCCGACGTGGTGGTCGAGGCCACCGGGGTCGCGGAAGCGGTCACGCAGGCGATGCGCTTCGCCCGGGACGCGGGCCGTGTGGTGATCGTGGGGCAGTACACCGACGCGGGCCCGGCCACATTCAACCCGCACTGGGACCTGAATCGCAAGCACCTTGACGTTCGCGGCTGCTGGGGCTGCGATTTCTCACACGTGCACCGCGGGCTGGAATACCTGCGCCATGGAGCGCTGGCCGGTCTCTGGGATAAAATCGAGCTGGCCCGGTACTCGCTGGACCAGGCTCAGTCGGGGCTGGATGCGGTGGCCGATGGCCGGGTGGTCAAAGCGCTCATCTCGCCGCAGTGGACGGATGGATGACAGACGGGAAGGGGGATCTGGGCAGGGCGCGGCCCGCAGGCGGCTCCCAGGCAAAGAGCTGCCCGGAGTGCGAGGGGGGAGACGGGTCTCGCACTCCGGGCGTCATGGATCAGGCGTGCCCACCAGCGCAGGGGGCAGGGTGACGCGACGAGATACGAAGGTAATCCCGTGTGTGGCCAGACCACCCCTGTGCGCTCCACTCTAACATGCCGGGCCCGCCCGGTCAAGCACAAAAACCGGTTTTATCAAGTCTCCTGTCGGGGGTCGGGCTTGAACCGGCAGATCCTCACCGGTCCGCTTGCGGATTCAAGTCCGGGTGAACCCGGCGAAAGAGTATTAAGGAGCCCAGATGGGGTGTCAGGCATTCTACAGCCTCCTCGTGGCTCATCGTCCCACGAGGTGGGCGCGGCCGGAAGTCTCTGTCCGGCCAGGACGGATCGGCGAGCGCGATCCGGCCTGATCGGAGTGGGTAAGGCAGGACACGGCCGATCCTCTTGAAACCAGCGATCTGCAACAAAACCGGCCCGCGAGGGTGTGATGGCTGAATGCCCGATGGGTGGTTGGAGGCCGCAGCAGACCGCAACAAGTCCGCCCGGCGCGGTCCCGGAAGGTTCGGGACAAGGCAAATGCTGGAGTTTTGACAGTTCGCTCAGACGGCCGCCGCTGGTTCCGCATCTGGGAATGTATTCTTAAATATTTATCTAAAAAGAGTTTATGTCGGTCGTGGGTCCCGGAAGCCGAGTACCGTCCATCCTCCAAACCCTTGACATAAGGAGATGGTTCCGCTATAGATGTCGCATAGAGATGAGGGAGTTGCGTTCTCGCTCCCGAATCGAGGCTGGTGGGTGGGCGTTGCCCTTGATCGGGCGATGAGTTTTTGTGGTCTTGATTTGGGGCCGATAAGTTCGGGAGTGTGAAAGGAGCTCACTTCGGGGGTCTAGCCTCTATTAGTTGCTTGCGCTGAGGAAAGTGGCCGAAATAGCCCATGTTGCGCGAAAGCCGTGGGCCGGTACTTTTCCCGGGTGAGGAGCTTGGGCTAATTCGAATCGTCCGTAGCGGTGACCGTCGTATGAGAAGGCCGCCGCTTCGTTCCCGCCAGGCTGGAGGCGGGCACACTTCGTCAGACGAACCGGGGTTAAGACGGGCGGCGGTCGTGGTCCGCTCAGGCTGTCGCTTTGAGGCCTAGTCAAGCAGAAAGTCAACATGAGGCCGATCAGCCGTCCCTGGCATGATCGGTCGGTGGGAGATTGAGTCGACGCATGCGACGCTTGCGTGGTATGGCTGCAACTCGTTGTCCTGCAAGCCGATACGTCAAGCGGGCGGCGCGGTGTTTTGTTATCGGGCGCGAGGCGGCCAGCCGTGGCCCCGTCCGATCGATCACAAGTCGAACTCGTCTGACAGTGTTGGAGGCGCGAGCTGTCAGAGCCACAACGGGAAGCAGTGAGCTGAGAACCAGCCGAGCGGGCAGGAGTTGTGTACACCCTGCTCCAGAGACCCGTCGTAGCCCGATATCCTCGGAGCCGGGGGCGGGGACCTCGGAATGGCCCGTATCGATGGGTCCCGCGGAGACGGTCGGCGGCGACTGGTGGCTGGTACACACGCTGCCGCGTCAGGAGAAGGCGCTGGCGGCGGATCTGGACAAGCTTCGGATCGCCTATTTTCTGCCACTTGTGCGGACGAGACGGCGATATGGGCAACGCGTGCGGCAGATCGAGCTGCCCTTGTTCCCGTCGTACCTCTTCATGTGCGGAGGTGGGCAGGAGCGGTACGCGGCCTTGATGACGCACCGTGCGGTGGCCGTGCTGCCGGTCGGAGACCAGGAGCGGTTCAAGCGCGAGCTGCTCGACATGCGCCGCGTGATGTCGGGCCTGGACACCGTGAAGGTGTATCGGGGGCTGCAACGGGGGCAACGGTTCCGGGTGCGAAGCGGGAGCCTGATGGGTGTGGAAGGGGTTGTCCGGCGTGAGCGTCGGACCTGCCAATTGTTCGTGGGCATCGAGATCCTGCAACAGTCGGCGGTGCTGGAAATCGAGCCGCAACTGCTCGAACCGATCGAGTAGGCGGATCGATCATAAGTTGTTGTTCTGTATAGGATTACACGCGAAATCGCGATGTAGTTCACGGGGACGGAGTCTGGACAGGCCGGCCGAAATCCTCCCGAGAGGGTTGTGGAGGGAAGCGGGTGCGGATGAGCGAGGCGGGTGTTGTCGCCGGACCGGTCTGTCGCTCGTCGCGTATGGGCGAGTCACGTGGGTATGACGATCGGATCACAGGATGGGCCGACAGCGGTCGGCAGGAATGACGGGCGATCAGGCGGACCGAGCCGGTCCGGCCGGGCAGCGGCGCTGACGTGCGCCGCCGCATCGGCTCTGTGCGGGCTTTCGTGCCTGCTCCTGGCCGGCGGGTCCCTCGTGCTGTTGATGATGCGCCACTGGACGACCGGGCTGGTTCTGCTCGCAGCGTCGGTCGCCGCCACCGTTCTGAGCAAACTGCTGGACCGGGCCAAGATGCGGGTCCTGTACGGCCGAAAGCTTGGGACACTTCTTCATGCCTCTGACGGTGAGGCGCAGGCGGCGGATCTGGCGCGAAGAGATCTGACGAGGTACCAGGCGATGCAGGACGCGGCGGAAGCGACCGGGACCCGCCCGGATCGTCTGCATCGCGCAGCGGGAAACTGCGGATGAGCGGGAGCCATGCGGGCGGGCCGCTCACCGCGGCTTGCGAGACGGAAAACAGCCGGATGTTGCAGAGCACCAGGAAGAGTCTCGTCATCGATCAGGAAGCAGGAAGATGAACCGACACGATCTGGATCCGCGACGTGCACTGCCCTCGGAGTCGGCAGGGGAGATGGAGGGGCCCGGCGGGCAGGCGGAAGCCGGCGGTGGGCGGACCTCCGCTCTGGCGCCGGTGCTGCGGCACTGGCTGATGGTCTTGCTGGTCTGGGTGATTGGCTCGGCGATCGCGGTGCCGGTCGTCTGGAAGCTCAAGACACCCGTGTACACGGCGACCGGGCAGATCAAGGTCGATCCCATTCTGTCGAACCCGCTCGAACGCCAGATGCAGACGATCCCGCTGTTTGAGGGCTTCCTGTCGAGCCAGGCGGTGCTGCTGGGGAGCCGGGACGTGCTCAAGGATGCCCTTGAGGATCCGAAGGTGCGGGCATTGGCTGATGAGAATCGACCCAGGTCGGTCAGCGAGCTGCGCAGCGGGCTCGAGATTCTGCCGACGGCTCGGACCCAGATCATTCAGGTTGCCTTCAGTCACAACGATGCGGGGACGGCGATCGTCGTGGCCGACGCGATCCTGGATGCATTTCTGGATCGCTACGGCGGCAACAAGGATCTGGACCGGCAGATGGAGTTTCTGACCGCACGTGAGTCGGAGCTCAGGTCGCAGATCGACCTGAAGGAGCAGGAGAAGCTCAAACTGGCCAGCGAGCATCAGGCGGTGACGGACAGCATGTTCGAAGTGCTCCGGCAGCGGGATCTCAAGAAGAACGAGCAGACGATGCAGCAGTTGGAGGCGGCGGATCTGGAAATCCTGCGGCTGCAGATGTCGATCGATCAGATCAAGGCAGGCAAGTACTCACCCACCATCGAAGCAGAGGCCAGCCTCGGGCAGGATCCGCTCGAGGAGAGCGCGGTGGCCAAGTCGCTGCAGGAGCAGATCGGCAGCGAGTCCAGCCGCCTCTACAAGTACAAGGACATCTGGCCGGCCAGCGAGATCAAGAAAGCGGAGGAGCGGATCGACAAGCTCAAGAAGGAGCTCGAAAAGGAGCGGATGGAGACGGCCAGGAACCGGGAGCGGGACCGCCAGGCGATGCAGGAGCGGCTCAAGTCCACGCATCTGGCGACCCTGCAGGGGAAGCTGGAGTACCAGAAAAACCTCAGAAGCCAACTGGCCGCGATCATCGAAAAGCAGGAAGCCAACGACAAGCGGATGGGTGAGATCAGCATCAAGATCCAGGCACTGGATCTGGACATCACCAAACTCAAGAAAGAACTGGACCAGGTGGAGGTGGCCCGCAAGCGGGTCGAGATGGAGAAGCTCCAGCCGGGGCCGGGCCGGGTCTCGAAGGCCTCGGCGGCGGAGATTCTGCCCGACGGTCACATGGACAAGCGTCCGAAGCTGGTCCTGGTGGCGGTGATGGGTTCGCTGTTTTTCGGGATCGCGCTGGCGATCGTGCGGGGACGGCTGGATTCCCGCGTGCGGGCCCCCGGCCAGGTGGCGGCGGGAACCGGGCTGCACATCCTGGGCGCGGTGCCGGCGATCAACGACCTCAAGAAGGGCCGCATCACGGAGGAGGAATTCGCGGAATCCTACCGGATCCTGCGGGTGAACATTCTGAGCCGGGCCTGGGGCGAGCCCCCCAGGTCGATCCTGATCACCAGCGCGCAGGCGCGGGAAGGCAAGACGAGCCTGGCCCTGAGTCTGTCGGTGAGCCTCGCGGAGACGGGCAAGCGCGTGCTGCTGATCGACGCGGACCTGCAGGCGCCCAAGATCGGAAACCTGCTGGGGATCGACGCGCCCTCGAAGCTGCAGTCGGTGCTGTCGGGCGTGCGCGACCTGGCGAGCTCGACGGCGGCATCGCGGCTGACCAACGTGGACGTGCTGCTCGGCGGCCCCTACGCCGACGGGCGGCTGGTCGAGCAGCAATCCGCGGACAAGCTGATCCGCGAGGCGTCGGCCCAGTACGACTACGTCGTGGTGGATTCATCGCCGGCCCTGGGAAGCGCCGACGCGCTGGTGTGGTCGCAGTCGGTGGATCGGGTGGTGGTGTCCACGCTGCTCGGATCGTCCGACATGCGGGCGACCCAGCAGGTGTGCCAGCGGCTGGCGATGGTCGGGGCGAGGGTGCTGGGAGCGGTGGTCTGCAACGTTCCGATCCGGAACGGCTTTTCGAGCTGCATGTCGAGTTCGTATCGCAGCTACAGCTCGTCCCGCAGCTCCGATCGAAGTGGTGATATTTTCTATCTGCCGGCAATGCAGAGCGATGAGGAAAAGAAGCATGAAGCGTGAGGAATCACCTGAAGCGCAGGATGCGCCGGCGGACGCGAGCCGGGATGCGGGACGGCATGTGGCCGCGGAGCATCATCAGCGCCAGGTTCCTCACTGAGGGGGGTCTATTCCATGAGCGAGATGGCTTTCGACATCGGCGGACGGTTCGCACCACCGCCGGAGGACCGGGTGGTGCTCGGAAGTGTCGCCTTTGACAACGTGACGATGGCTGAGGCCATTGAGCGCATCGCCCAGTTCGTCGAGCAGGGCAAGCCGCGGCTTGTGGTCACGCCCAACGTGGATCACCTGCTGCGTCTGCAGAAGGACCAGTCGTACGCGGAGCTGGTGGCCCGTGCGGACCTGGTTCTGGTGGACAGCCAGCCGCTGGTGCGGCTCTCGCGGCTGGTCGGGCGGGAGCTCAAGGAGCGGGTGGCGGGCTCCGACCTGTTCCCACGGCTGTGCGGCTACTGCGCGCGGGCCGGTTACAGGGTGTTTTTTCTGGGAGGCGACCCCGGCGCGGCGGAAGGCGCGGCGAAAGTCCTCAAGGAACGTTACCCGGATCTCCAGATCGCTGGCACCTATTGCCCGCCGCATGGTTTCGAACGCTCCTTTGAAGAGAACTGGCGGGCGGTGGAGGCCGTGCGGGTAGCCCGGCCGGATGTGGTGTTCGTGGGCCTCGGCTCACCCAAGCAGGAGAACTGGATCGCCTCCTTCAAGGACTACTACGGGGCGCCGGTGAGCATCGGCATCGGGATCAGCTTCAGCTTTGTGGCCGGGCACGTGAAGCGGGCGCCTGTCTGGATGCAGCGGGCGGGATTTGAATGGCTGCACCGGCTGGTGTCCGAGCCGCGACGGCTCTGCGGGCGCTACATGGTGCGGGGTCTGGGCTTCCTGCCGCTGATCGCCCGCGAGCTGTGGATGGCGCGGCGCGGTCAGCCGGAGGCGGTGCGCACGGCCCGAAGCGAGGCTCCGGCGGCCACACCGACGGACGAACG
Source organism: uncultured Planctomycetales bacterium (assembly GCA_964591605.1). Taxonomy (GTDB): domain Bacteria; phylum Planctomycetota; class Phycisphaerae; order UBA1845; family PWPN01; genus CAYLLT01. The sequence goes on from CAZQEN010000191.1 coordinate 12,704, forward strand.
CAAACCGAGCCGGCCGGACGCCCCCAGGCGTCGCCGGGTTCGCCAGGCTCGACGCAGAACACCCATCGTACTCGAACGATGACCGAATTCCTTCTGCTGGTCTCCAGAGGTCTGGTGGGGGGGGGAGACAGTTGTCCGCGCGAAGCGGGAAAGCCCGCCGTGCTCTTCTCCGTTATTGTCTTCTGATACGCGATCGCAGCGACCACCCCCTGCCCGTGAGTTCACGCATCGCAAAACACAGACCTTATGCCTGATTGTGCCATTGATTCCCTGACCAGCCGGCAGGCTGACGCCGCCGCCCGGGCAGCCGTGGAGCACGATGTCGCCGCGCCCTCGGGACCGGTGATCGTGCTCGAGCACCGGACCGGCTGGATTCCCGTCGACTGGAAGGAGCTGTGGCGGTACCGGGAACTCCTGTACTTCCTGATCTGGCGCGACATCAAGGTCCGCTACAAGCAGACCGTGCTGGGAGCGATGTGGGCGGCGCTGCAACCGCTCGCGAGCATGCTGGTGTTCACGATTTTCTTCGGGAAACTGGCGGGTATCCCGTCGGACGGCATTCCGTATTCGATTTTCGTGCTGGCCGGACTGCTGCCGTGGACGTTTTTCTCCAACGCCCTGACGCAGGCGAGCAGCAGCCTGGTCAACAGCACGCACCTGATCACGAAGGTCTATTTTCCGCGGCTGATGGTGCCCTCGGCGGCGGTGATGGCGGGCCTGATCGATTTCGTGATCTCGCTGGCGATCATGGGCGTGATGATGGGATACCACCGGGTGCTGCCGCCCGTGCTGGTGGCGGTGGTTCCGCTCCTGATGCTGCTGACGGTGGTCACCGCGCTGGGGGTGAGCATCTGGCTGTCAGCCCTGACCCTGGCGTACCGGGATTTTCGGTTCGTCGTTCCGTTCCTGGTGCAGCTCTGGATGTTCTGCTCGCCGGTGGTGTATCCGCTGACGATGGTGCCCGAGAAATGGCGGTTTGTGCTGGCGTTGAACCCGATGACGGGCATTCTGAGCGGCTTCCGGGCGGCGATCCTGGGACTGCCGATGGAGTGGGGATACGTGGCGGTCTCCGCGCTGGTTTCGGCGGGGACCCTGGCATGCGGGCTGGCGTACTTCAAGCGCGTCGAACGACGCTTTGCTGACATTGCCTGACGGGAGAGAGTATGGCTCCGGCGATTCTCGTCGACAGCCTGGCCAAGCGCTACAAGATCGGGCAGCGCGCCCTGGCGAACCGCACCTTTCGCGAGGTGCTGGTGGACACGGCGGCCGCGCCGCTGCGCCGGCTGCGACAGCTGGGCGAATCGGCCCGGCCCGAGGAGACGATCTGGGCCCTGCGGGACGTGTCCTTCGAGGTGCGTCCGGGCGAGGTGATCGGCATCGTCGGGCGCAACGGCGCGGGCAAGAGCACACTCCTCAAAGTCCTCTCTCAGATCACCGAACCGACCGAGGGGCGGGTGACGCTGCGCGGACGCGTGGCCAGCCTGCTGGAGGTCGGAACCGGTTTTCACCCCGAACTCACCGGACGCGAGAATATCTTTCTGAACGCGGCCATCCTGGGGATGCGCCGCAGCGAAGTGCTGCGCAAATTCGACGAGATCGTGGCGTTTGCCGAGATCGACCGCTTCCTGGATACGCCGGTCAAGCGCTACAGCAGCGGCATGTACGTGCGGCTGGCCTTCGCGGTGGCGGCGC
>CAZQEN010000192.1:0-14355 GCA_964591605.1 uncultured Planctomycetales bacterium
GCCGGTGCCCCCGGGCGCCGTCGCCCCCGGACCCCCGCCCGGCGCCGAGACCCCGCCGATCACCATGGACACGGCTACCGGAAAGGTGGAAATTAACCCGAAGAAGTTCTTCTGGCTCCGCGCCCAGGACCGCCCCTACATCCTCGTCTGGAACAACACCCCCCTCGAGAAGGCCTGCCACGACCTGGAGGAGATGAGCGGCCTGTCCATGCTGAACCTCACGAATATTGACCAGGGCTCCAAGCAGAAGCCCATCACCTTCCAGAGCAATCAGCTCCTGACCTTCGACGAGATGCTCAGCCAGGTCAACGACATCCTCTTCAAGATGAACTACTGGGTCGTGCTGCAGAAGAACTACCTGGTCATCGACCAGCTCACCGAGTGGTACCGCAACATCCCGCCCGAGCGGATGTACACCAGCCTCGACGCCTACCGCAAGGCCGCCCTGCCCGCCTGGGAAGTTGCGTCGGTCATGTACGAACCCAAACAGCTCCCCGCCGAAGTCCTCGCGAACCGCGCCGTCGACGTCGTCCCGATCAACGGAGCGAGGGCGACTCTCGTGCCCGGAACCGGCATCATCGAGCTCAAGGGCTTCGTGCGCTGGATCGACGTGCAGCTCGACGCCATGGAGATGATGGAGAAGGACCCGCGGTTCAAGGGCGACGGACGCACGATTGCGACCTACTCGCTCAAGTACGCCAATGCCGGCGAGGCGGCCCGCCTGCTTCAGGCGATCATGCCCAACCCGAGCCAGATCGGCGTCACCAGCCCCACCCCCGCTCCGCGCCCGCCCCGCCCCGGCGTGCCCGGCCAGCCGCAGGCGCCTGACAGCCCCGGCTCGACCAGCGCGGATACCATCGACATTCAGGAGGATCAGCGGATCAACGCCCTGGTCGTCCGTGCGAGCGCGGCGAACCACGAACTTGTCAAGGAGTACCTGGAAAAGTACATCGATGTGCCGCTGAGCCCGATTTCCAAGGCCAAAATCATCCCGCTCAAGTTCGCCGACCCCGCCGAGATCGTTGAGACGATCCGCCCGCTGCTGGGTGAACGGCAGGTGGTGCAGGTCCAGACCCCCGCGCCGCGTCCGGGAACCCCGGCGCCGCCTCCCGGCACGCCGCAGCAGCCGGTCGTGACCACGACCAGCACGAGCACCGCCATCATGATGCCTGTGCCCGCGACCAAGAGCATTTTCGTCAAGGCCAACCCCGACGAAATGAAGTTCATCGAAGAGTACGTCGCGATGCTCGATGTCGAGAGCATCGAAACGCGGGTGCAGTACATTGAGCTCAAGTACGGCCAGGCCACCAGTATCGCGAACATGCTCAACACGTCGTTCGGCCAGCGCCCCAACCGCCGCCTGAGCCCCGGCGAGCAGACCTTCCACGCGACGGCCGATACGCAGAATGAACGCGGCATCGTGATCTCCGGAGATCCCAAGGATCTGAACGAGGCGAAGGAGCTGATCGCCAAGCTCGACGTCGATCCCGAAGCGGGCGCCGTCAGCCACCTCGTGCTGGTGGAGCACGCGTCTCCCTCGCTTCTGGCCGACGTGCTCAACGGCCGATACGCCAGCGGCGGCGGCCGCGGCCGCTACAGCGGCGGCGGAGGTCTGCCCCGCTTCATCGGCGATGACATGTCCCGGACGCTCTTTGTGGTCTGCCTGAAGGAATCCTGGCCGCAGATCGAGCGCGACATCAAGGAAATCGACGAACGCAGCGAGCCTGCGGGCACGGCCAAGTCGTACGCGCTCAAGCACTCCAACTCTTCGACGGTGGCCAGCATCCTGAGCCAGTCTTTCGGCTCGCGGGGCGGCTACCGGGGGTCGCAGTCGCCGTCCACCCCGACTTTTTATGCAGATCCGCAGTCCAACAAGGTGCTGGTCACCGCCACTGACGAAGTCCACGAGAAGATCAGCAAGCTCATCGAAGACCTCGATCAGCCGGGCCCGACCGAAGGCGGCGAGCTGCATGCCATCGAGCTGACCACCGCCGATGCCACGTACGTGGCGAGCAAGATCGAGGATCTCTTCCAGTCGCAGCAGAGGGGATACTCGTCGGGTGTGAAAGTACCGGTCACCGTCGTGGCCGAGCCGGTGAGCAACCGTGTGCTCGTGAAAGCCTCTCCCGAAGACTTCAAGCAGGCCGAGGAGCTCGCCCGGAGCATCGACCAGCAGTTCATGGCCAAACAGGTCATCCGCCGGACGTTCGTCCTGCGCTACGTGCAGAGCTTCAAGGTGGTGCAGGCCCTGCAGTCGCTGTTCCCCGAGGCGATCTCATCGCGCGGTTACGGCCAGCAGGAGGCCCCGACCGCCATCAAGGTCGTCGACACCGGCGACGCGATCGCCGTCTCGGCCCCCAAGGAAAAGATGGCCGAGATTGAACGCGTCATCGGCGAGATCGACAGCAGCCCGACCAAAGACAACGAGATCAAAACGTATCGTCTCAAGACCGCGGATGCGGAGGGCACCTACGGCGTCGCCCAGATGCTCGACGACCTGTTCAACCCGCGCGGCAGCTCCGGTGTGGGCCGCTCCCAGATCCGGTTCCTCGGCGACCGCGGCAGCGACCTGCTCTTTGTCTCGGCGCCCCCCGACCGCATGAAGGAAGTCGATACCCGCGTGCGTGAACTCCTCGAATCGCGCGAGGCCCACGACATGACCTTTGCCATCCGGTATTTCGACGTTCAGCGCGGCACGCCCGAGGACGTGGTGGGCCTGATCACGCCCCTGGTCATGGCCAAGTTCGAGGAGATGCAGAGCGCGGGCGGCCGCCGCTCCGGCGTGCCCGAGCCGCAGCTCACCGCCCAGCGCCTCAGCCGCCGCATCACCGTGGCCGCCCCCGAGACGCTGATGCCCCTCGTCGAGCAGCTCATTCACGAGTTCGATCAGCCCGGTCTGGCGTCCACCGTGCGCATGGTGCGGCTCAAGACCGCCAAAGCCGAGGAACTCGCCGGGATCATCGAAGACGCCGTCGAACGGCAGGGGTCGCGCCGGCGCTCGGGAAGCTCTCGCTGGGGCGGCAGCTCCAGCTCGGATTACTCCTCGAGCTACCGGCCGAGTTACAGCTCCCGCAGCTCGTCGGCCATCGAGGAAGACCTCGACGTCGGCGCTGTGGAGGCCACCAATTCGCTGATCATCCGCGGGCCTGAGGATCTCGTGGCCGAGGCCGAGAAGCTCGCCCTCGAAATCGACAAGGAGGCCCTGCCCGACAACCGCATCCTCAAGATCTATGACCTGCCGGAAGGGCTCCAGGCCTATGAAATGGTCAGCTTCATCGAGGAGATGATGGGCGGCGGCAGCGACAGTGGCAGCTTCTTCGAAGACGAGTCAAGCTCCCGCTCCCGTTCGCGCCGCGGCAGCAGCGGCGCTGACGAGTCCGTCATCGTCAAGCCCGAAACCGGCAACCGCCTCCTGGTCTCCGCGCCGATCGGCAAGATCGCCATCGTTGAGCAGTTGATCCAGACCAGGAAGGACCTGGTGCTGGCTCATCAGGCGGAGCCGGTTCAGGCCGGCGGCACCAAGGGTACGCCGATCGGATCCGGCTCCCGCGGCGAGATCACCATGGCCTACGATGTCGAGGGTCCCGTCGAGCCCATTGCCAAGAACCTCCAGACCATTCTGGACACGCTCATCGGCTTCTGGGATTCGCCCTATGTCAAGCCCTTCCCGATTGCCCGGCAGATCATCGTGACGGGCAAACCGCAGCACATCAAAGTCACGGAGGAATGGCTTGAGAAGCTTCAGAAGAACCCGCCCGCCGAGCCGCTGGGGCTCATCGTCAAGCGCGTGCCGCCCGGCACGGCTTCGCGCATCGTCGGCATGGTGGTGGGCAACCCGCCCATGGCCGTGCCGGTCAACGCAGAGCCGATTCAGACGGGCGCTGAGCAGGGCCGCGACCCGATGTCGATGATCAAGGAAGTGCGTCACGACGATCCGATCAGCACGCAGCCCGCCGCGCCGTTTGTGCCGCCGACCTGCGGGCTTTCGTCCCTGCGCCGGGCGATCGCCTCGGTCGCGATTGCCGCCGCGGCAACCCAGCCCGCAACAGCTACACAACCCGCCGCGGCTGCCCCGGCGACGCAGCCGGCCGCAGCCAGTCAACCCGCCGCGGTCGCTCAGCCGGCCGCCACCGCTCACCCGGCTGCGACCACGCAACCCGCTGTCGCTGTGCAGACTCCGCCGCCCGCGCCCGCGGCTCCAGCCCCTGCCCCGGCGCCATCGGCGGCCGCCGCCCCCGTCGGCACGCCCGCGATGCCGCAGACCGCGTCCCCGGCTGCGCCAGCCGCGCGGGCACCGGCCGCAGCCACGGTGGCCCAACCTGCTCAGGCTCCCGCGCCTCCCGCCGCACCGGCCCAAGGGACGTCGGGACTGGATAATCCGATCGGGACGGCCGCCGCCGAAGCCTATGCGCGCGGCGACGTTCAGATCCGCTACGACGAGAAGCAGAACGTCATTTACGTCATTGGCCGCAAGTCCCAGCTACAGGAACTGCAGAAGGTCATCGACGACCTGGTCGATCAGGCCAATGAGTTGACCACGGCCTCCACCGAGGACCAGCCCATCCGCGTCTTTCAGGTCAGGTACATCGACGTCACGCTGGCCGCCTCGATCCTCGAAGCCATGTTCAACAACAAGATGCCGGGCGCCACGACGCCCGGCGCACCGGGCGCCCGCGGTCAGCAGCCCCCCCAGACCCCGCAGCAGCAGCAGGCGGCTGGCCGGAGCACCCGGAATACCAGCAGCAGCAACCGCGACAATGACCGCGAAGAAGACAACGACCGCTCCTCCTCGCGCCGCCGGCGCGACCGCGACGAAGATGAGGAAGACAAGGAGTCCTCCGCTGAAGACAAGCGGAAAATCACCGGCGGAGACCGCATCCGCGTCATGCCGGACACCCGCAACCAGACGCTCATCATCCGCGCGGAAAAGGACGATTTCCCCCTCATCATCGAACTGCTCCTCAAGATTGACCGTCCGACCGACCGGCCGCCCCAGGATTTCCGGGTGTTTGCGATCAAGAAGCTCAACGCCTTCGACGTCGAGCAGGTCCTCAAGAGCGTGCTCAAGATCGAAGATACCTCCCGCTTCGGCATGTACGGCGGGATGGGCCGCCTCGGTCGCAGTGGTCTGGGCACCGGCCTGCCCGGCACTGGCCTGGGCACCTTCGCCGCTCAGACGGCGCTCATGGAGCAGCTCCAGCAGCAGGTGATTGATCTCCAGGCCAGCGCGCTGGAAAGCGCCGTCGGCGTGGATGGCGAGGAGGGCAAATACAAGCTCAACCCGGCCAAAGAAATCACCATCACGTCCGACGAGACCACCAACACCGTGATCGTGCTGGCGCCGCAGGAGGGCATGAAGCTTGTCGAACGTCTGATCAAAACGCTCGAAGAGCAGGAGACGCCCGTCCAGATCGTGCCCATTCCGATCAAGAACGCCGAGGCCGAGAAGGTGGCGACCCAGCTCGAGCGGGTGTTCACCGGCGCGGGCGGCCGCTCCGGAGCCCGCGGTACCCGTCGCGGCGACACGGGCGGCTCGCCCTTCGGCGGCCTGGGGGGGGGGCTGGGTGGAACCGGCGGCTCGCGCATCGGCCAGGACCTCCGCGTATCCGCCGATGCACGCACGAACACCATCGTGGTGAGGGCGCTGGCCTCCGACATCCCCGAGGTCAAGCGGATCGTCGAGCTGCTCGACGTGCCCATGGTCGAGCAGGTCCAGACCTACCCGATCGAGCACGGCAGCGCGACCGAGATCGCGGCGACGCTGAGCAAGATCTTCGTCACCGACGCCACCTCGATCGGCCCGCAGTCCACGCGCATCACGGCCGACGCCGACACCAACACGCTCCTGGTCTGGGCGCCGCAGGCCCAGCAGATGATCATCAAGGCCAAGATCGACGAGCTGGTGGCCCGCTCCGAAGAGAAAGGCAAGCCTCGCGAGATCAAGCTGAGCGTGGCCAATGCGACCAACGTGGCGGCCAAGTTGACCAAGATCTTCGTCCCGACCGGCTCTGCCGCGCGCGGTCGCCAGCGCATCAGCATCGAAGGCGACGACAACAGCGGCACACTGTTCGTGACGGCTCCCAAGGAGGTGTTTGAGGAGATCTCGACCGTCGCCAAGCGGCTCGACACCATCACCAGCCAGGACGTGCGCGTCTATCCGCTCAAGCACGCGTTTGCGAACGAAGTGTTCACCATGTTCACGCAGCTCGTCGCCCAGCAGATGAAGCTCCTGGGCCGAGAGGGCATGGAGAACGTCCCCACCGTCGTGCCCGACTCGCGCACCAACTCGCTGATCATCAGCGGCACGCCCGGCGTCTTCCTGGTCGTCGACAAGCTCATCCCCGACATCGACAAGCCGCCGACGGACACGTCCACGCCGACGACCGGCATGTTCGGCCTGACCAAGGGCAGTGCGGCGTCCATCGCCGCCTCGATCAACGCCCTGTACGCCGGCCGCAAGTTTGAAGGCGGCGTTCAGCCTCCCACGGCGGTGGCCGAGCCCAGTTCCAATGTTGTCTATGTTTACGGGACGAAGGCGCAGATCGACCTGGTCAAGACCACCGTCATCGACCCGCTCGAGAAATACCAGCCCACGATCGACACCGTCGTGCAGGACTACCAGCTCCCGGTTAAGTATGCGGACGTTTCGGTCGTTGCCGACACGCTGAACAAGTACTTCCAGGCGAAAGTCAATGCCCTGGGGGCCGCAGGCTACGCCCAACTGGCGCCGGCCGACCGGGCAATCACCATCATCCCCGATCCGGCCACGCGGCAGCTCTATGTCACATCGAGCGAGAAGAACAAGCAGCTCATCGAGACCCTGCTCAAGACCGCCGATGTGGAGGGCATCAGCGGCGTGGCCCGCGTCAACCGTGTTTTCCCGCTCCAGTACGCCAATCCGCACTACACCGTGCAGGCGATCACCACGACCATCGGCAAGACGGGCACCGTCTCGGAGATCGAGAAGGTGAACGTCGTGGCCGAGCCGCAGACCAACTCCATCGTCGTCAGCGCCAGCGCCGACAACATGAAGAAGGTCGAACAGATGCTGCTGGAGCTCGACAAGCCTGGTACCAGCCAGCAGACGACCACCCCGATCGAGGTCGCGAATGCGGATGCCAATGACGTAGCCTCGTCACTCACAACGATCTACGCCAATAAGGGTCGTACGGCCGCCGGAACGCTTCTGGCGACGTTCACCGTCCCGCCGGGCAGCAACCGGATCCTTGTCACGTGCGGTGCGACCGAGTTGCCGACCATCAAGACGCTGGTGGCGCAGATGGATGTGCCCGGGGCCAAGCCATCCCCGCAGATCGTGAAGGTGAACAAGGCCTCGGCTTCCCAACTCGCCCAGACCCTGAACCGGATGTTCTCCGACCCGACGGGGCGGTCACCCAGCAACCCCGTTCCGCTCATCATGGCCGACGAGTCCACGAACACACTGGTTGTCAAGGCTACCCCGGTCGATTACAAACTCATCACCGATATGGCTGCCAAGCTCGACACGGATGTCATGGGCTCCGCCTCGGTTGAGGTCATTCCGGTCAGCCGGAGCGTCAATCTGGCCCAGTTCGCCCAGCAGATCCAGAGCACGCTCAACACCGGCGCGGCGCAGCAGGCCGCCCAGTCCGGACAACGGGCGCCCCAGGTCGCTATCGGCATCGATGAACGCGGGCCGGCGCTCATCGTGGCCGGCTCCCCCGAGATGTTCCGCACCGTGCGACAACTCGTCTCTGATCTCGAAGGGGCACAGAAGCCGGTGGACATCCGGGAGCAGAAAACCATTGTGATTCCCGCCGGTTCGGGCATCTCCGGCACGGATCTCAAGAAGATTCTGGACCAGTACGTCAATCAGAGTCGCAAGGTGAACGTGTCGCAGAAGAAGTAGTCCGGCGGAAGGCGGAATGATTCGTGTCCACGGCCTGCGGGCCGCGGGCGCGGTGTGTGAGATGTGTACCAGTTGGTTCGAGTCGCAGGGAAGCGATTCGGCGTCAGCATCGAGGTGAACGGTATTCATTGGGCGCAAGGGCGCTGATCACCCGATCATGACGTAGGGGACCGCGGCGTGCGGGGCACACGAATTCGCCCCGTCCGCTCCGGTGGCCAGGTGTGACCCACTCCAGTGCGGACGGTGCTGCAGGCACCGGTCCGGCAGGTTGCATCTTGGGAAGTTGCTTCCCTGTTGCCGTCAGGTCCGTGGCTGCGGGCGTGGATGGATCCGGCCCGTCGGCGACTTGCCCGGCGGCGGTATGCCAAGGAGCAGTGTCATGTGGTATGGATGGTTGATACTGGCGGCAAGCATGGGTCAGGCAACTCAGCCGGCGCCGGCCGGCCCGCGGATCGTGATTCACCCGCCGATCACCGCGACCACGCAACCCGCGGTCGTCCTGGCGACCCATCCGGCAACGGTGGCGGAGGCTGCCGCCCCGGCCACGCAGCCGGCGGCCACCGCCCGCGTCGCAGCGCCGTCCGCTGCAACGCCACCCGTTGCGGCCGCCCCGGTCGCCCACGCACCCGTCGCACCCCCGCCCGCGGCCACGCAGCCCGCTCTGGCCGCCACCCCGGCCACACGTCCGGCCCAGGCTGCCGCGCCTCCCGTGGCGCCACCCGCCGCCCCGCCCATCCCGGGCACGGCTGCCGCCCCGGCAACCCAGCCGGCGCCGGCCGTCGCGCGCATCCAACCGCCGGCCACCCAGCCTTCGGCCCTGACGCAGCTCGCCGCCGCCTTCCAAGGCAGCCCGGCCACCCAGCCCGAAGCGGCTACCGTTCTGCCCGCGCTGAGCGGGGAGGAGGTCGAAATCATACCCACGCCGGACGGCGGCCTGATCATCCAGGGCAACGAGAAAGACGTCGAAATCCTCCAGGCCTTCGTGCGTCAGTTGCAGCGCCAGACCGTGCCCGCCATGCAGGTCGAGGTCGTCGAACTCAAGAACGCCCGCGCCGCCGACATCGTCACCAACCTGCAGAACTTCTGGAACAAGGCCAAGACGCCTCCCGGACGCGGCGTGCCCGCCCCCGAGGATCAGATTGCCCTGGTTGCCGAGCCCCGCAGCAACAGCCTCATGATCGCCGCCAGCCCGATCAACCTCCCCGAGGTCAAGCAGCTCATCGACAATCTGGACAAATCCACCCTTCAGCTCAAGCCCTACCTCTATCAGCTCAAGTTCATCAAGGCCGAGGAGGCCGCCAAGACCATTCAAACCGTCCTTGCCGGCAAGTCTGCCAAGCTGGGCGGCGGCGGCGCCATGTTCGATCTGGTCGCCGACCCGCGGACCAATTCGCTGGTCATCACCGCCTCGCCGTCCGACTATGAGCAGATCAAGACGCTGGTCGAGCTGATCGACGTGGAACCCAGCGTCGAGGCCGGCGGCCAGGTCAAACTGGCGATCTATCCGCTCAAGAAGGCCGTCGCCACCGAGCTCGTCAACGTGCTCAAGGACATGCTCAACACGAGTCAGGGAGCGGCCGCCGCCCAGGAGCAGATCCGCCGGCTCCAGCTTGTGGTCAAGCGGCCTGAGGGTGAAAAGCCGCTCTCCCCGCTCAACCTCGAAAAACCGATCAAGGTCCTGGCCGACACGGGGACCAACTCGGTGGTGGTGGCGAGCGTGGAGAGCAACCTGGCCCCCATCGGCGAGCTGGTCGAGATCCTCGATCAGATGCCCCTCTCTGAGGAGGTTCTGGTCCGGATTTATCCGCTCGAACACTCCGACGCCCAGACGCTCATGACCTCCATCCGCGAGATGTTCAGCCAGGGCAAGAACCTCACCGACGTGCCCGGCAAGACGCAGGTGGTCGGCCGCACGCCGGAGAATCCGGGCGGGCGCGGCCTGATCTCCAACGTTGCCCTGTCCGTCGATGCCCGCACCAACGCCCTGGTCGTCGCCGGCCGGGCCGAGCAGCTTCTCCTCGTCGAGCAGATCGTCAAGGCGGTCGATGTGCCCAGCGAAGTGGGCCGGTTCACCCCGCGCATCGTCCAGCTCGAGCACAGCGACGTCACCAAGCTGAGCGCCGCCCTGCAGAAGATCATCGACGCCCGCCAGCAGGTGCTGCAGAAGGCCGGGCCCACCGCCGCCTCGCGCGAACAGGTGCTGCTCATTCCCGACCCGCGCACCAACAGCATCATCATCGTGGCCAAGGACGACAACTATCAGGAGATGGCCGTCCTGGCCAAACAGCTCGACATCCGCAGCGCCGAATACCTCGGCCAGATCCACATCATCAATCTCGAAAAGCTCAACGCCGCTGATCTGGCCCCCAAGCTCCGCGAACTCTGGACCGGCCGGGCGAAAATCCGCCGCGAAGGCGAGCTCGCCGACGACCAGCCCGTCATCACCACCGATTCGCGCAGCAACTCGCTGATCATCGCTTCCAACCGCGACGACTACGAGGTGATCCGCAAGCTCGTGGGCGAGCTCGAACAGCAGAAGCTCTCGCCCATCGCCCAGATCCGCTCGGTGAAGGTGGAACACTCCGATACCACCAAGATCGCCGACATGCTCCGCAAGCTCTTTGACGAGCGGTCGAAAATGAAGCCCGCCGGGCAGGAAAACGTGCTCGAAGACCGCGTGGCGATCGTCGAAGACCCCCTCTCCAAGATGCTGTTCATCGCCTCGACCCAGAGCAACTATGACGAGATCGTCCGGCTCGTCTCCCAGATCGACGTCGAGCCGGTCGTCAACGGCATCATCCGCACGTTCTTCATCAAGAACGCAGACGCCACCAAAGCGGCGGAAATGCTCAACAAGATGTTCACCAACGGCATCATCTATCCGGGCGGCGGCGACCGCAGCAAGCTGCCCGAATCGCTGACCAAGGTCTCCATCGTCCCCGACGTCCGCAGCAGCGCCATTCTGGTCAGCGCCAGCCCCGAAAACATGCTCCTCATCGAGGACATGCTCAAGCAGATCGACCGGGTCGACATGCCCATCCTGCAGGCCGAGGCCCGTTTCTTCCAGCTCGAGAACGCCGACGTCCTGCGCGTGGCGGACATGCTCGATCAGCTCTTCGAAGGCATGCGCAACAGCTCGCCGGATATCAAGGATCAACTGCAGATGAAGGTCGTCCCGAACACCCGCACCAACGTGCTGGCGATTTCGGGCTCGCGTCCCGCCCTGCAGCGGGCCGCGGAACTGATTCCCATGTTCGACAAGAAGGCCGAGGCGGGGGCGCCCACGTCCGCCGTCGAGATCTACACGCTCAAGAACGCCCCGGCGCCGCGGCTGGCCCAGGTGCTGACTGACATGTTCGAAAAACGTGAGCAGGGCACGCAGGGCAAGGTCACGCCGATCAGCATCATCGGCGACGAAACGTCCAACTCCCTGATCGTGACCGCTCCCCGTGAGAAGCAGGACATCGTCCGCGATCTGCTCACGCGCCTCGACGTGCCCTCGGCCCTCGCCGGGCAGATGGAAGTGATTACCCTGCGCGAGGCCGATCCCGAGCAGGTGGCCGACACGCTCACCAAGCTCATGCAGCAACAGCAGCAGGGCTCCGGGCAGAAGGCGCCGTCCGGATTCGCCATCACCCCTGAGAAGCGCACCAACTCGCTGCTGGTGTTTGCCCCCAAGGATGCCATGGCCAACATCCGCTCCATCGTGCAGAAGCTCGACGGCACGAAGTCGACCAAGGAAGTGGCCATGCGCGTCTATCCGCTCAGGAACGCGCGGGCGGAAGACCTGCAGAAACTCCTCACCGATTTCTTCAAGACCGCCGGCCTGGGCGACACTCAGCAGGCCCGCCAGATGATCGTCAACTTCATTCCCGTCGATCCTTCGACGGGCAAGCCCATGATCAACCCCGACACCGGCGCGGGCCTCGTCCAGAGACTCGTCCACCAGGACATCACCATCTCGGCCGACCCCTACACCAACTCACTCATGGTGATGGCCCCGTCCGAGAGCATCGACATGATGGCCATGCTCGTCGAGATGCTCGACAGCGTCACCCCGGTGACCGCGCAGCTCCAGGTCTTCCCGCTGCTCAATGCGGATGCGACGGAGATGAAGGATCTGCTCACCGACCTCTTCGAGGCCAAGGGCACCGGGGCCGGTGCGGGCGGACAGCGCCAGATCGTGCTGGCCGGTGGTGAGGGCGGAGGCACCCTGGCAGCCTCATCAACCGGAGGGACATCCGGGACGGTCGCGGAAGTGCTCTTTGGCGTCGATCAGCGCACCAATTCGCTCATTGCCGCCGGAAGCCCGTCCTACCTCAAGATCGTCGAGGACCTCGTGCTCAAACTCGATCTCAAGGAGATCGAGGAGCGCATCGTCCGCGTCGTCCACCTGCGCAATGCCAAGGCCGACGAAGTCTCCGAGACGATGAAGGCCTACTTCGATGACGAGGCCCAGGCGATTGAGAAAGCTTCTGAGGGCGAGGCGCGGCCCCGCCAGCTCCAGCGGCATGTCACCATCACCGACAGCGGCGAGACCGCCAACTCGCTGCTGCTCAGTTACAGCCCGCGCATGGAATCGCAGATCATTTCCATGATCAACGAGCTCGACCAGCCGCCGCCTCAGGTCATGATCCAGGTCCTCATGGCGGAGGTCACCCTCAACGACCGCTTTGAGATGGGCATGGAGTTCCAGCTCCAGGATCTGCTTTTCAGCGAGGGGGCGTCCGTCCGGCAGACGCCCAACGGGCCCATCATCCAGGGCGATCACTTTGACACCATTTTCGGCACCGACATCGGCGCCTCAGGGTCCGGCAGCGGCCTGAACTTCACGGTGACCGGCGAGGACTTCAACTTTCTCTTCCACGCCCTCCAGACCGAAGGGCGCCTCGAGGTGCTCAGCCGCCCGTCGATCCTCGTCCGCGACAACCAGGAGGCCACGTTCACCGTCGGCGAGCGGGTGCCCACCGTGCAGGACATCAACATCTCCTCGACCGGCCAGATCACCCCGAGCGTCACCTATGAAGAGGTCGGCGTCATCCTCGGCGTGACCCCGATCATCAACCCCGACGGCTTCGTCAACCTCGATATCGAGCCGGAAATCTCCGCCATCGGTACTTCGAGCGTGACGGTGGCCACCGGCGTGACGCTGCCGACCTTCACTCAGCGCAAGGCCGAGACCTCGGTGACCGTCAAGGACGGCGAGACGATCATCATCGGCGGTCTGATCACCAGCCAGGAGAACTCCTCGGACACCAAGGTGCCGCTGGCGGGCGATATTCCGATTCTGGGCTGGGCGTTCCGCTCGACCACGCGGAGCACCACCAAGACCGAGCTGCTGATCGTGCTCACGCCGCACGTGATCCGCGATCCGACGCAGGCCCGGGCGGTCTCCGTCCACATGCGCGACCAGACGGGCCTCAACGACAACATCCGCCAGAGCCCGCTGATGCAGGGCCTGCAGGTCAAGCCGGAAGAAGACCAGTTCGGTCCGCTCGAGCCGATCAAGCCGGGGGGCACCATGGAGCCCTACACCCCCGCGCAACCGCGAACCGACGAGCAGGGCCCTGAGCTCGAGGAATACGGCCCGCCCGTGACCTCGCTCGCGCCCGCCGGCCGGGGTTCGCAGGTGAATGTCGAGTTCGGTCCGGTGGTCAACCGTCCCGCCCGCACGGGCGTCACCGCCGCAGCGCGGTAGCCGATCGCGTGTACAAAACGGGCGCGTGACAGGTTCCGCGGGACCGGACGACGGGGTCAATTGTGGTGCAGGCGTCCCGCCTGCAAGTGCGGCCGAGACGGCTGCACTACAAGCGTGCGGCTCCGCCGGCCGTCTGAAGTGTCACGCAGCCG
Organism: uncultured Planctomycetales bacterium; assembly: GCA_964591605.1. Classification (GTDB taxonomy): domain Bacteria; phylum Planctomycetota; class Phycisphaerae; order UBA1845; family PWPN01; genus CAYLLT01. Next base: position 13,739 of record CAZQEN010000192.1, read on the forward strand.
TACAACGCAGCAGTAAAGGCGATCCGGGGCATTCTATGACCAACGCACTGCGTCGAACGCTCTTGATCCTGCCACGGCTCCCTGCGGTGCTCGCGGCACTCTCCCTGAGCGCCTGCAACGAGCCCCAGGCGAAGACATCGCCTCCGCGCGACAACCAGCGGGTCAACCCGCAGCAGGTCGCGGCGATGCGCGAGCCGAACGTCCTGGGCGTCGCCGCATTCTATGACCCGTTCGATCCGTGGCTCTGGACGGAAAGCCACGAGAAGCCCCGCGGCATCATCATCAAGGCCCTCTATCTCCAGGGTCCCAATGCCAAGGGCGTCTTCGGCGACGGCGTCATCCGCCCCCGCCTGTATGTCCGCGAGCTCAACGACCGGGGCGAGGTCAACTGGATCCTGGTCAAGGAGTGGACCTTCACCGTCGAAGACGCGGTCCCCTTCCGCTCGAAGAAGCAATCCGAGATGGGCTGGGGCTATCGCCTGCACCTGCCCTGGGAGGATCTCGCCCGGCTGGCGGGACGCGAGGTGCGCATGGTCGTCGAGTTCGACCGCATCGACGGCCGTCGGGTCACTTCCGGCAAGAAAGACTTCCGCGTCCCGGCCCCCGGCACCACCTGA
>CAZQEN010000193.1:0-14187 GCA_964591605.1 uncultured Planctomycetales bacterium
GGTCGAGATGCAACCACGCTCAGGCCATCAAGTCCATGCTACAAAGGCAGTTGTGCGAGGGCAAGCGGGCTCACCATTCGTTTTCGTACCAGCACCGGGCGACGCGATGGCGCAAAGGCCCGTCGTCGCGCGGCCGGTATTCAAAGCCCACGGGGTCTATGAAGCTATGGCTCGTGACGAAGCCGATCCTGCCATCGCGTTCCACCTGGACGGCTTTGACGTGATAGAGCCCGATCCATCGCCCTTCACTCGAATCCGCCGCCTTGCGCACGCTCTTCTCGAAAGCGCGCTGTGACAGGGAGAAACGCAGCCGTAACGGCCATTCGCTGACGCCAGCGCCCACGATCAATATCAAGGCCACCGGTGTCGCCCACCAGCGCCATCGATGCACTGTGGGAGGACGGTAAGCAGCGACCTTTTTCATCGCAACGACAGTTCCAATCACCGTGAGTGCATATGCACAACAGAGCAGTGCGAATAGCGGAAAGCAGAGGCAGGCAAAGCCATTCTCGGCCTGATATGGAAGGCTCGCTGCATGGAGAAAGACGAAGATGCTGAAGGTCGCAAGGCCGGCATGCCATCTGCCGGGGGCGCCCGCGCATACATGCCACCACGGCGTGCGCGGCATCCGGTAGGTCAGCGGATTGGCGGGATCAAACGCCAATCCACATTCGGGGCATACGTTTCGAGGAAGTGACCGGAGGAGATATCCGCAGCCCCTGCAGCGGGCGTCGAGTGGAAGCATGAGAGCCGCCTCATCCATCCCTGCCTATGCCCTCGACAGCTCGTCCCACATCCCCTTGTAGTACTTGAGGAACAGCAGGTTGTCGCGGTCGCTCTTTGATTCGAGCGCGGGGTTGAATTCCATTTCGGTGTAGCGGTCGTATCCTGCCTGGCGGAAGAGCGTGAAGAGTTCGCGGTAGGGGTATCCGCTGAGCAGGTCGTTGATGTGGCAGCTCTTGATGAAGGGTTTCAGCAGCTCGAACGACTCCTTCACAGAGCCGTTTTTCACGTCGGTGCCGTTCGAGTTCCACGTGACGCCCACGGCGGGGTGTTGCGCGATGTCCATCAACTTCCGCATGCGGGCCGGCTCGCTGGTGCCGCTGCCGTGGACTTCGCACATGATCTCGACGCCGGCGGGCTCGGCCATTTCGCCGCACTTCCGCAGCGACTGGCCAATCTGATCGAGGGTTTTTGCTTCCTCGACCTCTTTGGGCAGGCCGTTGGGCCGGACTTTCACGCCTTTGGCGCCCAGATCGTGCGCGAGCTCGATCCAGGCCCTGGCGTCCTCGATGTTCTTTGCGACGACGGCCGGGTCGGGCGAATGGAACTCGCAGACGCTGCCCAGGCACCAGATCACGACACGCGCGTCCTCGAACTGTCTACGCACGTCGCGGCGCTGGTCCTTCGAGAGCGCCGGCTCGATGCCGTGTTTGTGCGTCGTGCGCGGCTCGACGGCGGCGATGCCGGCCTTCTTGCAGCGCCCGATGAGCGTTTTGAGGTCCCAGTCGGCGGCGAAGTTATACGTCACCATGCCGAGTTTGAAACGGCGCGGGGCACCAGCACCCTGGGCGGCTGGAGTGCCCCTCCCGCCGGTCTCCTGGGCGTGAACCGCATGGCGGCGTCCGACCGCCAGTACTGCGGCGAGCGCCCCTGCCGATCCGATCAAGGCCCGCCGGCTCAACCGCTCACTCATGGCCGATTCCTCCCATGAAAGTCGAGCCATTAGACGCGTGCCGCCGGGGATCGTCAATTCAGACGGGCTTGAGCTGCGGTTTCGGGGCGGAAAGTGACGAAAAACAGAATGGTTCGAGGCCGAACCCTCAAATGTGCGAAGCCGCGCTCGCCCAGGTCGATTGATTTTTGAGATGTCATCCCTGGCGAGTTGCCGGACTGCGCGGGAGGCAGACATGCGCTGGAACACCCTGTCGGTGGCGTCGCTGGGGCTCCTGATCGGGCCCGACCTGACCCGGGCGAGCTACCACCTGATGGAGATTCAGCAGGTCATCGGCGGAGTCGAGGGCAACACGGCAGCGCAGGCGGTCCAGCTCCGCATGCGCGAGGCGAGGCAGGAGATGGTCGCGCAGTCGCGGATTCGCGCGTTTGACGCCCAGGGCAATAACCCCGTCGTCCTCATCACGTTCGACGCGAACGTCACGAACGCGCAGATGGGGGAGAGCATTCTGATCACGAGCGGCGAATTCGACGGTCTGACCGATCCGCCGGCGGCGGCGGATTTTGCGATGACGAATCGGATTCCGGATTCTCATCTGGCGGCCGGCAGCCTCACGTTCGAGGGGCCGGACGGGACGGTTCTGTGGCGCCTGTGCTGGGGCGGAGCGGCCTACAGCGGTCCGCAGACCGGATCGAAGGTCAACGACAACGACGGCAACTTCGGACCGCCGTTGGACGGACCGCTGCCCAGTACGAGCCTTTCCTCGATCCTGATCACACGCCCGGCGGGCAACCTTTCGACGAACAGCGCGAGCGACTACTCGCTCAGCACCGGACCGGCCGTCTTCACCAACAACGTGCGGCAGTCGTTTACCCTGGTCGATCGATGCCCGGACGATCCGGCCAAGGCGGCGCCGGGGGTGTGCGGCTGCGGAGTCGCGGATGCCGATCGCGACGCGGACGGACGCGCGGATTGCGTCGATCCCTGTCCCGATAACCCGGCCGACGTGACGGCCGACGCCTGCTCCGGCGCTGACGAGACACCCGATCCGTCCGCCGGCTCGCCCCGGCCGGCGTTCACCGGCTGCGGCGTGGGCGCCTTCCAGGCGAGCCTGCCGGCCGGGGTTGTGTTACTCTTCCTGCGGCCCGCACGCACGCGACGCCGGTAAAGACGCGGGACATGAAGGCCCGCCTCGCGAGAGAAGGTGGCTGTTGCCCGCCCTCTGGCTGCGCGCCGAAGGAGTCACGATTCTCATGCTTCGACGATCCCGCCCCGCGTGGGCCCTGGCCCTGGCGGCGAGCCTGGTCTCCTGGGTCGGTGCGGCGTGCGTGCTGGGCGGTCCTCCGATGGCGTCCGGAGCGCCAGGGAAGGCGTTACAAGGTGGGCTCAGCCTCCAAGCAAACCCCTCGCTGGCGCTTCGGGCTCTGTGGCCGGCGGTGCGAATGCTCGACACGTCTGGCGCGGCGGCGCCGGCAGTCGACTGGTTTCGGATGCGGACCCCGGGCGATCGGCTCGACATCCAGCAGGCCTCGGATCTGTGCTGGGGGCAGATCGGGACGCGGACGGGCCTGTGGACGTGCTGCGACCGCAACGGCCAGCACAGCGCCGGGCGCATTTACTTCTTCTCGCCCGCCACGCTGGCGCGGCTGCAGCCGGGCGGGAAGGTGATCGCGGATGAGGAGTTCACCATCGTTCCTCCGCAGGGGAGCTGGGACGAGTTTGCGGCGGCCAGCCGCGGGGCGGGGGCCGCGGTGCTCGACGACGTGCGCCGTCGGATGGTGACCGACGCTCAGCGCGCCGATGAGCCGTACCTGGATCTGGAAGCCCTCACCATCGCGCCGGCGACAGGCGGGCCAGGCGGGAGCCACCTGTTCGTGGTGGCCGAAGAGCCGCACTCGGCCGTGCTGGAACTGGCGATCGAGGAGAACGGGGAGCATCCGCAGGCCCGCGTGGTCACTCTGTACGCCTATCGCGAGCGGCCCGAGGAGCAGGGCACGGCGAAAAACGACGGGCTCGAAGGATTTGCGTACAGCGGCATGCCTGGACTGTTCTACTTCGCGGAGGAGGGTACGCGCGACGCGCAGAACCGGCCCAGCGCGCTGCTGCTGTTCGCAGATCCACGGGTGGGGATCGCCCGGTTGCGTGACGGGGTGATCGAGCCCGGTGCAGCGGCGTCCGAGGCGCTGACGGCGGCGGTGCGGGGGCAGCGGAAGGGTCCGATGCAGACGATGAACGGGCTGTGCCTGACGCGGGACGGGCACCTGCTCGCGCTGGATCGCAACGGCGGGTGGATCCTGCGGGTGGACGCGAAAGCCCGCACGGCCGAGCCGTGGCTGAACCTCTACGACCTGGGCGGCCAGGACCTGCGTAAGATCCTGGCGAAGGTCCCGCATGAACGGAAACTGCCCTACGTCAGCATCGAGGGGCTCGCCATCGACGAGGCGGGGGATCTGTGGCTCGTGGATGATCCGGCGATTCCGGAGGGGTTCAGGGAGTCCACGCTGCTGCGGATCCGGCTCCCGGCGGGCACGCCGCCGGCGGCATCGGGGGCGGCCTCGGGGGCGACGAGTCCGTGAGATGTTTGTTGTGGGTTGTGGGTTGTGAGGGGCCGGCATGATCTGACCACAACGAAGGGTTTGCCAGTTTTTTCGGGAAGTCAGGCCGGCCTTGTGGTGCAGCCGTCTTCCCGGCGCGCCGGGACACGGGTGCAGGCGAGACGCCTGCACCACAAACGGCGGCGTTGCCTGGAATGATTTCCAGGCCCACAACGAACAACAAACAACGAACAACAGACATTTGGCGGCTGGGTCCCATTCGCATAAACTCTCTTCGCCATGCAACCTGCACCCTGTGACGTGGTTGGCTGCGGCGTGATCGCCGTGGACGACATGCTCTTTGTCGATTCGTACCCGCTGGTGGCGAATTTCAAGCAGCGGGTGCGCGAGCGGCGGCGCCAGGGGGGCGGGACGATGAGCTGCGGGCTGGCGGCGGCGGCACGGCTGGGCTCGCGCTGCCGGGCGCTGGGGCGGCTGGGAGACAACGAGCTCTCGCATTTCGTCTACGAGGTGCTCGGCGGCTGCGGCGTGGATCTTTCGCTGATCGAGAAGGACCCGGCGGCCGAGCCGGTCTACTGCGTGATCATCGTCTCGAAAGAGACCGGTTCGCGGGCCATCTACGGCGACTACAACAAGACGAACGGCCTTCAGCCGCACGAACTGCGGCCCGAGTGGTTCTCGAAGGCGAAGGTGCTGCTGGTGGACCACTACGGCCCGCCGACGATCCTGCAGGCGGTGAGGCTCGGTAAGGCGGCCGGGCTGCAGGTGGTCTCCGATATCGAGCGCGACGTGCCCGAGTTTCCGGAGATCCGCCAACACGTCGATCACCTCGTGTGCAGCGCGGAGTTCGCGGTGCCGTACACGAAATCGGAGACGCCGGAGGCGGCGTGCGCGTCGCTCGAGAAGACCGGCCAACACGCCACAGTGGTGGTGACGGCCGGCGAGCACGGCTGCTACTACTGCACGAGAGAGAATGCGATAGTCCGACATCTGCCTGCGCACAAGGTCAAGCCCGTGGATACCACCGGCTGCGGCGACGTGTTCCACGGTGTCTTCTGCCACGGGATTGCCCAGGGCTGGCCCGTCGAGAAGGTGATCGCGTGGGCGAACGCCGGAGCGGCCGTCAAGGCAACGCGGACGGGCGGTTGGCTGGCGGTGCCGAGCACGGAGGAGATCGAGAAGCTGCTCGCGCGCTCGGCTGACGCCGCGTGAGCAGATCCGAGATTGGAGATGAATTGAAAACCGAGTCATGAGCACCACACCCAAACGAGCGATTTTGCGTTACGAGGGCATCTCGAAGTTCTTCGCCGGGGTGACTGCGCTCAAGGGCGTGAGCTTTGAGATCTGCGAGGGGGAGTGTCACGCGCTGGTGGGCGAGAACGGGGCGGGTAAGTCGACGCTGGGCAAGATCACCGCGGGCATCTATCACCCGGATGAAGGTACGGTGTACGTGGATGGCCGGCCGGTTCAGTTTGCCTCTCCGCTGGATGCGGTGCGGGCGGGGATCGGAATCGTGCACCAGGAGCTGTGTTTCTGCCCGAACCTGTCGGTGGCCGAGAATCTGTGCCTGGGGAACCTGCCGACGCGGATGGGCTTCGTCGATCGCGGCGAGATGCGGCGGCGGGCCCGCGCGCTGCTGGCGGAGATCGGGACCAACATCGACGTGGACCTGCCGATTTCGGCGCTCTCGACCGGCCAAGAGCAGATGGTGCAGATCGCCAGTGCGGTGGGCACGGGTGCCCGCATCATCGTCTTTGACGAGCCGACCAGTTCGCTTTCGGCGGCCGAGGCCCAGCGGCTCTTCGAGCTCATCGACCGGCTCAAGGCCCGCGGCGTCACCATGATCTACGTCTCGCACCGGCTGGAGGAGATCTTCCGCCTGTGCGACCGCGTCACGGTCTTTCGCGACGGCCAGCACATTGAAACGAGCGACGTCGACCGGATGACGGTGCAGACCATCGTCCAGCGGATGATCGGCCGGCCGCTCGAGCAGTATTTCCCCCAGCATCTGCAGGCCTCGCCGGGCCAGGAGCGGCTTCGGGTCGAAGGGCTCACCTCGCCGGGCAAGTTCGAGAACATCCACTTCACGCTGCACGCGGGCGAGGTGGTCGGACTGGCCGGCCTGGTCGGCGCCGGGCGGAGCGAGGTGGCCCAGGCGATCTTCGGCCTCGATCGCAGTGCGACGGGTCAGGTTTACGTCAATGGTGCGCCGGTCGAGATAGCTTCGCCGCGGAAGGCCATGGCCCTGGGGATCGGCTACCTCCCCGAGGATCGCAAGAAGCAGGGGCTGGTGCTCTCGATGGGCGGTCGGGCGAATCTGTCGCTGCCGATTCTCGACCGGCTCAGCCGGCTCGGATTCGTGAAGGCCGGCCAGGAGAAGGCGCTCACGCGCACGTACTTCGACCGGCTGCGGGTTCGGACTCCGCACATGGATGCGCCGGTCTGGTCGCTGTCGGGCGGAAACCAGCAGAAGATCGCGATGGCCAAGTGGCTGGCCAGCCAGTGCCAGATCCTGCTCATCGACGAGCCGACGCGCGGTGTCGACGTGGGGGCCAAGGCCGAGATTCACGCCCTGATCGATCAGCTTGCCCATCAGGGGGCGGCGGTGCTGCTCATCTCGTCTGAGCTGCCCGAGGTGCTGAACCTGAGCACGCGGATCATCGTGCTGCGTGAAGGCCGGCAGATGGGCGAGATCCCGCGGGCGGAGGCGACGCAGGAGAGCATCATGCGGCTCATGGCCGGGGTGACCGCGTCCCAGCCGGTTTAGACGGGCGACCAATGCCCTGCAGCATCCTGTCGCGCTCCCAGATTCATTCACTCAAGGCGAATTGTCCAATCTGGGGAAGCCTGGAGATCTGGCGAAAGTCGGCAGCACCGGGCCGCGGCAGGTTTGTGTGGAGAAACAAGGATATCGCTCCCACGGGTCTTGACGAACCCGATGGTTTTTGAGACGCTGACAGCCGGCAAGTCGTTTTCTGAGGGTGGGAGTTCATTGAGCCGATTCTTTGCAGCCGTTCTGAGTGCAGCCGCCGGGATTCTCTGCGTCACCGCATCCTGTGCGGCCGAGGACAAGCCCGCGTCCGTCGCGTCGACGGCGACGCGCCCTTCAACCGCGACGCGTCCCGCGGCCAGCCAACCCGCGACCACACAGCCCTCCCACCGCGTGGTGATCGAGACGTCGGCAGGCAACATCACAGTCGAGCTGACGCCCGAGAAGACACCCATCACGGTGAAGAACTTTCTGCAGTACGTGGATGAAAAGTACTACGACGACACGCTGTTTCACCGCGTCATCAAAGGGTTCATGATCCAGGGCGGCGGGTATGCGGCGGGCACGCGGGACCCGCGTGAGACCAAGAAGACCCACAGTCCCATAAAAAACGAGTCTGAGACGGCGCCGCTGAACAAGCGGGGGACGATCTCGATGGCCCGGCTGGGGCCGGACCCGCGCGACCCGGATCGTCAGCGGGCCGCTCAGAAGGCTCTGGATTCAGCGACGTCGCAGTTTTTTATCAACCACCAGGATAACCCGGGTCTGGATTTCGGAGGCCCCCACGGCGGCTACACGGTGTTCGGGAGAGTCGTCGAGGGGATGGACGTGGTCGATAAGATCGCCTCGGTGGCCGTCGGGCGAGGTCCGCTGAGCCCGGCCCAGCCGATCGAGCCGGTCACGATCAAGTCGATTCGCCGCACATCAACGGATTGATCTCGTCACGTCACGGATGACTTTCGGGAGAGCACGGGCATAGTATTCGATGTCTCGCGCCGAACGAGGTTGGAAGCAGTGACGTGTCGATCAACATATCTGGGTGGACTGGCGGCGGTGCTGCTCGCCTGCTGCGGTTGCCCATCGGTCAGTGATCCGGCAGGGCTCAATTCCGAGAGCAGCGCGCCGACCGATGCGGCCCTGGAGCTGCCGGGGGATACGGCCGTGCTGAGCTCGGAGGCCGCGCCGGCCTGCGTGCAGATCGGCCAGCCGGCATCGAGCGTACACGAGGACATGTACGCGCAGCTCAACGCGTATCGGGTGCAGAACGGGCTGAAACCACTTCTGTATTCCAAGACGCTCGAGGCGGCCGCCGAGGCGCAGGCCAGGAACCTGTACGTCCACGACTTTTTCGATCACATCGATCCGGACGGCAAGAATCCGGGCGACCGGGCGCTCGACGCGAATTTCTGTCACAAGTACGTGGGCGAGAACATCGCCGCCGGGCAGATGACCGTGTCCGCGGTCATGGCGGCGTGGCAGAACAGCCCCACTCATGACGCGAATATGCTCAAGGCCGAATACGTGTACGTGGGCATGGGCCACTACGTCGACCCGACCGGCCGTCCGTACTGGTCGCAGTCGTTCGCCTACGACGTGCCCGTGACCGTGGCCGGCCGTTGACTACCGATTTTGCCGTAGAGACCCACAGTGCCTTGAGTCATCGCCGCAGGTGCGAGAATTCGTTCTCGCACCTTTCCGCGCGCCGGGGGCGCGAGATCCGCGGCGCCGGCCGGGCTCAGTATCGCAGGCCGTTGGAACGCAGATGAACGTAAGGTTTGGCCTGCGGGTCGGCATCGCCCGCCAGAACCTCCCCCACATAGATGCGGTGATCGCCCGAGTCGACGCTGCCGGCCAGGCGGCAGCGCAGGTGGCCGATGCAGGAACGGATCACCACGCCCTCGGGATGCTCCTGGATGTCGAGACCGGTGAACGCGGGCTCGTCCGGGGCGAACCCCCTGCTGAAGTGCTTGAACATCGGCCCGCGATCTTCGCCCACCAGGTTGATCACGAAGTGGCGGGAGGCTTCGATCAGCTCCTCGATCGGGCGGCCGCGTTTGACGGCGATGGTGACCGCGGGCGGCTCGAAGCCCGCCTGCTGAACCCACGATGTGAGCACGCCCGTGCTCCGCGTCCCATGGCGCGCGGTGAGCACGGAAACGCCGCTCGGAATCTGAGCGAGGGCCCGCGCGACCTGCTTTTTTGCTTCCTCGTTCATCCGTCCCCACTCATTCAGTCATTGCCCAGCGTCTTGAGCCAGGCGATGCCCGCGCTGCCCTCGGGGCTGACGTACGGCACGATTTCGCCGCCGAAGATCTCCGGGCGATGTTCCTTCATGACCTGCTCGGCGACGACCCAGCCCAGGGCCGCGCCGAAAATGACATCCGAAAAGTGATGCTCGCGGCTGTCGAGCCGCTCCCAGGCGGAGAACACCGCCAGGGAGTACATCGGCACGCCGACGAGCGGCCCGTACGCATCGTTGAGCACCGTCGCCAGCGCCACGGTGCTCGACACATGGCCCGAGGGCCAGGCCAACGGGAGATCGTTCGGGGCGTGGGTGTAGGCGGCCGTCTTGAGCAGCAGTGTGCTCAGGTCGGTGATGATCAGCGCGCTGGCCAGCTTCTTGCCGACCTCGTATGTCTTGGCCTCCTGCAGGACCTGCCCCGCCAGGTACCATGTGCCGGCCACGATGAATCCGGTTGCCGGGTTGCCGGCGGCATCCAGGAAGTCCCGGAAGCCCTTCCCGTAGGTGTGGCTGTGACGATAGTGGTCTTCGATGTCGTCGTCGACTTCCGGGCGCACGGCGAGCGATGCACCTCCGGCCCCCACCAGGAACACGACATTCCACGGGTTGAGGTAGACGGCCTTCGTGTCATGCCAGAGCTCGCGCCACATCTCGCGCACGTCGCGCTTGATGGTGGCCCCGAGGGTCGGCAGCGGGCCGCGCTCGATCCCGGTCGACTGGGTGGCGGCGGGAGACGCCTGCGGCTCGGCCGGGCCGGTCGACTTGTCCGTATCGAGGGGCTGGGCGCTTTCCTGCTCCTGGGCGGCCGCCAGTTGAGTCCGCACCTGCTCGGGCGGTTCGCCGATCCCGCCCGTGCCGCTGGCCAGCAGGTACCGGACCTGATCGGGCGGCACTCCGTCGGCTGTCTCGACGCCGTGCGGGGGCGGCGCGTGGACGCGGGCTTCCTGAAGCCGGCGCTCGGCGACGATATGTGCCCGCCGGACCCAGTCTTCCGCATCACTCCCTTGAGAGGAACACAATACGCCGATCGTCGCAAGGAGAGCCCACTGCCTGCTCATTGCGTTTCTCCGATCAGGATGCTGGGGGCGCTGTCCACGGGAATCTGAAACTTCCGGACAAGCTCGCGCAGCCGCGGCTGGTCCGGTTTGAGTTCGAGCGAACGGTGCCACTGCTCGAGGGCGGTCCGCCGCAGCTCCATATCCGACGGGCGCTGCAGATGCCTGGCCATCAGAACGCCGCCCAGGCCCGCATGGGCCTCGGGCATCTTGGGATTGAGCCCGATGGCGAAGTTGTAGTTCTTGATCGCCTCGTCGTATTCGCGGAGGCGGAATGCGCAATAGCCGAGCCGCTCGTAGGCCAGGGCCAGCTTGGGATCGAGCTCCAGGGCCCGGGCGAGCGCCCTTTGGGCATTGGGGTAGCGCTCCTGCTTGATGAGCGTCATGGCGAGGTTGACAAAGACGAGCGGCTGGTTGGGGTCGCGCTCGAGCGACTCGTTGTAGGAATGGATGGCGTCGTAGTAGAGGCCCTGGGCGTCGTAGATCGCCCCGAGATTTGTGTGGGGTGCCGGGTGGTCGGGGTCAATCTGGCCGGCCTGGGTGTAGCAGTCGATCGCCTTCTCATAGTCGTGCATCTGCTGGTAACAGACGCCGAGGTTCAGGCGGGCGTCAAAGCTTTTGGGGTCGAGCTCGCAGGCGTGCAGATACGCCCGCACGGCGTCGGCCAGTCGCACGAGCTGATGATAGATCTGGGCGAGCGAAATCGTGTCATTGAAGTTGCCGGGATCGAGTTTTACGGCCTCGCCGTAGGATTGGGCGGCCGCCTCGAGGTTTCCCTTGTGCCGCTCGATGAAGCCGATCTTGGAGTGAGCGACGGCCAGCCGGGGATTGAGCTCGATGGCGGCCTGGAACTCGGCCAGGGCGGCGTCATATTCCTCGGCCTTGAGGCGCTGCTCGCCCTGCTGGACGCGGATGGCCGCGCGGGTGGCCGCGAACGGCTCGTCGGGCCTGGCACAACCGGAGGCGAGCGACAGGGCGGCCGCGGCGACCATCACGCGGCCCCGGCGACGCAGATCCGGCCGGCCGCGGTCACGGCGCACGCGCCGCGTGGAGGAAGGGTATCCCCGGCATCCGTTCGGGCTCGTCTGTGTGTCGCGCCCGTTCATGATCATCCGTATCGGCAGCTCTGGGCTCCCTGCCGCAGGGGGAGCGGCCCGCTCCTGTCCGGTCCCCCCTGCCGGGTTGACCGGTGCCATAGTAATCCGGCTGCTCAGGACCGGCCAGATGTGTGGTGCCGGCGGTGGCCCGAGCCGCGGCGACTTTTCCGGGAATGGTGGCAAGCGTCGCGGTGCGGCCGTCCTTTCGGCGCGCCGAGACACGTGCAGGCGGGGTGCGGGCGAAAGTCCGCCTGCACGTGCAGCCGAGACGGCTGCACCACAAAAGGCCGGCTCCGCCCCTCGCCCAAAGTGGCACGGACCCAAGGGGGCCGTTTGAGCGGGGTGGGGTTGGAATTCGGCGGCGGTCTGTCTAAGATTGAGCCGTGCGGGCGTTGAATTCCGTCAGATCGGGCCCACGGCGGGAGGACAACATGCGATTTCTCGTCGCCATCCCCGTGTACAACGAGGCCTCCACCCTCCGGGGCGTTCTGGCCGGCGTCCGCCGCCACGCCCGCGACATCCTGGTGATCGATGACGGCTCGACCGATGCCACCCCCCTGCTGCTGGCCGACGAGCCGGGGATCTACCTGATCCGCCACTGCGACAACCGTGGCTACGGCAAGAGCCTGATGGACGCGTTCGATTTTGCCATCAACCGGGGCTACGACTGGGTGATCACGATGGACTGCGACGAGCAGCACAACCCGGAATGGATTCCGCTGTTCGTCCGGGAGGCTGCGGCGGGCGATGCCGACATCGTGAGCGGCTCGCGCTACCTGCGGCCGTTGAGCGACGATTCGCTGCCGCCGCTGGACCGCCGGGCGATCAACCAGAAGGTGACCGATCTGCTCAATGAGATTCTCGGCATCGGAATCACCGATGCTTTCTGCGGGTTCAAGGCGTATCGCGTTGAGGCACTGCGCGAACTGGACATCACCGTGCCGGGGTATGCCATGCCGCTGCAGCTCTGGGTGCAGGCGGCGCGGCTCGGGCAGCGCATCCGCGAGGTGCCCGTCGACCTGATCTACAAGGACCCGAACCGCTCGTTCGGCGGCTCGCTCGACGACCCGGACGCCCGGCTGCTGTACTACTACGACGTTCTGATTCACGAGCTCGCCCGGCCGGCCCCCCGGCGGACGCAGGTCTGCCAGGAATGCACGGCAATCGACTGATCGCAGAAACGCGATCGATGGAACCCGGCTCAGAGCCGGGGGGGCGGGGGTTTCACCGGCATGTCCGCCACGCAATACCTCCGACCCGACGTGATCGCCCGCGTGCAGCGGCTTGATCTGAGGGCCCGCTTCATCGTGGAGGGCTTCATGGCGGGCCTGCACACCTCGCCGTTCCACGGCTTTTCGGTCCAGTTTTCCGAACACCGCAAGTACGTTCCCGGCGATGAGCTCAGGACGATCGACTGGAACGTCCTGGCCCGGACGGATCGGCTGTACGTCAAGAAGTTCCAGGCGGAGACCAACCTGGAGGCGTACCTGCTGGTGGATACGTCGGCGAGCATGGCCTATGGCGGCGGGCGGGCGCCGGTGAAACGACTGCGGCGGGAGGGGCAAGAGCGCGGCGCATTCGAGACAAATGACGAAGATCAAGCAGGGAGAGGGAGCGAAGAGGAGGCCGACCCCGAATCATCACTCGGCACGGAGCAGTCGTCGCTCAGCAAGCTCGATTACGCGATCTGCATTGCGGCGGCGCTGGGGTATCTGATGATCCACCAGCAGGACGCGGTCGGGCTGGGGATTTTCGATACGCAGCTTCGCACGTTCGTCCCGCCGCGGGCCCGGCGTTCGCACCTGCTGCGGCTGCTGGCCGAACTAGCCCGCGCCCGTCCCCGGCGTGACGCCCAGGGCAGTGGTTTGGCCGCGGCGATTCACGAGCTGGCCCGCCGCGTCTACAAGCGCAGCCTGGTCGTCATTCTCAGCGATTTTCTCGCCGAACCCGCCCCCGTCCTCGAGGCCCTCCACCACCTGCGTTTCCGCCGCCACGACCTGATCTGCTTCCAGGTGCTCGACTGGACCGAGGCCGAGTTCCCGTTCGAGGATCCCACGCGGTTCACCGATCCGGAGACCAGCACCGTGCTGCACACGCAGCCGGAAGCCGTGCGTTCCAGCTACCTCGATGCGCTGCACTCCTTCATCGAAGACTACCGCACGGCCTGCGCGGCCGTCCGCGCCGATTTCGTGACGGTCGACACGTCGATGACCTTCGACCGCGCCCTCACCGAATACCTGCTGGACAGAACCAGGCGACTCTGAACGGCCGATCTGCTACCATCGATTGGGCGAATGGAAGTGACTTCCGCTGCGCCGGCGGAGGTTTCTTGATTGTTGCAGGGCCTATGACCACGCAGAGGGGGTGAGAGTATTGCGGGTTTGAGGGGTGGGATTTGAGATCTGAGATTTGAGATTTGAGATCTGAAACCCAGGATTTGAGATTCGAGCGCACCGGCGGATCTGGATGAAACCGCCGAACATGCGGAATCCGCGAAAGGATGCCGGTGTACGACATTCTGCGTGTTCGGCGTGTTCGGCGTGTCTGGCGTTTTCGGCGCTTTCGGCGTTTTCAGCGGCTCGCGGGGCGGAGTGAAGTTCAGCACGGTTCGGGGCGCCATCGCTTGCCCCGTCGTGCACGGTTATTCGACTCCAGTAGAGGTTCCAGCCCGGGTTTCCCATGGCAGTCACACCTGACACGACAACCAGTGAGGATGGACTTCTGCAGACCTGCCCCTGGTGCGGGTACCTGCTGCGCGGGCTGCCGATCGAGCATCGTTGCCCGGAGTGCGGC
>CAZQEN010000194.1:0-14161 GCA_964591605.1 uncultured Planctomycetales bacterium
CCAGCTCGCCCGTGCGCATCAGGTGGATGCCGGTGAGCAGCACGCGATAGACGTAGAGCAGCGGCTTGACGCGCGGCGGCGATTCTTTGGCGAAGAGCTTCCACTGCGTGTCGGCAAAACCGAGGTAGTGGTGGGCGTGATGCTTCGTGATGCAGCCGCGGCCGATGGCCTTGAGCTCCTCGTGCTCGGGGCCCGTGTGCACGACGAGCGGGGAATACAACTGTTCGAGCACGTAGCCGTTCTTCTTGAGCATGAGCTGCATGAACTTCCGGAGGTCGTGCGTGACCAGGTCAATCTCGCGACCATCGCGGATTTGCTGCACCTCGATTGTCTCGCGCGGCTCCCTGAGCCCGATCACGTCGCGCAGCGGCAGAACGTGCACGCCGCGCAGGTCGTAGTCGGAATCGGGCGAGGGAAAGCCGTAGAGGTGCGCGCCGCTGATCGTCGCGAAGAGGAGCGGATGGGGCTGTTCATGGAGGATCGGGAGAAGATGATTCATCGGAGATGTTTCGGCGGGAGAATCCTCTCACGCCCTGTTTGGGCTTCTGAAAACAATATCGTCCGCGGACCCAGGCCGTTGGCCTGGGCTGGCTTGTGATGGGCCTTTGGCCCTCAGAAGCGCATTCCAGGGTACAGCGCAACGGACGGCCGAGCACAGGCGGGCCGAAAACCCGGCAAGAATACAGTTCAGGGTAGAGCGAGCCGGCGAGCGCCGCTCCGGGTGAAACCAACGCCAGAAGATGTACCTGCCCCAAAGGGGCGCGGCCATTCCCATCCAAAGCACGAGAAGAGTTCCGCCGAGGAAAACTGCGCCATCGTACCAGTCTGGCATCACAGGCCTGGACCCTCCTCCACCCTGCTCCTTCGCGCCTTGACGAGAAAGCTGTTCACGCGGCCGTAGTCCGGCTGCTCGGGCAGCTTCGTTGCCGCGAACGCCTCATCAAACGCCCGATGCAGCTCCAGTCGCCACGCGTTCACCTCTTCCCAGGGCATCTGGCCGGCGCGGATCGCCAGCAGCCGTTCGCGATGCTCGGCCACGCGCACGGGGACGAATCCCTCGCGCAGCACGGTCACGCCGCTGAGCAGCAGGCGGATGAGGTGCATGGCGTGCTTCCAGCGGATCGCTCCGCGGGTGCGCAGGTCCTGCTCGAGCTTGCGGAACTGCGAGAGAACGTAGCCGTTGTACGTCTGGTATACCAGCCGCGAGCAGAACGCCTCGCGCATCTCCAGCAGCTCGCGAGCCAGCGGCGTTGCGTGCTCGATCAGGGGCGTGTAGAGGCACTCCAGCACGTTCGGGTTCGCCTTGAGCGCGAGAACCAGGAACTTCCCGAGCTCCCAGTAGCAATCCTCTCCCAGTGTGGCACCGGCGTCTCGCCGGTGGATCTCCAACTGCTCGGGCACGCCGAAGAGCGACCAGTGCAGTTCCGCCGGCGGCAGGTAGATGCCCCGCCGGTCCACATCCGAGCCTTCATCATCGAGCCCATATGCCCGCGAGCCGGTGACGCAGCGGTAGATCACGTACTGTTCCAGATCCAGCTCGCCGACTTCCGGCCCCGCCTCCTGCAGCCCGGCCTGCTGATACTCCTTGCGGATCGTGAACTCGCTCCGCCGCAGCATCGCCTCGCCGCCGTTGACGAAGCGGATCCGGTACGCATGCGTCGCATCCACCGGCACCTTGAGAATGATCCCCACCGCCCCCCGCGGCTGCGCGGGCTGAGCCGTCGTGGCCGCCAACTCCACGCGCGTCACGATCTGCGTGCCCACGGGGACAATGACAGGATCGGCCATACAGTAGCTCTGATTCGTGATCCGGCTGCACTCGCTCCAAGGCACTGCGGAACGGTTGCATCCTGCTGACCGTTCCGATTATTCTCTTGAGCCATTTGACTCACATCGCAAAATTGCGAATAATACAGGAGATGTCCTGTGCCGCCCACGCCGGTCGTTTTCTACTGCGAGGAGGACGGCGTTGTTCTCGTACTCGACTGGCTCGATACGCTGCCCACCAAGGCGATGACCAAATGCCGGGTGAGGATCGAACGGCTCCAGGAAATGGGGCACGAGCTTCGTCGACCGGAGGCGGATTTCCTGCGGGATGGTATCTATGAGCTTCGGGTCGGACTGCGAGGTCAGAATTATCGGATGCTTTATTTCTTCCATCACAATCTGGCCGCCGTGCTGTGTCATGGTTTAACCAAAGAGCGGATCGTTCCTCCCGGTACGATTGATCAGGCGATTCAACGCAAGAAGAAGTTCGAGAGGAACCCCAAGCTGCACACGTACGTGGAGTAAGGATGGCTCGCAAGACAAAAACCTCCAATGCCATCGAGATCATGCATCGCCGTTACTTCCAGGGGAGGCCCGACCGCCTGGCTGCCCTCGAAGCGGAGCGACAAAACGCCGACGTGGCTCGCCAGATTCACGCCATCCGCGAAAAAGCCGGCCTGACGCAGGCGAAGCTTGCCCGGCTCGTCGGCACCACCCCGTCGGTGATCTCGCGACTCGAAAACGCCGATTATCACGGGCATTCGCTCTCAATGCTCCGGCGAATCGCCGATGCCCTGGACCAGCGTATCGAAATCCGTTTCGTGGCCAAAAAAACGCTCGCTCACGTGTAAACCGGGGCCGATTCTCGTACTTCACCAGCCGGCAGCTCCGCCTGCGGCGGGGAAGCTCTTCGCGCTCACACGATGCGGTGGTCGCAGGAACGGCCGGGAGCCGTCGAGCCGTCCATTGCGTCGGGAGGAGCCGTGGGCCAGAGTCAGGAGGAACTGTAACGCCCCTGAATGGCGGGGTCAAGGGCCGGCCACGCCGGCCGCCGGGCTTTTTCTGGAGTGATTGTTGGTGGAATCGTTCGCGGGAGGGTTTTGCGCGGAATGGGGGAAGCGTTGCGTATCCGCATCATCGTGACCCCACGCCTCGCTGCGCGAAGGATGGGCCCGAACCAGGGGCCGGGCGCGTCAGGGCAGCAGGGTCATTGGTGCGCGGCGGGTCGGCGGCGGGCTCGACCGGGGACTCGCCGGCTTGCGGCCGGCCGGTCCAGCCCTCGGCCGTCCGCCAGAACGGCTCGTAGCATTCCGGGCAGAGCCGCTCGCCGGTCGGGAGGTGGTAGATCTTCCGGCGGATGGCCCCGCACCGATCGCAGATCCCGCCGGTAAACGGCGGGTACATCCGCCCGTCCGCCCGGCGGGTCCGCCGGTGGTATTCCGCCAGCGATCGCCGCTGACGCCGCGAAAACAGGTACATGCGCACGCCGATGTAGATGGCCAGGAGCACGATGCTGCAGAAGGACAGGAAGATCAGCAATCCGATGAGGAAGTAGATATTCACCGCCCACATCTGCAGGTCTTGAGCGATCACGGCGCGCACTCCGGGTGTGACGGGCGGCGACGACTCCGCCCTGGATACAGACGCACGAACCGGGCGGTTGTTACTGTCCCTGATGACTCCGGCGATCCCGCGGTTCACTCAAACCGCGGTATCACAAAGCTGTACACGTCGTAGCGGTATTCGCTCCAGGCCTGCGGAGCGAGGGGGTGGCCGGGGAAGAGCGGGATTGGCCGGGGCATGAATTCGAGCTTTACCCAGATGCTGGAATGCCCGCGGGTGTCGGCCAGAGGCAGGAGAAACTCATCCTGGCGCCAGCGGCGGTTCGAAGTCTGGACGTGGTGCTCGGTCGCGCCGAGTTCGGCCTTGGGATTGCTGTAGACCACGGTATTCGAGCCGGCCGCGTACCAGATGCCGGCCTCGCGCCACTCCTGCGGCTCGGGGCCGGCCGAGACCCACACGCGGGCGCACTGGTTGGCGAAGGAGTAGTCGAATGTGCGACGAACCATGACGCCCACATTCTCCGGGTCGATATTCACGCGGAACACGCTCGTGCCGGTGGTCGAGCGGCCCTGATCGCTCGTCTCGCCGAACAGTTCCTGCCCGTCGAGCTGATCGACGCCCCACTCGAACCGCGAGCTGAGCTCCTGGATGTCGCCGGCCTGCGGCGACTGGTAGGCGTGCTTGCGTTCATCGGCCGGGTTGCCCACGTCGAGGGAGTCCGTTTGCCGCAGAAATGAGCCGCGCCGGCCGTACCAGAACGTGACCGACTGGTAGTGTTCCTGAATGTTGCTGTGGCCGCCGTGCTCGAACGTGATGCGGGCATTGCGCCCGAACGGCATGAGATCGCTGAGCAGAAAGCGGTATGCCGAGTTGACGAGGTCGTCGGGGGTTTTGGCCTCCTTCGCGGAGCGTGCCCCGACCGGATGGCCCGCAAACGGGAGGGTCATCGTGCGGCCGCCCCAGTAATCGCCGCCGCCGCCCCACTCCTCGGTGCCGGTCCCCTGGGCCTGCGGCGTCCGGCTGTCGTCGAAGTAGAACCGCGGATCGCCCTCGAGCGTGTTGAGGACCGCCCGATCCGAGAAGATGAACGACGTGCCCACGAAGTGCCCGCACCAGTCGCCGCCGCCCTCGACCTTGGTGGTGTCGAGAAACACCAGATCGCGGCCTTTCTTCGGCTCGCCGTGATCGACGTACGTGGCGTGCAGATGCCCCACCCAGCCGGGCGGATCAGTGTAGCGCTCGTGCCGGGCCCGCCACTCCACGGCGTCGATGGCACGGCCCTGCGTTTCCGTGAGCTCGATCCGCGCACTTTTCAGGAACGGCATCGGGAAGAACATCTTGAGATGCACCTGGCCTTCGACGAACTGCACGTGAACGGGGAACGCCTTGACCAGGAACTCCCTGCTATCGCGGTTGTAGAACGATCCAGTTCCGAAAAACAGCTTGACCGGCGCATCCACCGACGCGTGCTCCGCGCCGTCCCACCAGATGCGCAGCCGTGCCTCGCCCAGGGTGGGGGCGTGCTCGACCGGCACGCGCAACTGGAAGTCGCGGATGGTCGACGGCCCGGTCAGCTCGGCCAGAACCACCGAGCCCTTCGCGGGCACCTCGACCTTCCCGCGGCCGACCTCGCCCCGGTTCACGATGGCCATCGTGGTGTTGCACCGCCGGAGCAGCGCCAGCACGTCCTCCGGCGGCGCGACCCGCGGCGACCAGCTCTGCAGTTCGCGGGTCAGGTTCGCACCGCGGACATACCTGTGATAGATGTAATAGCCAGTCCCGTAATGTGTTCGCCCGTACGCCATGGTGAACCGGTCTTCGAAGGGCACGATCACCCAGCTCAGGTCCGCTCCCCGGGTGGTCGACCACGTCCACGTGAGCGGATTCGGGAATGCGTTCTCCGGCAGCCAGACCGAGTTCTCGACCGGCTGGTCAGGGGTGGGCGTGCTGGATTCCTGCACGACGTGGTCGTTGCCATCGACGATGTAGTGCCACGGGCTGCCGTGCCAGTGGTTGTGCCGCACGAACGCCAGCACGCCCGGTCCCTGCACGTCGAGGCTCACGTTGCGGTCGTCGGCGAGCTGATAGAGGAAGTGGCTCGCGTCGGCGGCCTCGTTCCCGCCGCGTCGGTCGTAGGTGCTGGTCATGTACGTGCGCTGGCCGATGCGCAGGTACGGCCAGCGGTCCCATTGCAGGAAGGCGTCATAGCCGACGGGGATCGGCGGCGTATCCGCAACGGCCGGTTGAGCGACCGCCGCAGTCGACGATATGAGGAGGGTGGCCAGCGCTGAGATCCATCGGACGGGGCAAATGTGGTTCATCGCGCCTCTTCTCTGCCCAACACGCTTCTTAATTGCGGTCCTCGCTGAGCACAGCCCGTATGTCGCGTGCGCCGTGGATGACGCGGAGGATCTGCATGGGTTCAGTGGCGGGATCATAAACAATGACATAGGAGTAGACGACCCAGAAGCGGTATCGGGGGTCATCCACATCGGCGCGGCGATGCCCAAGCTTCGGCCAGTCGGCCAGACGTTGCATCGCCAGTTCCAATTCGAGAACGACGCGATCTGCCACGTCGAGATGATCCCTGGCGATGTATTCCCAGATTTCGATCATATCCTGACGGGCATGATCGGTGAGAACGTACTCGCTCATTGCGTTCTTTGTGCACGACGCTCCGCGCTGCGCTGCATCAGCTCCCGGAAGACCACAGAGCCGGGGATCAGCTTTCCGCGATCTGCATCCGCCTGACCTTCGGCAATCAGCCGCTTGAGTTCCTCGCCCGATGGGAGAGCTTCCTGGCGAAGCTTCGCATACTCCAGAGCACACTCCACGACTGCGTCAGGAGTTGGGTACTGTCCAGTCCTGATCTGCTCTTCCACGAATTGTCTCAGGTCGGGTCGATCGACGGAGATCTGCATGGCCATAGCCCTCTGACTTTTCTAAGTCTAGCAAACACAGGCACCGCGATCAACGCGAAGCCGCTGGTGATACGGCGGTTTCTTCGGGCGTGCAAAGGCAATCTGCGGGATGGGACCCCGGGGGGCGGGTCGGTCATCCATCGCCGGTTCCGCCCGCCAGGCGGGATCCGGCCGTTCAACCGGCCGGGCGGCTGGCGGGCCAGTTCTGGAGCGCTTTGTGGGCCCGGTCGCGGACCTGGAGGGACGGGTCATCCTCGAGACGCTGCAGATTCGGCCTGACCTGCGGATCGGCCAGCGCGACGACCGCGTCGATGGTCAGAAGCAGGTAGCTCTCGACCTGCGCCGGGGCCAGGCGGCGCTCGGGCTCACCGGGGCGGGCGGCGCCGGGGATCTCCACCTTCTGCGATTCCCAGTACCGGCGGGTGAGCATGTCCTTGAGCAGCGGCACCGGGACCGTCGAGCCGAGCCGGGCCAGGGCCAGCGCGGCGTTCCAGCCGACCTCGCGGTCATTGGTGCGGTATGCCCGGGTGAGCGCGTCGATCGCGGCCCGATCGGCCGGCGAGGCCAGCGCCCCCACCGCGACGGTCGACGCGATCCGCAGCACCGGGTCGGGATCCTCCATCAGCGGAATGAGGGCCGCCGCCGCGTCGCGGGCTTCCGGCTCGCCGCGCATCAGGACCAGGGCGCCGATCGCATGGCGGCGCACCGCGGGCGGCTGCTTCTGATCGGTGGCATACTGGACGAGCACGCGGACACTGCCCGCCTGGCCGAGATTGCCCAGCGCGGTGAGCAGAAACTGCTGCATCTCGCGGCCGATGCCGTGCTGCTCGCCGCCGCGGGTCTGTTCGAGAATGGCCTCCAGCCGCCGGGCCAGTTGGGGGCGCTGGTCGGCCGGCACCGCCTGGGGGTGCCCCGGCTCAAGCCGCCGCGCCAGCTCCATCGCCGCCTGCCAGACCTCCTTGTCGCGGGGCAGCAGGGCCACGCCGAACACCTTCTGGCCCGAGCCGGCCTCGATCCGGGTGACCAGCTTCTCCACCGATTCCTGCTGCGATGTGGTGATCCAGCCGAACAGGAGCACGACCAGCACCGACGAGCCGACGATCATGGCCACGATCAGCAGCGGCACGATGAAGAGCCGCCCCATCAGGCGCGGCGTCATCGGCTCGTTCGCATCGGGCGGCGCCGGGGCTCCCCCGGGTTCAGGTGGCAGGTCGCTCATCGCGCGCCATTGTGGGCAAGCGCGGGGCAACGTCAAGCATCCGGATCGGCCATCGGGCGTGCCTGGATTCGGCTATCGCAGCTTGATCTTGCAGAACGCCTGCCAGCTCATTTTGAGCAGCAGCCAGCCGTCGCGGAACCGGCTGATGTTCGTCTCCCCGTACGTGCGGGCGCCGTATCGCACGGGGACCTCGGTGATCTTGAGGTCATTGCGGGCCGCCCCGAAGATCAGGTCAAAATCGCCGAACGGGTCCAGCAGGCTGAGCTCCGCCCGCGTGGAGGCGATCCGGTCGTAGTTGGCCCGGGTCAGCGCCTTTGTCCCGCAGAGCGTGTCGCGGAAGCGCTGGCCGATGAGCCAGGTGAACAGCAGGCTGAAGCAGCGATTCCCGATCTTGTTGAGGAAGCGCATGGCCTCGTCGTGCATGGGATAGACGAGCCGCGTGCCGTTGATGAACTCGCCCTTGCCCTCGACGATGGCCGCATAGAACTTGGTCAGATCCTCGGGCGCGACGGTCAGATCGGCGTCGAGGATCATGAGAATATCCCCGCGGGCGGCAGCGAAACCCTGCCGGACGGCCTGCCCCTTGCCGCGCTCGCCCTCCTGCCGGATCAGCCGGATCGAGCGCTGCGGGTGCGCCGCGATGCACCGCTCGATTTCTTCGGGCGTGCCGTCGGTGCTCCATCCGTCGACGAACACGATCTCGGTGCCCGCGCCCATCTCCGGCGTGCGGGTGACGGCCGCCTCGATGTTCCCCCGTTCATTCCGCGTCGGAACGATGACGCTGACCGCGGGGTTTCGACCGGCAAACGGCGGAATCAGCGGCCGGGCCACCACCAGCACGTTCAGCCCCAGATGCTTGAACGGCCAGAATCGCACCGCGAACCGGTTCAGCAGCGCCGCCACGGCGGGAATGCCCTTGGGGCAGAGCGTCTCGCAGAAGACGCGCACCGTCTCGAAGCCCGCCAGATTCAACAGATTCTGCAGATCGTCCCGCGAGAGCCAGTTCTGCGGCCCTGACCGCCGCCGCCAGCCCAGGCGCGTGGCAAGGGTCAGCAGCGGCTCCCACACCGCGTTCTGATAGGCGATGATCAGCCGCGTCTGCGGGCCGCAGAAGGGCCGCACGGCGGTCAGCGTCGCCTGCACATCATGCATCTGGCCGACGGTGTTGCAGATCGTGACGTAGTCGAACACCTGCCCGGCCGGCAGCTCGGACAGTGACGAGACATATCGGTGGGCGGGATCTCTGCGTCGGGCCAGCTCGCGAAGCCCGGAATCCTCCTCGATGCCGACGCTCTCGGGCGCCGGCTGCAGGCCACTCAGCAGTTCGCCCGCCTGGCTGCCCACATCGAGCACGCGGGCCCCCGGCGGCACGTGCCGGCGGAACAGGCGGACCAGCTCACGGTAGTAGTAGGGGTTGCGGCGGCGCCACCGATCGTGCTCCGCGGCCACACGATCGAGCGAGTCCGTCGATTCACCCGTTGCGGCGGCAGGTGTGGAGGGCTCGAGCATGTTCAGTCAGCACTCGGCGCAGGACACCGACCGATCACGCAGTGACTGGAGTCAGGCGGCCAAGGAGGGCTCGTAGCGGCGTGAGACGAGCCGCAGCGTGCCCGTCCGGAGGCGGCCGTCACGCCCGCGCTCAATCCCGGGCCTCATCCCGTGTGGCGGGCACCTCGCTGCCGATCTGCGGACCGCCCGGGCTCGTGCGGAAGCCCGTGATCAGCGGGACATCTTCGGGCTTCTCCGATGGATGCACCGCGAAGTTCTCGACCCGCACGATCTCTTCGAACAGGACCGACACGATGAACGCGCCGACCTTGTATTGCTCGTCCACCGGCTCGCACTCGAACGTGAGCAGACCCTTGAGGCCCAGATCGACCTGCTCCTTGAGCTCATAACTGAATCCGTCGCGCAGATAGATGAGCGTGCGGACCTCGAGCTCCTTCAAAAAGGTCTGGTAGGCGGCATGAGTCGCGGCCTGTTCCGGGGCCAGATGGGGGAATCGCTTCGCCGCACACCGCCGGCGGGCGTGCTCTTTCTGCAGGGCAAAGGCGGGTCCGGAAAACCAGTCGTAATCGAAGGCTGACGCCATACCTGTCTATCGGCTCCTGGGTGGCCTGGGGCAAACGTGAGGCGTGCAAGCTAGACGCTGTGCCGCGGGGTGTCAATCGGCCTGCCCCGCGGGGGTGCACTCGATGGGGTGGGGCTGACCGGCAAGGCCGTTTGGGGTGCCTGCCCATGGCGGACGCCACCCTGTGCGGCTCCGCCGGCCCACCCAGGGGCACGGGCAAACTCGCCTCAGCCTCGCCGACGGCAAGAGCCGATATTCCGATGCAGGAGGATTCCGCGCATGGAATACGCTCAGCTCACCTTCTGGCTGGTCGTCATCGTCTTCACGGCCCTGGGGGTGCACCGGCTCTGGAGCTCGCTCGTGCAACCCAAGGTGGTGAACTCCATCCTGCTCCCCGGTACCCTGGTCGCCCAGCTCGGCTATGTCCTCGGACTGCTCATCACCGGCGGCACCGTCAACAACACCACCCTCATCAAAGACGACGATTCCGGGGAGCCCGAAACGGGCGAAGACGCCCAGCCCCGCGTCCCGCTCGTGGGAACGATCATCATCGCCCTGCTGCCCATGGTAGGCTGCGCGGTCGCGATCTACTGGGTGTCCCGATACTTCGGCACGTCCATCCTCAGTGCGATGGAGTCCTCCTCCCTGGCCAGGCTGTCCCTGCCGACAAGCCTGGGCCTGTTTTTCAGCATGCTGCGCCAGTCGGTCAGCCTCATCGAAGACCTGGTGAGCGTCGTCCGCAGTCAGGATCTCACCAACTGGCGGACGCTGTTGTTCCTGTATCTGGCGATCTGTTTGACCGTGCGGATGGCCCCGCTGACCGGCAATATTCGCGGGGCGCTGGGGGCGATCCTGCTGACCGGGATTCTCGCGTTCCTGGCGGGTCAGATTCTATCGGCCACGTCCGGGCCGATGGGGTCGGCCTGGCCGCTCATCACGTTCAGCGTGGCGGTGCTGCTGCTGCTCCTGATCATCAGCCTGGTGGTGAAAGGGATGGTCTGCCTGGTCAAGACACTCAGCAGCGGCTGAGAGGGTGGGCATGCATCACGGGATGATGGCGTCGGCTTCGATTTCGATCAGGGCGGCGCTGTCGATGAGCCGGGCCACCTCGACAATCGTCGTGGCGGGGCGGATGTCCGCAAACACTTCCCCGTGAACGCGCGCAACCTCTTCCCATTTCGAAACATCCGTCACGTACATGCGGGTCCGGATCACATGTTCGATCTTCCCGCCGAGGGCCTCGATCGCGGCCCGGATGATGGCCAGCGACCGTCGCGTCTGATCGCCGAGCGAAGGTGAATAGGTGCCGTCAGCGTTGATGCCGACACTGCCGGTCACGGCGATCGTGTTGCCGCTGCGGACCGCGCGCGAGTAGCCCATGATGGGCTCCCACTTCGATCCCGAGCTGGCACACGCACGGCCGGCACGCTGCGTCACGGTGATATGGATATCGGCGGCCATGGGGGGATCAGCTCTTGGCGGTGGCCTTGAGGGCGTTGACCCGCCGCTGGAGCTGGCTCTTCTTGCGGGCCGCGGTGTTCCGGTGGATGGTGCCCTTGGCGGCGATCCGGTCGATCCGCTGGATAGCGGTCTTGAGCGTCTCGCCCGCCTTCGAAGCATCCCCGGTTTGCACCACCGCGTCGAAATCGCGCAGCGTCTTCTTGAGCTCTACCTTTCGGGCCCGGTTGCGGGCGCGGTTCTTGAGGTTCTGACGCATCCGCTTCTTGGCGGAGAGGGAATGAGCCACGTAAGTCTCCTGATTTTCGGAACTTAACTCTCGGGGGATTGGGTCGGCCGCCGAAGGTCGTCGATCCGCTTGCGGACCTCACCCTTCCGATAGTTGTAGTCCCATTGTATGAGCTGCCCGTAGACTTTCAAGGCATCGGGGACCTGGCCGCCCGCCTCGTATGAGCGCCCCAGCCAGTAGTGCATCTCTTTGCCCATCTCGTCATCGTGCGCCTCGTACTGCTCGATGGCCTCGCGCAGTACGTCGATCGCCTGTCCGTAGTAGCCCTTTTCGTAGAAACACCGCCCCACGTAGAGGTTGCAGCGGTGGCGGACCCGCGGTTCGTTGCGGGCATCCTGCAGCACCGGAATCGCGTCGTCATACCGCCCGCCCGAGAAGAGCCGCTTGCCGTATTCGTATCGCAGCCGCAGATCCGTCGGATAGTGCCGGATGCGATCCTTGTAGATGTCGAGTTCGTACTTGAGCTGCTTCTTGAGGTGCTCGCGGGCGGCCTCCTTGTTGCCCGACTCGAGGATCTGGCGGCCCTGGCGGTTGAGCTGCTTGATGCGGACGTCCTCGGCCCGCATGCGGTAGCGGTATTCCTTGGTCGCCTCGAATGCCTTCAGCAGGATCCCGATGGCCTTGTTCTCCTCGGCCTCCACCTCGCGCTTGAGCAGGAGGTCGACCAGCTTGGCGATCGCCGGGGCGTGCGTCGGATTGGCCTGGTACTCCGCGGTGGCGCTCGACACCAGCTCCTCCATCCGCTCGTCGGACTGGTGCGCCCGGTCCTGATCGTGCAGTTCCCGCTGGGAGTCCACGTCCTGGAGCGAGTCCCGGAACGATTCGGCGGAGGAGTATTTGCCCTTGAGGATGGTGAGCTTGCCCGCCATGTGGCGCAGCGACGTGGCGATTTCCATGTCCGTGGGCTTGAGGGCCTTGAGCCGGCTCACCGCGTCGAGGGCCCGGTCCAGGGCGGCAATCGCCAGGGTCGGGTTGGTCTCGGCGTTGCGGTCCGAAAGCTCCTCAAAGGTCCGGCGGAGCACGTCGAAGCGGGCGGGGCTGGGCTTCTCTTCACGGGCGGCCGCCTCCGCGAGGATTTCACCGATCCACATCGCCGTCTGGTCGTACCGTGCCCGGGCCGCGTTGGTGAACATCGCCTCCATGTAGCCCAGGTTCCGCGTATCCTTCGCGAGCAGGGTCTCGGCGTTGAGCATCGCCCGCTTGGCGTCCTTGTCGTGAATCTTGTGCTTGCGCTCGTCGAGGAAGCCCACCTTCTGGGGTCCGCGAAACAGCGCCGCGGCCCGGCAGGGCTTGTGCCCCTCATCCACCGCATCGGGCCAGTATTCCAGGCCGCTGATGTACATCGAGATGGCGTAGTCGAAGTTCTTCTTGGCCGCCAGTTCCTGCCCGCGGGCGAAGCACTGGCGGGCTTTGGCGATCTCCTCCTCGGTGAATGAGGGCGGCTGACCGTTGTTGTCGGGCTTCTTACTCATGACCCTCTGTTTTCATCGGCACTGTTTTCGCACGGTGGCCGGGTGAGCCCGCTATGCCGCAGGTGTTATTCGTGGCACGGCCGTACGGGCCGTCCGTCGCCACGGGCGGGACGCCCGCGCCACGCCATCGGGGATGACGCGGCGACCGGCGGCGGGGAGACCGCCGTGGACCGGCCGCCGATTCCAGCACACGCCGGCAGGGTGCGCGGCAAACGCACCAATCGTAAAATCCTAGCAGAATGCGGCTTGCGGTCAAGGCTGAGCCGCCGCCCACCCGGTCGGAGTCCGGCAGTTTTTACGGGGAATCGGGTCGGCGTTGTGGTGCAGCCGTCCTGGCTGCACGGTGCAGGCGAGACGCCTGCACCAAAAGCGGCGGCCGCTGCCCGGAGCGATGGCCGCGCCCCATGCGTCACACCCCCCGGTCGGGGTCTGTGACGGTTTGGGCGGGCCTCATCACGGCAGCACCCGTCGCGGGAGCGACGGGAGGAATGCCGAAGGCGCCGGCTGAACGGACCCTCTGCTTCCGCAGGGGGATCTGTCATTCCGCAATCTGCACTGACGGATAAGTCCCGGACCCCCCGCTCCCGCGGGGGTTCTGACGACGACGCAGGCCCAGGCGGTCACGCACCCCTCACGCGGCGCGGTCCCCGCGCCCGGTGGCACCGAAGAACGGCCCGGCTAAAATGTCCCGCAGGCGGCGTATCCCGCCGGAAAGGTCGCGATGTCCGAGACGCCTCTTCCTACCCGGATAGTGCTCTACCCCGATCCCCGCTTGCGCCAGAAGTGCGTGCCCGTCCGGGTGTTCGATGACCGCCTGGCCGCCCTCGCCCGGCAGATGCTCGAGCTGATGAAGGCAAACCGCGGCGTCGGCCTGGCCGGCCCGCAGGTGGGCGTCGCCGATCGCATCTTCGTCTGCAACCCGACCGGCGAGCCCGCCGACGACCGTGTTTACGTCAACCCGGAGCTCCTCGACCTCACCGGCGCCGTGGAGGGTGAAGAGGGCTGTCTCTCGATCCCCGAGGTGCGCGTCATCGTCCGCCGGGCCCGCCAGTGCACGATCCAGGCCGTCGACCTCGAGGGCCGGCCCGTCCAGCTCGGCGGCGCAGACCTGGTCGCCCGCATCTGGCAGCACGAGGTCGACCACCTCGACGGCCGGCTGATCATCGACCGCATGAACGCCACCGACAAAATCGCCACCAAGAAACAACTTGCCCAGCTCGAATCCGACTACAAGAAATCCCAGAAACGGTAGAGTCGCAGAGCCGCCGCCCGCGTCGCACGCATCGCCGATCCCGTCTTCGTCGCTGGACGATGGAAAAGGCCCAAGTTTCATGTCATGGGGCGATTGCGTCCTTCCCGCCCTTTTTGCGTTTCCGGGGGCGCCCGCGCGGGCGGATGCTG
>CAZQEN010000195.1:0-14154 GCA_964591605.1 uncultured Planctomycetales bacterium
TGTGGAAGGGTCATCGCTCAACGGATAAAAGGTACTCCGGGGATAACAGGCTGATCGCCTCCGAGCGTCCATAGCGGCGAGGCGGTTTGGCACCTCGATGTCGGCCCATCGCATCCTGGGGCTGAAGGCGGTCCCAAGGGTTTGGCTGTTCGCCAATTAAAGCGGTACGCGAGCTGGGTTCAGACCGGCGTGAGCCAGGTCGGTCCCTATCTGCCGTGGGCGTACGAGACTTGAGCGGATATCTTCCTAGTACGAGAGGATTGGAAGGTACCAGCCTCTGGTGTACCTGTTGTCGCGCTAGCGGCAGCGCAGGGTAGCTAAGCTGGGAAAGGATAAACGCTGAATGCATCTAAGCGTGAAGCCCCCCGCGAGATAAGGTCTCGGTTCCCTTCGGGGATGAAGGCCCGTCGTAGACCACGACGCCTATAGGCTGGGAGTGTAAGACCAGAGATGGTTTGAGCGGACCAGTACTAATGGCCAACGGCTTGCATCGCGTGGATGACGTGCTGTCACCACGCAGCGCCGGTCCATTCGGACCGGCGACGTCAAGCACCTCCGATTACGCTCGAAGAAGCAATCTTCTGTGGCACCGGCACCTCGCCGGTGAGATGACAACACCTGCAACAGGCTTTGCCGATCCGATACCATCGATCGCAAGAACAAAGCCGCCGGCCAGGCGACCCCTGGCCGGCGGTTTTTGCTTGCGCCCCGCCGGTGTTCGAAGATGCCCTACCTTTGCCCGAACACGGCCGTTGCACCGAGAAAGCTTCAGGAACTACTGGGTCCCCCATTTTTCCGCTAGGCGCGGGAGGGGTGGGGCTGTATACTGCTTTCGCATTTCGTACGGGCCAGCCGCTCGCCTTCGCGCGAGCCTTTTGGAGGAGAAGAGCCATGTCGTACACGAACCGACGCGTTTGCTCTTGGCTGCATCTGGTCGCCCCTGCCGTCATCATCACCTTGGCCTCACCCCTCTGGGCGGCCGAGACCGTCTTCTCCACAGGCGAGGGCACAATGCTGCACCAGGCAACGCCCAACACCGCCTCCGGTCAGCCGGTGACGATCAAGATCGACACCGAAGACCCCGCACCCAACCAGGCGCACGGTCTGATCAGGTTTGGCGGCCTCTTCTCCAATGATGGCGGTCCAATCCCGCTCGGGTCGGACATTCACTACGCGGCTTTACGTCTGAACACCACCAACACCTCCGCCCAGGGCGGCCGCTTCCACCGCATGCTCCAGCCGTGGAACACGTCGAGCACCTGGAACAGCATGGGGGCGGGCATTCAGAACGACGATGTCGAGGCGGTCTCTGGCGCGGTCGTGAACACGGGCGCGACCTCCGTCGTGGGCCCCCGAACCTTCAACGTCGCCGGCAGCTTCCAGTCCTGGTCGGGCGGTGCGGTGAATCACGGCTGGGGGATCCTGCCCAATGGAACGGATGGGTGGGAAGTGGCCAACTTCACCAATGCGACCACGGCCAACCGGCCTCGCGTCAAGGTCGTCTACTCGCCGCAGGTGGCGGGGGCAGTCGATGTGACGTTCCAGCAGGGGGTCGGCGGCTACACGGGCACCCGCGACACGCGCATTCGGGGTGCGGCTCCGGATGACAACAGCTTCGCCACTAACACCGAGCTCAGCGTGGACGGCGAGGATGCCGGGCAGCCCACGCAGAGCCTCCTGAAGTTCCAGAACCTGTTCGCGCATGAAGGCGGCTCCATCCCGTCGGGGGCGACCATCGTCTCCGCCTGGCTCGACCTCAATCACGTGGATCAGGGCCACGGCGCGGACGTGCATCGCATGCTGGCCTCCTGGAGCGACACGGACACGTGGAACTCGCTGGGCGCCGGCGTCCAGGCGAACGGCGTTGAGGCGATTGCGGGGGCGGAGGTGCGTATCGACGGCACCTTCTACAATCCCACCGGTGACGCGAACAATCTCGTCACCGGCCGCGTGATCTTCGACGTGACCGCCTCGGTCCAGGCGTGGGCCAACGGGGCCGCGAACGAGGGCTGGGCGTTTCTGCCGTTCAACACCGACGGCTGGCGTTTTTCATCGTCTGAGGGCACGGTGGCCCCGGCGCTTCACATCCGCTACATACCGGAGCCCGCGAGCCTTGCTCTGTTGATGGCCGGCGGCCTGCTGACCCTCCGCGGGCGGCGACGCGGTGCGGTCTGAGCCGCGGGCGGGGGTGCGTCCGAAATACAGGGGCATGTTTCTCGGGTGGCATGGGTCCCGATGTTCATCGGGATACTCGCTGCCCGTGCGAGTGGGTCACGGGCGATGGGCATCCGCGATTGGGGATGTCCCGGCGCGCCGGGACCCATTCCACTCGTCTGCCACTGAGCTCCGGATGCACCCCGCGGGCGGTGTTCCCGGCGCCGAGCTGTTGAACGAGGCCTGTCTTTCGGTTAAAAAGTGATTGTCTGTTACCGAAGGGAGAGAGAATGTACAGGTCCGTGCGCGCTGGCGCCGTCGGTTTATCCTGCCTCCTGATCCAACCCATCGTCGCGTCCGCTGCCGTCGTTTCCTACACGCTCGACCCGGCCCAGAGCACGCTGAGCGTGGCCGGCCAGCTCCAGAGCCCCGCGATTCCCATGACGCAGCAGGCGCCCGGAAGCTTGTCCACGACCTACTCAGGCGCGATCGAAGCTGACCTTGGGGCCGGCACGATTCAGATGCTCGGCGGCACGCTCACGGCCGCGAACAGCGGCTCATGGCAGCCCGATCAGCAGGGTCTGCCGGGCAATGCCCCGGCCAACTACGGCGGTGTCCTGGATTTGACCCTTGCGCTCGTATACGGCGCCGTCCGCGGATTCTCCATCCAGGCGACGTCGGGCCCCGAGGCCCTTGTCGGCGGTCAGTTTCCGGCCCCATCGCTTGAGATCCTCAGCGGCGTCATGGATTATCTCGTGGTCGGCCTCGCCAGCGACGCCGGCCGGCAGGCGCTTGCCACCGGTACGTACGCCAACGCCGGCGCACCCGCGACGCTGACCTCCGACGGCCTGACCGAGACGCTGACCATCCCCGTCGCCATCAGCGGCTCCGTTCCTGCCTCGGGTCTCACGATTCTCATCGATTTCACCGGCACGCTCGTGGCCACGCGGCCGGTGCCGGAGCCCGCCAGCGCGGCCCTCGTGCTCCTCGGCGGCGTGTTTGGGCTGCGACTCCATCGCCGGTTTCCGCGGCATTCGCTGTCGTGAGTTGTCAAGCCCGCCCCTGCGCATTAGAACTCCCTGAACCACCGCTGGAGGTTCAGGCATGTCGAACGGCATCACTCGCCGCCGGTTCATCACCAGGTCGGCGGTCGTCGGAACATTGCTGACCGATGCCGCCCTGCGTCGCGCCCCCGCACGGCCGGGCGCCAATGAGAGCATCTCCCTCGGATTCGTCGGCTGCGGCCGGCGGGGCAATCAGCTTCTGGATGCATTTCTCGAGGTGGGCGGCATTCGCGTGGCGGCCGTGTGCGACGTGAACGATCCGCGGGCGGCGGCCATGCGCGAGAAGCTGGGCGGGAAGCCCGATCAGATCCACGATTACCGCAAGCTGCTCGAACGCAGGGACATCGACGCGGTCGTGATCGCGGTCGATGCCCACTGGCATTGCCTGCCCATGGTCGAGGCGTGTCAGGCCGGCAAAGACGTCTACATCGAGAAGCCGCTGGCGTGGAGCGTCCGCGAGGGGCGGATCATGGTCGAAGCGGCCCGCAAGTACGACCGCGTGGCCATGATCGGCACGCAGCAGCGCAACATGACGATGTTCCAGGAGGCCGTCGAGTTCATTCACTCCGGCCGGCTCGGCAAAGTCAGCAAGGTCGAGATGTGGAACATCCAGAACATCGCCCCCGAGGGCTTCGGCAATCCGCCCGATGGCGACCCGCCGGCGGGGCTCGACTGGGACTTCTGGCTCGGCGCCGCCCCCGACGCCCGCTTCAACCCCAACCGCTACGGCGAGAACTTCTCGATCTGGTTCTGGGATTACGGCGGGGGCTACGTCACCGAGTGGGGCGTGCACCTGCACGACATCACGCACTGGGCGATGAAGGAGGACCAGCCGCTCTCGGTGTGCGCGACGGGCGGGCGATTCACCACGAAGGACAACACGGACATGCCCGACACCATCGACGTGCTGTTCGAGTACAAGGGCTTTACGGCCCAGTACTTCCATCGCCGGGGCAACGGGCGGCACCTGTGGAACGAGCAGCGCTACGGCCAGGTCTTCTACGGCGATCAGGGCACGCTCTTCATCAACCGCTCGGGCTGGGAGGTCGTGCCCGAACCGGTCGACTGGTACGCCCCGCCCGACCGGCGTAAGCCCCGCTTCGCCGCGGTCAAACACGGCCCCTCGCCCGAGAACGGCCCGCACCAGCGGATGTTTCTCGAGTCCGTGCGGGCCCACCGCCCGCCGCCGACCGCGGACGTCGAAATGGGCCAACGCTCCACGATTCCGGGTCTCCTGGCCAATATTTCGTACCGCGTCGGCCGCAAGCTCGTCTGGGACGCCGGGCAGGAGACGATCAAAGACGACCCGCAGGCCGCGAAGATGCTCACCCGCGAGTACCGCAAGCCCTGGACGCTGCCCTCGCTGTGAGCCCGTGGCGGGTGTGACCTTGCTCTCCCATTCAGGCTGAACCACTACACATCACGTCAGAGCGCCTCCGAGCAGGAATCGCCGGCCTCGGCTATGATCGGCCTCTCGGGTGGCCGGAGCCGTGGAGTGAAGAATGGCATCGATGCACAGCAGCAGCACCGCCGGTTACCAGTCACGACTGGATCTTCGAGACACCGAACGGGCGATCCGCCTGATCAAGGAGTATTTCCAGATCCACCTGGGCGAAGCATTGAACCTGCTCCGGGTCAGTGCGCCGCTCTTTGTCCCTGCCGATACGGGCATCAATGACAACCTCAACGGCATCGAGCGCCCGATCAGCTTTCCGGTCAAGGCGCTGGCAGGGCAGAAAGCGGAGATCGTGCAGTCCCTGGCCAAATGGAAGCGCATGGCCCTGGCCAATTACGGCTTCTCCCCGGGCGAAGGGATCTACACGGACATGAACGCCATTCGCCCGGACGAGACGCTCGACGACATTCACTCGATTTATGTCGACCAGTGGGATTGGGAACGGGTGATGCATCCCGGCGAGCGGAACCTGAGCTTCCTGTACCGGGTGGTGGAGCGCATTTACGACGTGATCGTTCGAACCGAGCAGCGGGTTGCCGAGGTGTACCCGGCCATCCAGCCGATCCTGCCCGAGAAGATCGAATTCGTTCACAGCGAAGAGCTGGAGCGGCGTTTTCCGCAGCTCTCTCCGCGCGAGCGGGAAAACCGCATCTGCCAGGAGCTGGGTGCGGTGTTCGTGATCGGCATCGGGGCGGCCCTGTCGGATGGGCGACCGCACGATGGCCGGGCGCCGGACTACGACGACTGGTCCACGCCCACGGAGCGAGGCAGGGGGCTCAACGGCGATCTGTTCATCTGGAACCCGGTGATCGGAAGGGCGTTTGAGCTCTCGTCCATGGGAATCCGGGTGGACGCCGAGGCCCTCAACCGGCAGCTCGCGATCACCAAGACGCAGGACCGCGCCGGGCTTCTGTTCCATCGACGTCTGCTGGCGGGGGATCTGCCGCAGACGATCGGCGGCGGCCTGGGTCAATCCCGCCTCTGCATGTTCTATCTGCGCAAAGCCCACGTCGGCGAGGTTCAGTGCGGCATCTGGCCCGACGAGCTCCGCGAGGAACTCAGGCGACGGAACGTCCTGCTGCTGTGACGCCGCGACGATCATCCGGGCTGGAGCCCGCCGTGAAGCTCATCATCGCCCGGCCTCGTGGGATCGCTCCCCACCTGAGCGGGAGACGGGAGAACGCCACACAAACGCATCAGCCCATTCTCATCGTCCTCTCATTCAGCCGGGTTATAGTGGCGTTCTGATGCCGGACGCGAGTGGGCGGGTCGCGTGGCGATCCGGGCGGACCGGCTGGAGACACCGGAATTGAGGAGATCTCTCATGACTCGAAGAAGAATGGCAGTCCTCGGAACCTCTGCAGTGCTTGTCGGAGGTGCGACGTTGACGGTCTGGGCTGCGAATCTCACCCTGGATCAGCTCCCCGCACGCGCCAAGGAGGCCCTGCTGAAACTGGCGGACGGCAACGCCATCACCGAAATCGAGTCGGAAAAGGAGCACGGCGTCCAGATCTACGAAGCAGCCTGGATGGTCAACGGCAAGGAGGTCGAAGCGGAGGTGACCGCCGACGGCATCCTGCTGGAGACCGAGCAGGGGGTGGCGGCGGACGAAGTCCCACAGGCCGTCCGGGACGCAGCGCAGAAGGCCCTCGCCGGCGCCGAGAAGGTTCATTACGAGATGCATACCGTCGTCTTCTATGAGGTGGAAGGCAAAGTGAACGGAAAGAACAAGGAATTGAAGATCAGCCCGACCGGAAAGGTTTCCGGCCAGAAGGATGACGATGGCGACGACGACGACGATGATGACGATGACGATGACAATTGACGATTGGCGGGCAGACCACGCACGGTGACCGGCTGCCAGTCGGCCGTAAACTCGCGGCTTCGATCCCGACATCCGAGGTGTTTCGGAGAAGCTCCTCGCTGCCGGCCGTGCCGCTCGGCGTGGTCGCCATGGCGAGTCGGTGGGATGGGCAGCGCGTCGCCTGCCCGTCCCGCCCCACAGAATCGATGCGAGTCCTGCTGATCGAAGACTATGAACCGTTGCGCGCATCCGTCGCTCAAGGTCTGCGCGAGGCAGGATTCGCCGTCGATACGGCGGTCGACGGTGAGGAGGGCTGGTGGCAGGCCCGCACGGGTGAATACGATGTCATCGTGCTCGATCTCATGCTGCCCGGATTGGACGGCCTGACGATCCTCAGGCGATTGCGGGAACAGGGCCGTCAGACGCACGTGCTGGTCCTCACGGCCCGCGATGCATTGGAGGATCGCGTGAAGGGGCTGAACCTGGGGGCCGACGACTACCTGGTCAAGCCTTTCGCGTTCGATGAGCTGTTGGCGAGGATACGGGCGCTGATCCGGCGCCGCTACGATGTCAAAAGCCCCGTCATACACGTCGGCGATCTGGAGATCGATACGAATGCCAGAACGGTCCGGCGGTCCGGCGAAGCGATCGAGCTGACCGCGCGGGAATACGCGCTGCTGGAACTCCTGGCCCTCAAGGCCGGGCAGCTCGTGAGCCGCACGGAGATCTGGGAACATCTGTACGAACTGGAATCCACCGCCCAGAGCAACGTCGTGGACGTGTACGTCGGATACCTGCGCCGGAAAATCGAACGTCCGGGCTCGCCGCCGTTGATTCACACCCGCCGCGGACAGGGCTACCTGCTGGGCGAAGAGGCATGACGCGATCGATCCGAGGCAGGCTGCTGCTCAGCACGGTCGCCGGGACCCTGACGATCGTCCTGATCGGCGGCGTGATCGTCTACCGGGCCACCTGCAACCGCTTCTGGCGGGTCTTCGATGATGCCCTGGTCGCCAGAGCCCGTCTGCTCGCTTCGCTCGTCGAGCGGGAAGGCGACCGTTTCGAGTTCGAGATCGACTACCGGATCCTGCCCGAGTTCACGCGGGCGGATCGCCCGGAGTACTTCGAGATCTGGCGGCAGGACGGCCGGCCGATCGCCCGCTCTCCGTCTCTGCCGGCGCAGGGACTGGCCCCTCCGGCAACCGGCTCTGAATTGCTCTTCACATCATTGATGTTGCCCGATGGCCGAAGCTGACGCGCCGCGATCATCGAGACTGTTGCGCGGGATGATTCGGATCGGCCGTCCGCCGGGCGCGGGGGGATCCGGGTCATGTTCGCCAAGGAGACCGCTCAACTCGAAGGGGAATTGCGCGGACTCCGGCGGATCCTGATCGGGATCGGCCTGGTGGTGACGGCCCTGACGGCCGGCGTGATGGTGGGCGTGGTCTGGCGCGGACTGGCCCCGTTGAACCGCCTGGCCGGGAAGATCGCCGCACTCCGCACAGAAAACCTGTCCGATCGCATCGACCTGCCCGACGCGCCCGCTGAGCTGGCTCCGGTGGTGGAGGTGAGCAATCAGCTTCTGCAACGGCTCGAGACCGCCGTCGATCGAGAGCGCTCGTTCACGGCCGACGTGGCTCACGAGCTGCGAACGCCGCTGGCGGGTGTGCGATCGGTGCTCGAAGTCGCGCTGTCGCGCGACCGCCCTGCGCAGGATTACCAGGCGGCGATGAGGGAGTGTCTGCGCATCGCCGCTTCGATGCAGACCATGACCGGCAACCTGCTTTCACTGGCCCGACTGGACCGGGGCCAGTTGACGGTCCGGCACGAACCGGTGCCCCTGCCGGCGCTGCTGCAGGAGTGCTGGGAGCCTCTTGAAGGAGGCGCGAAGGCCAGATCGCTGCGGGTGAGCTGGAACGGCGACCCGGCGGTCGTGATGGAGACCGACCGCGAGCTGCTGCGCCAGATCCTGACCAACCTTCTTGATAATGCAGTGGTGTACGCGGATTCGGGAGGCGAGATCCGCGTGGACACGGGCCTCGAGGCGGGGGCGGCCTTCGTCCGCATCGCCAACACGGGCAGCCAGGTGCCGCAGGACCAGGTCGAGCGTGTCTTCGAGCGGTTCTGGCGGGGCGACGCTTCGCGTCACGGCGTCGGCCGGCACGCCGGCCTGGGTCTCCCACTGGCCAGGCGGCTGGCCACGCTGCTGGGAGGCAGTCTGATCGCCACGTCGGAGTTCGGCCAGTGGTTCACCGTCACCTTGACGCTCCCCGCGTCGAACAGTCCGCCGGATCGCCCCGCCGGCACCCACTCACTCACGAACGCTGCTGAGGAATGATTCGAGCCCGTTGGCGATCGCGATGGCCTGCTGCCCCTGATACTGCGGATCCAGCAGCCGGGCCTCATCGCCGGGATGGCTCATGAACGCCTGCTCGACGAGGATCGACGGGATGCGCGTGTTGCGCAGCGGGGAGTATGAGAAGTTCCCCACGACGCCGAACTCGCCCCAGCCCAGCTTGAGCAGCTCTTCGTACACCCGCTGGGCCGGCAGCCGGCAATGGATCCCGTGGTAGTACGTGCTGGTGCCCGAGATGCTCAGGTACCCGCGGGCCGAGCCGGCGGCGTTCGCGTGGATCGAGACGAACAGGTCCGCGTTGGCCTCGTTGGCGCGATCGACCCGCTCGCTGAGGCTCACCGATTCGTCTCCCCGGCGCACCTGAATGACCCGGGCCCCGCGTTTCTCCAGCTCGCTCTGCAGTGCCAGGGCGCCGGCGAGGTTGACCGTCTTCTCCCGGGTGCCGAGCAGACCGACCGCGCCGTCGTTGGAGCCTCCGTGCCCGGCCTCGACGGCGACCAGCAGGCCCTTGAGCGGCGAATCGGGGGCGGCCGCGAGGCGGGGCGGGCGTCGCACGTGCAGGGTGAAGCGGCCATCCTTGATTTCGGTCCAGTAGCCCCAGTTCTGCTTCGCGTTGATCGGCACGGTGACACGGACGCGCTCGGTCTCGATCTGCTCGACCCGCACGGGTCCGAGGATCTTCGCCCCGGACTTGTGGCTCAGCCAGGTCGCCGCGTCATGCGTGTTGAAGAAGTCGATGATGACGCAGTTGCGAGGTTCGATCTCGGTTCGGACGGCCGCCACGACCGGAGCACTCATGCCCAGCGAGAACGTATCGTGGTCGTCGGTGCCGCTCACCTCCGCGGCCGTAAAGAAATTGTGCGGGATGGGCGTGCCGTCCGGCAGAAGCCGGATGTCCTCCTCGGAGACCCATCCCGTCATGGCGGGCGACAAACGGACGTGACAGCTCCGGCCCTGTTTGCCGATCACCTCCAGCCGCGTACCCGTGGGCACCCACGCCAGCCACGGCCCGCCGAGACGCACGGAGTGAAGCCCGTGCGTGATGCCGGTCTGGGGGCTTGTGGTCTCGGCCACGTGGGTCTTCTCGGGATCCCAGGCCTGATAGGGGGCTCTGGGCGCCTCCGGACCCGGCGAGGTTTCTTCGGCGCGTGCCGTTTCCGGCGCCGGCGTGCGGATGACGGTGAGCGTCCGCGTCAGGCGGCGTGTACCGTCGGATACGGTGACGTCAATGCGGTTCTCCCCCGGCTGCAGGGGAATGTTGTCCCGCGCGAAGCCGCCGGTGGCGAATACCTCCACGTCCTTTCCGGCGACGCTCACCCGGTGGCCGGGCACCGTCCGCCCCAGCACGTGGACGACCTCCCGCGAGGTGTCGGCGCCGTCCGCGGGGCGCACCACGGCCACGTACGGCTGGTCGCGCAGCTCGAGCGCGCCGGGCACCTTGACCTCGACGCGGGTTACCTCGCCGGCCTTCACCTGGACCGGCCCGCTGTCGGCGGGGGGTGCGCCCTCGTATTTCACCGTGACGCGGGCCTCGCCGGGCGGCAGGTTGTGGAACGCGAAGCGGCCGTCAGCACCGCTCGTCCAGGTCGGGCCCGACGGGCGGCGCCGGCGCGAACCGGCGGCGTCGGAGGTCGTCGCGGGGGCATGGATCGACACCCACGCGTCCACCAGGGGTGCGCCATCGTCGGCGACCACCGTGCCGAGGATCGTACCCGTCTGCGGGGCGGTCACGCGGGCCGGGATCGGCGGAGCCACCTTCTCCTGGTACAGCTCCTTGTGTACGCGGTCCACGACGCCGCGGCGCTGGGCCGACCGGAGCGTGAACAGAACCGTCCCGCACGCCCCGGCCTTCCGCGTCGCCTGGATCTGCCGCACGTTCTCGTCGGGCGAAAAAACCGCCTGCCCGCCGGCCACGTGCCCGGCCCCGACGCCGCGAACGAAATCGTCGAGCAGCTCGTCGTAATTCGGCTTGGGGTCCGCCAGGTTCCAGTAGATCATCGGAATGAGCAGGTCCATCGCGCCCAGGCGGACCCAGTTCCAGGTGTCCTGCGAGTAATCGTGGTATCCGCTGCTGAATTCGTGATAGCCGGGGATGTGGTGCCGGTTGTAGATGCCCCACGCTGAGCAGGAGAGCAGCACCTTGGGCTTCTCGGCCCGGATCTCGGCGGCCAGGTCGTTGATCAGCTTGTCGAGCTGGTGTCGTTGCCAGTCCGACCGCTCGAGCAACTGCGGATTGCCGCGTCCGGCGAAGCGCCGATTGCTGATCGGGTCGAAACTGTACTCGGGGCCGGGATAGCGGATGCGGTCCAGATGGATGCCGTCGACGTCGTAGCGCCGCACGACGTCCATGATCACCCGGCGCAGATGCACGTGTACCTCGGGCACGCCGGCACTCAGGTAGTAATACTGTTCCCGGGCCGGCTTGCCCACCCGGTCGACGCAGATCCACGGCTCGGCCGATCCGGGCCCGTGGCGGTGCCAGAGGTGCCGGGAATCCTGCGGCGGGCTGCGCCAGGTCAGGGCGCGGAGCGGCATCGGGTTCATGTAGGCGTGAAACTGAATCCCGCGCCGGTGGGCTTCCTGGATCGCAAAGGCGAGCGGATCGAAGCCCGGATCCTTCCCGCCGATGAGCTCCGACCACGGCTCCATCTCGCTCGGATAGAGGGTGTCGGCCTCTCCTCGGATCTGAAACACGGCCGCGTTGAAGTTCCTGGCGGCGAGGGTCTCGAAGACCTGCGTGATCCGCGCCTTGCATTCGGCGGGGTCGGGC
Organism: uncultured Planctomycetales bacterium; assembly: GCA_964591605.1. GTDB lineage: Bacteria > Planctomycetota > Phycisphaerae > UBA1845 > PWPN01 > CAYLLT01. The sequence continues at coordinate 11,605 of CAZQEN010000195.1, forward strand.
GTGGGCCACTCGAACCGGGTCACCCAGGCGCCTCGGAACTCCGGCTGACTGTCCGCCCGCGAGACGCCGGCCGTCATCATCGCGCAGCACGACAGTGCGAGGGTGAAGCGGATGCTCATGTCCTGCCCCGATCGAAAGTGAAAGGTACGTAGACCACACATGACCGGCGGCCAGTCTAAGATTATATAATCCTTTTCGCAATCCGGCGCGGCACGCCCGGCGGATACTGGGGCGGACTGGGTGGCAACAGGCTCGACATGAACGTCTTCAATGCCACCTGTTGGAACCGCATGGCCGACGCCATGAACCGCGCCAGCAGCGCCGGCGTCTACGCCCAGATCATGCTCTTTGACCGCGTGGGTATGTCGCTCCGCACCGACAGCCGATGAGGAAACAACCCCTCTGCTGGGATGGGACGCGATCCATTTCTATCGTCACCGCGGTGGAACCTGCTCCCTGTTGTGCCTGCGTGGCCGGCCGCGGGGGCGGAGGGAGGACTGGAGGCCCAGGCGATTGGCGGTGCGCTGTATCCAGACGGGAGAGCCGAAGGGGGCGTTGCGGCGAATGGCCTTCTGCAGGGCCTCTTCCTCGGCCCGGCTCTGCGGGCGGTTGACCATGGCAAGCCGGTTGGGCGGGACCTCGACCGGCCACTCCGAGAGGATTTGCCGGTCCTGGTCGCTGCCGGCCGTCCGCCGCCAGAGGCTGCTCCAGCGCCAGTCCTGTGCCCGATCGACGAGGCCGGCGCGAAGCGCGTTGCGCTCGACATAGCGGCAGACGGTGAGCAGGTGCTCGTCGGTCTGGACGGGGAGCGATTTGAACCCTTGACGCGCGGCCTCTCGCTCCGCGAGAGTGATCGCGAAGCGATCCCCATGCCGCGTGTCAAGGGGAAGCGCCCCTGGTACAGATGGCCCGTGCCGGAGGTATGATAGTGGGCATGCCATCGCATCGTGTGCGTGTGCGTGAGCCAGCGGATAAAGGCGGTCAGTTCGCCGTCCGCTCGCGGCCACAGGATCAGGTACCAATGATTCGGCATGATACAGTAGTCCAGAATCCGGATCCGGCGCCGCTCGTGGGCCTGGGCCAGCACCCGCTCGAACGCCGCGTAGTCGGCCGCCTTCGCCAGCAGCGGCAGCCGGGCCACCGCGCGGTTGAACACGTGATAGACGAGTCCGCCGGGAGCCACGCGGGCCTGTCGAGGTAGGGGCGCAGGACACCAGGAGCCGGATGCGATGCCAAATCGAGTCACGTCCCCCTTGTTCTTCCGTTCGTTTTTCCGTCCGGCCTCAAAACCCGCGAAAATCTGCGCGGGCTTCCTCGCTACCTGGCCGGCGTACCGCCCAGTTGCCGGATCCGCTCCCTGAGCGGGCCCAGCTTGGCGACCTGATCAGAAAGAGCATCGTACTTGGCGTGGTTGAACATGTCGGCGTCTGCAATTCGTAGCAGTCGCTCAGCCTCTGCTATTTCCGCAATCAGTTGGCGATTGAGGCGCTCAATCTCTTCTCTTTGTGCAGGCGATATGAGGCGGGGGGTTTCTGCGGCAGGTACAGGCCTTGTTCGCTGAATGTCTGGAGCAGTTGGAGCTTCTGAGCCAGTGTGCATGTAACACATGGTCACCGGGCAGGAAATGCAGAGTAGTAGAAGTAATGCACGCAGCGCTGTCGCGGATTTGGTGTCCCTGGCTCCGTCGAACTTGTCCATAGCCTTCTCGGCCGCTTGCCTGGGCGCTTGCACGCGCACCAGCTCTCCGCAGGTAGGGCACTTCGTTGCTGATGCGCCGTACGGTCCGTACACGTCAGCGCCGCATACACCACACTTCCATGGGTTAGGCACGATGGTGTCCTTATCGACAGGGTTTACGATCCGCAGTGTAGCACGAGATCGACGAGAATGAAAATGTGTGTTCCTGTCCATGCTGCTGGCGCGGTTCGCATGACGCTGGCGAGGACTGTAAACAGTTACCTTCGGCCTCCTCGTATCGTGTACTTCCACCAGGCCCGCGTTGCTCCTGGTGGACTCCTCGCCTTAAGCAGTCCGTGCGGGTTGTCATTCGAGAATGTGCTTGTTTAGCCAGCGCACGATACGATACCTGACGCGTCGAAAGGTTCTGCGAACCTCAGGTAATACGCGTGGCTGTTGACGTCATAGCTTTATGCCGAGGAGGAGTCGAGACCCGAGGAGATATGCAGAACCGTGGCCGCTGGGCGAACCTGCGGCATTGGGCGGAAGTGTTTACGTAATTGATTAGCGGCTCATGCGAGGCACAGGCGTGGGCGCTGGCCGCAGAGGAGTCGGCTTACGAACGCGAGGGGGTCGCGATGCTGCTGGGCGCAGGTGCGAAGGACGGACATCAGGATGGACTGAGCCGCGGCGCCGGCTGGCCTGCGGTTGCCGCCCCAGACCTTGCGGTTGACGACAGCCGGCCGGATAGCCTGCTCGGCAACGTCTACCAGGGCCGCTACAAGTCATTTCCGGTGGAGCGCGACGAACATTTCCTCACCGTCTGCCGCTACGTGGAGCGCAGCGCCCTGCGGGTCAAGCTGGTGCGCCGGG
>CAZQEN010000196.1:0-14140 GCA_964591605.1 uncultured Planctomycetales bacterium
TCTCTGACCGTCCGTGGGGTTCCGGCCGGGCGGCCCGCGCGGTCGCCCCTCAAAAAAGAAGCGGCCCCCATGACGTGACATGGGGGCCGCGCAACGTCCGGGAAAGACCAGGTTCAGGCGTCAGGCACGACGACGACGGGTGGCCAGCACGCTGCCCAGCAGCAGGAGACCGATCGTCGTCGGTTCGGGGACCAGCCCGATGTCATTGAACCATGCACCCGAGGTCACGGTGACCTCGGGGTCCGAGCCGGTGGCCAGGAAGACGGTCACGACGCCTCCGGGACCTGTGGCCGCCGAGGCCGAGACGCTCTGCCACGTGTTGAATGCGCCCAATGCGCTCGACCAGACAACGGAAGCCGCGGCAGGATCCAGCCCGCCGTTCGGATCGATGCCGATCCGGGCATCACTCGTGGCCGCAAACGCGTAGATGTTGCCGCTGACCGTGTAGACCGTGCCGATCGCCGCGCTCACGCGCTGGGCCATGTAGCCTCGTCCGGCCGAACCGAAGAAGTCCACCATGAGCGCGTCATCGCCGGCCGGCAGGCCGCCGGGCGCCTGAGCGACATCGAAGCGGCCGGGGCGACCGATGCCGCCCCCCAGCGGGATCCAGGAGGCCGCGCCCATGAACCCGCGGCGCCCGGATTCATCGCTGCCCATGGCCTTCCAGTTGGTCAGATCGGTGGCGACGCCCTCGAAGTCGCCGTTCTGCAGGCTGGCGTTCGGAGCGGTGTCGTATTCGTAGATGCGCACTCCGTCATAGTAGGTGTTGCGACCGCCGCCGATGGCCGCGGCCGAGGTCGAGCCGATCGAAGCCGTCACCTGAGTGCCGGTGGCCACGATGGATCGCCAGAACTGGCCCGAGCGGATCAGCCCATTACTGCTGGTGCTGCGTCCGACGTTGGAGTCGGCCACGCTGACGTTGAAGGCCTGACCGGTTCCGTTGTTGAGGCCGACACCGAAGCGGGCGTTGGCATCGGCCGTGCTGTTGTCGCGGCGGACGCCGCCCATCATCACGTACACCTTGCCGGGCGTGGTGCTGATCATCTGCGAGACGCCGTATTGTCCACCGCCGCCGGACCCGCCCAGGATCCGGCTGTGCCCGCTTTCGGCGGCCCAGCCCGGCTCCGCCTCATAGGTCGCCGCATACTGATCCGACGAACTGCCGGTGCTGTAGCGGGTTCCCTGCCCGCCGCCCGCACCCGTGTCGAACTGGGTCCACCCATTGGGGACGGTGCCGACGATGCTTCCGCTGGGGATGCCCCCGACGTAGAACTCACCGTTGGTGTCGACGCGCGTCTGAGCCGACGCCATCGAATGCAGCATCAGGCCTGCGGGGAGAACGAGGCTCCACAGAAGTGTCCATCTCATGCTTTTCCTCCTCTGGCAGATTCTGCCGACCGTTCTTCCTCAAGACACATGGGAAGATGAAGGTGGCTCACCCGCTTGACCTGGGTCTGGTTTCTTCGGGAAAAGGAACCCACAGGAACTGAGGGTGCTGATCCACCTCCACAGCTTTCGACCGGTCCGTGGCGGCTCATCGCTTTGACACCGGTACGACGCCAGCTAAAACGTATCAGCAGGCTATTCCTGTGTCAAGCGCTCGACGGGCAAAATCGTCGAGATCCAGGAAGGTCCGCACGGCGCGGCTCCAGGGCCCCGGAGCCTCCCGCCGACCGCCGGGGCCGATTCGGCCGCACATCCCGCTGCCAATTGCCGGTTATAACCTTCGATACCCCATTGGCTTAAAACGACACTGTCTCTGAGGATAGGGGAGACGCGCCTGCGGCGGCCAGAATGCTTCTGGTCCCGAGCCGGCGGCGGATTCCTGCTCGACTGAACAGGATGGCCGTGTGCGGAGGGGGCCTGGAGTGATCATCGGAATCCGGAAGGTCCAGCCGCTCAGCTCAACGGTTCAGGGCACGCTCGTAGGTGCAGAATCGGAAGGAGATCGCGTGGCGCGCGTCCCGCTCGTGCCGCACCTCGTGGACGAGCCGCCAGTCGGCCCTCTCGAATGGTGGAAAGAACACATCGCCGTCGACGGCCTCGTCGAGCTGCGTGAGATGCATAATCCGGACACGCGGAATCGCCGCTGCGTAGAGGGCTGCCCCTCCGATGACGAACGCCGGGCCCGGCGTATCGAGCGCCAGCCGGATCGCGTCATCCAGCGAGCGCGCCGGCACCACCCCGGCGGGTAGCCCTTCGGTCAGCGTCGTGCTCACCACGATCGACGTGCGCCCGGGCAGGGCCCGTCCGATCGACTCGAAGGTTCGCCGCCCCATGATCACCGGATGACCCATGGTCAGCGTCTTGAAGTGCCGCAGGTCATCGGGCAGGTGCCAGGGAAGCTGGCCGCCGCGCCCGATGACGCCATTGGCCGCGACGGCCGCAATCAGTTCCAGCCACGATTCGGTCATACCGCCACCGGGGCCTTGATGGGCGGGTGCGGGTTGTAGCCCTCAATGGTGATGTCAGCCTCGGTGAATGCGGTAATCTCCCTCACTTGGGGATTGAGGCGAAGAGTCGGCAGCGGCCGCGGCTCGCGGGACAGGAGCTCGCGGGCCTGCTCCAGGTGATTCTCGTACAGGTGGGCGTCGCCGAAGGTGTGGACGAAGTCACCGGCCTGAAGCGAGGTGACCTGGGCGATCATGTGCGTGAGCAGGGCGTAGCTGGCGATGTTGAACGGGACGCCGAGAAACAGGTCGGCGGAACGCTGGTAGAGCTGGCACGAGAGCCGCCCGTTGCCCGAGACGTAGAACTGGAAGAGGACGTGGCACGGGGCGAGGGCCATGCGCGGCAGATCGGCGACGTTCCAGGCGCTGACGATGTGCCGGCGTGAGTGAGGGTTGGTCTTGATCTGGTCGATGACGCCCAGAAGCTGGTCGATGGTGTGACCATCGGGAGCGGTCCAGGCCCGCCACTGCCGGCCATAGACCGGCCCCAGTTCGCCCTGCTCGTCGGCCCACTCGTCCCAGATGCTCACGCCGTGCTCATGCAGATAGCGAACGTTGGTGTCACCGCGAATGAACCACAGGAGCTCGTGGATGATCGAGCGGGTGTGAATCTTGCGGTTTGTCAGCAGCGGAAAGCCCGCCGAGAGGTCGAAACGGAGCTGATGCCCGAACAGGCTCCGCGTGCCGACACCCGTGCGGTCGGGCCGGGGCTCGCCTTCGCTCAATACGCGCCGGAGGAGATCCAGGTAGACTTGCATCGCCGGCGGATGTTATCGCCGGCGCGATCACGGGACAAGACAGCATCGCGGTGAGATCGTGTGTGGGAAGGGTGCCCCGCCCCGACGCGCAGCGCGGGGTGGGGGGACAGACGAGATTCCTTCGCGACCGTCGGTCCTCCACCCCGTTCGTCGAAACGGGGGGGCGCCCAAACACATTCTCAGACACGCACTCACTGCGCCGACGCGTCTTTCAGTCGCCGCTCGAGCTCATCGAGGAGCGCCACCTGTGCCGGATTCGCTTTCCGGCGGGCGGCGGGGAGGTCGAAGAACTCCGCCCGGTCGAGCTCGGGGAATTCCTGAATCTTTCCCGACCTCGGCGGCCATTCCATCCTGAACGTGTTGCTGCGCAGGCTGCGGGGATCGCAATCGCCCTCGAAGGCCCACGCGTGAACGATCTTGCCGCTCTTCTGCTGAATCGGCGACAGCGGGATGTAGGGTCCGATCGGCTTGTACGAGGTTTCCTCCTCGAACTCGCGCTCGGCGGCAGCGAGAAGGGCCTCGCCCGGCTCGACCTCGCCTTTCGGAATGCTCCAGGCGCCTTCATCGCGCTTCGCGTGAAGCGGGCCGCCCGGATGCATGAGCAGCACTTCGAGCCGGTTGCCAGGGCGGCGATACATGAGCAGGCCGGCGCTCACTTTGGCCATGGGGAGCCCCCGGGTGTCATCGTACAGACCGAAGGGACCTTGCCCGGGCAGGTGTGCAGTCGTCGCAGGTCCGGCGCGGCAGGCCAGACCTTCCCGGCGGGTCGCGGGACCCTCGCTGTACCCTCGCAGGGCACCGGTGCTTTCGCGCTGCGCCGGGCGGTCACTGCCCCTGGCTGTACTGGAGGATGACGTCGGCGACGACGCGACCGGAAAGATTCAGGGCGCCCATGGCCTGACTGGCGGCCGTGCGAAGATCGAGATCCGGCAGACCGATCGCCTGCTCGAGAAGCTGCTTGACGACGGCCGGCTCGAGTTGGTTGCCGAAACGCCGGCCGGACTCCGCGAGCGCATCGAAAGCCGCCATCCGCAGTGTGGGCGTCTGCTCGGCGTTCAGGGCGACTCCGCCGATGGCCCGCTGAGCGGTGGCGGAGTCGATCGCAGCCAGGGCGTCGCAGCAGGCAATCCGCAGCTCCTCCGAAGGCTGTGCCAGGGCGGCAGACAGGGCGGGCTCGGCCTGACGAACGTCGAGAGCCGACGAGCGGTTCAGTGCGACGAGCCGGAGCGTATGCGCAGCCTCGAGGGCCAGATGCAGGCTGGTCTCCGCGGGCAGATCGGCATGTCCAAAGCGCCCGGCGATCTCATCGCGACGGGCGACCAGTTGTTTGGCGAGATCCGCGTAGGCCGTCTGGCCGTCGGCCACCTCGAAGGCGCGTCCGACGCGGCGGTCGACCTCGGCCACGCGATCGGCGAGCAGATTATCGTTCGGGCCCACGATCAGAACGATCGGTGTGAGGGCAAATCGCCGGTCCTGGGCGAGCGTGCGGACCGCCTCGACCACCGTCGGCGTCTGCATCGTCGTAGACAGGAAGATGCCGTCCAGATGGGTGAGTTCGCGGTGGGCGCGCTCCATGGCGTCGCTGAAGCGTGCCGCGGCCACCACCGAGGCGCCGGTGGCCTTGAGCGCCTGCTCGACCGTCGTCCGGTTTGACTGATCGGGCATTACCAGTACATAGAATCGATTGCCAGTTAACTGCACCGCCGTGGCGAGCACGGGCACGACCTCCTGGCTGCCGGGGAACGGCTGCTGCGGGAGGGCCCGGGCCAGGGCCAGCGCCGCACGAATGCGGACGAGCAGGTCGGGGAAGTGCAGCGCTGCCGCCAGGCTCGCCGCATCGGGGATGGCGGGCTGCACCATGGCCGCGGGGCCGGCCGTCACGTTCAGCGCGGCGATCGAGCCCAGCGCGATCGTCGGATCCAGATCGCTCACCGCCCGGCTGAGCACGAGCTGGTTGATCGCCGGCCCGAGCGTGCGGGCGAAGTAAATGCTGCGAGGGAACTCCGCGGGGAGCGTCAGGTCGGCGGTTCTGACCTGCTCCGCGGAGGTCACATCGAGGCCCAGGGCCGCCTCGCGCCTGAAGTTGGCGGCCAGCCAGAGAGCGCTCACCGCCGGCTGGGCGGGATCGATCGCCAGCGACGAACGGGCGGCACGCATGGCCATCACATACTGGAAGATTTCCGGCGGGACTTCGACCGGTGTGAGGATGTCCTCGCGAAGATACCAGACGTTGACGCGGGGCTCGCTGGCATCAGGGCGCAGCGAGGGGGCGTTGTAGTAATACTGCTCGGCCAGATCGCGGAAGAGTTCGGCCGCCGAGCGTTGCTTGATTCTGGGATCGGAGACGACGATGGCATCGATCGCCTGCTGCGCTGCACTCTTCACCGCCGCATTGGCCTGGGGATCGCTCAGGACGCGCTGGAGGTAGGGCAGCGCCTGCGGATAACCGAGCTGGCCCAGCGCGTCGGCCGCGGCGCCGCGGACGGCCGGGTTCGCCAGCGAGAGCGCCTCCACGAGCGGGTTCACCGCTTTCTTGCCCAGCATCGGCAGCGTACGGACGATGAACGGTTGGAGGTTCTGCTGCTTCGGATCGGCCAGCGTTTCGAGCATCCAGGGGACGGCGTATTCCCCCGACTCGCGGAGTCGCTCGATGGCGACCGCCTCCTGGACCGGTGTACCCGACAGCAGCCCGAGATTCGCCTTGATACGCTCGGGGCTCATGCGGGCCTGGCGGTGCGACTGGCGGATGACCTCGAGAACCTTTTTGGCGTTCTCGGAGATGGGCGTGTTGGCGATGATGGTGAGCAGTGTGTCGACGCTGTCCTTGTAGCGTCCCGACAGGTCCAGGACTCTCTTTGCGACCTCCGGCGGAAGCGGGCGCTCCGCCACGCCGGGCTGATTCAGGAAGGCCTGGGCGAATCTGTCGGCGTACTCGAACTTCCCGACGAGGGCGAAGTTCAGGTAGGCGGCGAAGTTCTCTTCGAGGGGGTCCTTGCCGGGCAGGTTCACGCCCGGGGGCGGTTGGGGCTCAGCGGCCACGCCTTCGGCCGCCGGTTCGGTGGTCGCCTCGGTGGCGGGGGCTTCCGGGGTGGTGGCGTCAGGCGGCGCCGCTTCCGGCGTTGGCGGGGCCTCGGTCGGAGCAGGCTCCGTGGGAGCCTCCGGAGCGGGTTCGGGTGCCTGGGCTCGAAGGATGCTCAAGTTCAGCAGCAGGAAGGCCGTCGCCAGAGCGAGGGAGCATCTTCGAGGCTGCAGCCAAGTGACGTTCATTGTGACCTCCGGCGGGAATTCACCGTATGCACCCGCGGGACTAACGGGGCTCTCGTCGGGCCTCGGGGAGGGACAGTTCCGAGGATTGCCGGGTGATTATAATTTGAGCAGAGGAAGCGTCAATCAACAAAAGCTCTCCGTATTCAGGGTGGGCAACATGACTTCACGCCTCCCGTCCCCGAAAACGTGAAAAAGTGCGTCATGACTGCGGCATGACGGCATCTAACTTTGTAGAACACCGTTGGGTGAGCCGTTGGGGACGCTGACATGATCCGCCAATCCTGGGTGTACCGCTGGGGTGCCACCGCGCTGACCTGTCTGGTGCTGGGCAGTGCACTCGCGGTTCCGGAGCGACTACCTGCCCCTCTTCAATGGACATTGGCCGTTGCGGTCGATCAGGCCGCTCGTTTCTGGCTCTGGGTGATGCGATAGCCCTCCGACGTCTTTCAGCCCGCATTGCGTCAAAAGCCCATCCCAGTGGACAACCGGCCCGAGCACCCCTGGTCGCTGAAGAGCTCCAAACGTAAGCCAACTACTGTAAGCTATTTTTCTCAAAAGAGTTAGTGTTGCTGCTCTGTTTCGTAGCGTGGAAGCATCCGGCCCAGAGGTCCGCGTTCCAAGCGGCGTCCAGTTGACGAAATATCGTCTCACGGTTGACGGTTTTCCGGCTCATCCTGCGATCAAGGAAATGCCGACAGACAGATCACCCATCCACCTGCGCCGCGCGCCTGGAGGCGCGGTTTGCGCAGCAGGTCATGGAAGACCACTGGACGGAAGGCTCGGAGTTGAGCGAAGTCGCCGCACAGCATCGCTGGACGGGGCAGCTCTCGGGACGCTGGCAGATACCGCTGCTGGTGGTCTCGATGGCGGCGCTGGCGCTGGGTATCTGGCGGATGCGGCCGGTGCCCAAGCCGCCCACGTTCGAGCAACTCTATTCCCACGCCGTCGGCCTGCGCGATGCAGGTCTGCTGTCTGAGGCCAGCACCTATATTGAATCGCTCCTGCAGGCCCCCGACCGGCCGCCGGCCGAACTGAGCAGGCTTCACCGGCTTCTGGCGGAGGTCATCTACGCGCATGAGCGCAGCAACCTGGTTCACGGAAAGTCCAACAGCGAGCGGATCCTCGAGCATACGGCCAGAAGCCTCGAGTACCAGGGTGCGGCCGACGCCGCTCTGTACGAGATGCGTGGCGTGGCGCTCGAGTGGCTGCGGCGCGGGACCGAGGCGGTGGAGGAGTACCGCAAAGCCATTCAGGCGGGCAGCGGCCCGCACGCCTGGGAGCTGCGCAAACGGGTGATTGACATCCGCCAGGCGTCGGGCCCATTGCCGCCCGCGGAGTTGATCGCCGAATGGGATGCCTTCATCGCCGCCCCCGATGCGAGCGATGCGCTGCGGTACTGGGCCATCGAGAATCGCATCGAGCAGTTCGAGTCCGAGGGCCAGCACGAAACGGCCGAGCAGTTCCTGCGGGCTCACGCCGACATCCTGAAGGACCCCGCGTATCGCAAGGCATTTGACTACCTTCAAACGTTGTGCTGGTTCTACGTGGGCCGGCTGGATGACGCCGAGCGCCAGCTCCGCAGCCTGCGCGACACCCTGGTGCCCGGGCACATGCTGTACGCACGCACTGGCTGGCTGCTGGGACGCGTACTGGCGCGGCAGGAGTCGCCCGAGCCCGCGCTGGCCATGTTCGATGATGTCATCGCCAGCACCGTACCGGGTCCGTATCGGACCGCCGCGTGGCTGGGACGTGCGGAGTGTCTGGCCCTGCTGGAACGGTTCGATGAATCGGCCGCCGCCTACAACGAGACGTTGCGGCTCCTGACCAACGAACCCTATGACTCGGTGGTGGACCTGCAGGTGGTGCGGGAGTCGACCACGGCCCTGTACCAGCGAATGCTGACCGAGGGCCGGTCGGCGCAGGCGATGGGGTACCTCCGCGTGGCGTCCCGGCTGGTGGCGCCGTCGGACAGCCGCAACCAGGCACTGTATGCAGAAAGGCTGGGAGATCTGGCAGCCTCCCTTGGGCGTGCGGAGCTGGACCGGTTGAAAACCGGCCCGGGCGACAGTCTCGAGGCCCGTCAGCTCTTCATCGAAGCCGCCGAAGAGTATCTGCGGCTGGCGGGTCTGGTGCTTCTGGATGACGAGGCCCTGGGCTCTGCGGTCTGGCGGGCCGCTGACTGCCTCGACCTGGCCGGCCTGCGGAGTCGGACTCAGGAGGTGCTCGCACAATTCGTGCAGGAGCAGCCGGCCAGCATGCGGACGCCCATGGCGCTGCTGCGGCTGGGGCAGACCTGTCAGGCCGCGGGACAGTTTGCCCAGGCGATCAAGTGGTATCAGCAGAACATCGAGGAGTTCCCGCGCACGCCGTCGGCCGTGGCCTCGCTCGTGCCGCTCTCCGAGTGCTTCCGGACCCTGGGCCGGACCGATCTGGCCGAAGCCACCCTGCTGCGCATCGTGATCCGGCACCCGGATGATCCGATGAGCCTGATCACGCCGGCGGCCCTGGAGTACCGCGATGCCCTCTTTGCGCTCGGCTCGCTGTACGTGGGCATCCGGCAGTACGAGAAGGCCATCGCCCGATACGAAGAGGCGCTCGAACGCTATCCAGACGATCCGCGCTCGGACCAGGGGGCATACCTGCTTGCGGATGCCTTTCGGCACAGCGCCGAACAGTTGCGCGAAGAGAGCGAGCAGGACGGGAACCTGGCGATCCGGGAAGACCTGCTGGCCACCCGCCGTGACCGTCTGGAGCGGACTCAGGCCCTGTACGGGCGGGTGATCGAGCGCTACCAGCGTCGGGCGGAGTCGACGCTGGGCGAGCTCGATCGGCTCTACGTCCGGCTGAGCCATTTCTATCGGGCGGATGCGGTGTTCGATCTGGCCCGGGCGAGCGACCCTCCGGATTGGCGCCGGCTGGCCGAGGCGGTGGATCTGTATGAACGGGCGTCCTGGATGTACCAGCGGGAGCCGATGTCGATGTCGGCGTATGTCCAGTTGATCGATTGTCATCTGCTGCTGGGGAACGTGGAGAAGGCGCGGATGGCCCTGCAGCGGGCCCGCTGGACGCTCCGCGGAATACCGGATGATGCGTTTGTCCGGCACGCCCCCTCGGAAGATCGGGGCTTCTGGGAGGAATACCTGACCTGGCTCGAACGGACGCCGACGCTGGCGCTCGACGTGGCCGCCGCTCCGGCCACGCGCCCCGGGGAGACCGGCTGAGCCGAGGGGGAGCGTCGGGACGCGGGAAAGGGATGGAGGGTTGATGGGCAAAGGAGCACGGCGGCCGTTGACCGGTTCCGATCGGCGGATTCCGGGTCCGGGATCCGGACGGTCTGGACACAGGGTCCCGATGGGCCGCGGCGGTCTCTTCGGATTCTACACATCAGGCAGGAGTGAATGATGAGCACGCTGACGCAGGATGCAGGCTCGGGGGCCGAGGTCCTCTCGCTGCTCAGCGAGCAGCGCGATCTGTGCCGGCAACTCGGGCAGTTCGTCGAGTTGCAGCGTTCGCTGATCACCAGCGGAGACGCGGAGCGGCTGCTGACCCTGCTGGGCGATCGACAGCACCTGCTGGACCGGATGAGCCATGTCGGACAGCGGCTGCGGGCGTTCCAGCGGAACTGGCCGGCGGTCCGCGCGGGCATGGCGCCGGCGGATGCGGCCCGATCCGACGCGCTGATCGCCGACGTGAACCGGCTGCTCGCAGCGATCCTCAAGACGGATGAGGCCGACGCACAGCTCCTCTCGGCGCGCAAAAACGCGACGGCTCAGGACCTCGGGCAGGTCCGGCAGGGCCGCCAGGTCGGGGCGGCGTACACGGCGGCAACGGCACCGGCTTCAAGCCGCGTGGAATGGGTGGACGAATGACCGGGCAGGCGATGGTCGATGGCGAATGGTCGACTTCCGAGGGAAATCCTCCGGGATCCGCCGGCGGCGGTATGCCCGCGCCGGATGACACGCACGTGACTCACCGCGAGCGCGAGCTGGCTGCCATCATCGATGCGTACAACGAGGTGACTGAACGGCTCAAGAGCTCGCACGAGCGGTTGATCCGCGAGGTGGCCCGACTTCGCCAGGAGCTGGAGCGCAAGAACCGGCAGTTGCGGCGGCGCGAGCGGCTGGCGGCCCTGGGCGAACTGGCCGCCGGCGTGGCCCACGAGATCCGCAATCCGCTGGGCGGGATCCGCATGTTTGCGTCTTTGCTGCGGCAGGATCTGACCGGCCGGCCGGATGCGCTGCGGCTGGTCGAGAAAATCAGCAGCGGGGTGACCCGGCTCGAGCGGATCGTGACCGACATCCTGGAGTTCGGGAGGCCGGCGGAGCCCAATCCGGAGCCGGCGAATCTGGAGAACCTCTTCAAGGAGGTGTCAGAGCTGGCCGTGGCCAAACGGCCGGGCGCCCGGGTCTGCGTGACGCCGGCGGCAGGGGAGGGGCCGCTCGAACTGGTCACGGACGGACCGCTCCTGCATCGCGCCCTGCTGAATCTCGTACTGAACGGAATCGAGGCGGCGCAGGCGGCCGGCGGGCCGCCCCCCTGCGTCGAGCTTCGGGCCTGCCGCCCGGACCGCGGGCAGGTGCTCATCGAAGTGCTCGACAACGGGCCCGGCATCGCGGCCGAGTTGCTGGACACCGTGTTCAATCCGTTCTTCACGACGAAGGCTACCGGAACCGGACTCGGGCTGGCGATCGTTCATCAGACGATCGAAACGCTGGGCGGTTCGATTCAGGCGGGCAACCGCCCCGAAGGGGGCGCGGTGTTCCGGATTCAACTGCCTCTCGTCCAGGAAGGTGCAGGAGACGGGACTCACAGGGCGCGCCGGTTCCGGCGTTCGTCACGGGAAGCACCTGCCGCCTCGAACGCTGCAGCGTCGCAGGGTTCGGGCGAGGTGGGGGCGGCGGCATGACGCCGCAGGAGTTGGAGCATGGCACGGATTTGCGTGGTTGACGACAACGAGATGCTTCGGGAATCAGTGGCTGAGGCGCTGATGCGGGAAGATCACAGCGTTTCGGTCTTCGCCGATCCGGTCGAAGCCCTCAAGGCGATCCGCACGAAGCCGTTCGAGTGCATCGTGACGGATTTGAAGATGCCCGGCATGGATGGCGTGACGCTGCTTCGCGAGGCGCGGACGAGCGGCTGCGAGGCCTCGGTGATCCTGATGACCGCGTTCGCCACGGTGGACACCGCCGTCGAGGCGATGAAGCTGGGCGCCTACGATTACATTCAGAAGCCGTTCGAGGCGGAACAACTGTGTCTGCTCGTGGATCGGGCCGTTCAGAATGCCGTGCTGCGGTCTGAGAACGAGGCGCTCAAGAGATCCCTCACCGATGGCGAGCAGCGCGAGATGGTGGGCGAGTCGGCAGCCATGCGGGTGCTCCGCGAGACGGTGGCCCGGGTGGCCCCCAGCAGCAACACGGTGCTGATCCAGGGCGAATCGGGAACGGGCAAGGAGCTGCTCGCGCGGTCGGTGCACCTGGCGTCGCCGCGGGCGGATCGGCCGATGCTGTGCCTCAACTGCGCGGCGCTCTCCGCCAATCTGCTCGAGAGCGAGCTGTTCGGGCACGAGCGCGGCGCGTTCACCGGCGCCGACCGCATGCGGAAGGGGCGGTTTGAGCTGGCCGACGGCGGGACGCTCATGCTCGATGAGGTCAGCGAAATCCCGCTGCCGCTGCAGGCCAAGCTGCTGCGCGTGCTGCAGGAGCGGCAGTTCGAGCGGGTCGGCAGCAGCGTGACGCGCAGCGTGGACGTGCGGGTGATCGCCACCACGAATCGAAGCCTGTTGGACTGGGTGGCGCGGCGACGCTTCCGCGAGGATCTCTTCTTCCGGCTCAGCGTGCTGCCCGTGCAGGTGCCGCCGCTGCGGGAACGGCGTGAAGACATCCCGCTGCTCGTCGAGTACTTCCTGAGCCGGGCGGCATCGCGGACCGGCCGGCCGGCGCTGCGGGTGGACGACGGAGCCATGCGGCTGCTGCAGGAATACGACTGGCCGGGCAACATCCGGGAGCTCGAGAACGTGTGCGAGCGGGCTTCCGTCCTGGTGCTGGACGGGATCCTGACCGTGCACACCCTCGCGCCGTGGCTCAACGGCGTGCATCGCAGCGAGGCGTTCGAGCGGCAGCTCCGTTACGGGCACCTGCTCGAAGACATGGAGCGGCAATTGATCGAAAAGACGCTGCGCGAGTGCGGCGGGCATCGGGTCAAGACGGCCACGGCGCTGGGCATCGGTGTGCGCACGCTCGGGCTCAAGCTCAAGATGTGGCGCGAAGAAGCGGCGGCCCGGCAGTCGCGCGAGCGCGAAATGCGCGAGATGGTGGGCGTGCATTGATTCCCGGATGGCCGGCGGGCCCGGTCGAAGCATGGGCCGCGCCCAGGCAAGGGCCATCCGGAATCGGAAACCGGAAGAGAAGGAAGGGCGATCGATCCTGGCCGCAGCTTCTGCGCGGATGACGCAAAAACTGCGCGGGAGGCCGATGGGTTGCCCATTTTAACACGCGCTGCGCGTGGATCGGCCGCGTGGTATCGCAATTGCTGAAGGAATCAGCCGGCGGCAATGGAGTGCTGCCTTGGGGTGAGCGATGTGGTTTCCAGCGGTGTTCAAGGGCGGTGGAGTGCCGGCATTGGAGAAGATGCTGGCCTTCACCCAGGCCCGTCATCGGGTGCTGACCGAGAACGTGGCGAACATCGATACGCCCGGGTACGTGACCCGACAGCTCGACCCGAAGGCGTTCCAGCAGGCGTTGCGGCGGGCGATCGACGCGGCCCGTCCGTCTGACCCGGCGGATTTGCGGTTGGCGGCCACGGATCAGTTTCACCAGCGCGAGGACGGGCACCTGGTGATCACGCCGACGACCGAGCCGGCCGAGAACGTCCTGTTCCACGACGGGACAAACAGCCGGATCGAGCGGCAGATGGCCATGCTGGCGGAGAACGCCATGATGCACCAGGCCGTCACCGAGCTGCTGCGCGGTCGATATGACTCGATGATCTCGGCCATCCGCGGAACGGTGAGATAGGAAAGCCGCGAGCGGGGAAAAGTCGAGAGTCGAAAGTCGAAAGTCGAAACAACGAACAACTGACCACGGACAACTGACCACGGACTAATCCCATGTTTGGCTCACTTGATATCAGCACGTCTGCCCTGGTCGCCCAGCGTACGCGGCTGGACACGATCGCCGGCAATATCGCCAATGCGCAGACGCTTCAGCGCGCCGACGGGCAGCCGGGGCCTTTTCGCCGGCGGGTCACGGTGTTCGAGATGGGCGACGGACGCGGGGGGCCGGGCGTCCACGTCGCAGAGGTCATTGAGGACGACTCGGCTCCGCGCATGGTGTACGAGCCGGGGCACCCGTTGGCGATCCAGTCGGGTCCGCAGAAGGGGTATGTCGCCTACCCCAACGTGGATCTCTCCATCGAAATGGTGGACGCCATGCTGGCGTCGCGGGCGTACGAGGCAAACATCACCGCGATGGATGTTACGAAGAGCATGATGTCATCGACCCTCCGCCTGCTCGCGTAGCACGGCAGGCGGAGGAGCACGGCCCGCCGGGAGGCAGGGGCCGTGATGAGGAGTCTGTGAATGCCTGATCCGCTCAGCATACAGGGCCTGCAGCCGGGGCAACTGGTCGGGCCGACCGGCCGACCGGCCGCGTCCGAGGCGGCCGGAGC
>CAZQEN010000197.1:0-14067 GCA_964591605.1 uncultured Planctomycetales bacterium
GCCGGGACATTCGCATCGGCGAATATCCCGGCGCGCCGGGACCCATGCCACCCGCCGATGTTGTCACGCACCCTAGAGCAGGGGGCAATGGCCATGATCGAACGGATGGATCTGGAGCCGGAGCTCAGAGGCGTGGCCGAGAGCGAGCTCTCGACCCGTGAGCGCGTGCTCTGGTCCGGCCGCCCGCGGCCGGGGCGCTTCGTTCTCGGTGCCCTGCCGATCTTTCTCTTTGCGATTCCCTGGACGGCTTTCGCGGTGTTCTGGACGGCCATGGCCCTTCAAGCACCGCTGGAGACGGGCGGCGGGTGGACCTGGCTTTTTCCGCTCTGGGGCCTGCCGTTCATCCTCATCGGCCTGTGCATGCTGGCCTCGCCGCTCTGGGCCAGGCGCAGAGCCCGCCGGACCCTCTACCTCATCACCGACCGCCGGGCCATCCTCTTCGAGGGCGGCTGGAGCATCACCGTTCGCTCGTTCGCCCCCGATCAGCTCACGAAACTCACGCGCCGGCAGCGATCGGATGGCAGCGGGGACATCATCATCGATCGCAAGACGTGGCGTGATTCAGACGGCGATCCCCGAAGCAGGGAAGTGGGTTTCATGGGCATCGAGCAGGTCAAGGAGGTGGAAGAGATGCTCCGCCGCCTGGCCGCCAACGCGCCGGCCGATCCCCCTGAGCCGCAGCAGGCCTGATGTCCCCAAGCTGACAAGCCGCCATCCCGCCCCGACCTTCATCCGATCTCAAATCTCAGATCTGAAGAATCTCAGAACCGCTCCGTCCGGGGGGCCGCCCGCGCCGCGTCGAACCGGCACACCCCCGCGAACACCTTCGCCCCGAGCCAGCGGGCC
Organism: uncultured Planctomycetales bacterium; assembly: GCA_964591605.1. Classification (GTDB taxonomy): domain Bacteria; phylum Planctomycetota; class Phycisphaerae; order UBA1845; family PWPN01; genus CAYLLT01. Next base: position 847 of record CAZQEN010000197.1, read on the forward strand.
ACGCATTCGTCCTTGACGACCGCCACGCGCCATACGTCGCACTTGAAGGTCTGCCGCCAGTTACTCTCGACGCCGCGGCCCATGCCCTCGATCACGATCAGGTCGCTCTCCGCGGCGGCCGCGTTGCACGCCTCGCTCACCTGCGTGAAGTCGATCAGCGGAATCCCGCAGCCGCTCGCGACGGTGCGGATCGCGCCGGCCGCCAGCAGCTCGCGAAGCACCGCGTCGCCGACGGCCAGTCGGCCGAGCAGCGGGTCGAGCTCGTCGATCGTGATGTCGTTGAGCGCCGGGGCCGAGTTGACCGCGAGCACCACGCGCATCCCCTGCCGCGCCAGCTCGCGGACCAGCGGCACCACGCCCAGCACCGCGTCGAGGCCCGCGTTGTCGGCAAAGAACAGGATCTGCCGGTACGCCCGGCCGCGCAGCCGCTCGGCGAGGGCATCGAAATCATCGATGTGCCACGGCCGGTGCGGCACACGCTCGAGCATCGCCTCATAGGTAACCCCACCGCGGCGATACATCTCAATCGTTCGCGGCGAGCCCAGGTCGAACATATTTCCGGCGAACAGGCTGTGCACCAGCGGCTCCCAGCGAGCGGCCGGGGCCAGCCGGTCGAGCTTCCCGATCACCTGCGGGTAAAGCTGCACCGCCAGCTCGTTCTCCCGCCGCTTGACGCGCTGAAACGGGTCGGCAAAGCCATATTTGTTCATCACCGCCTGCCGAAACACGCCCAACCGCGGTGTCGTGAGCTGATAGCCGGCCGGGTTCTCCCGCCGCCGGCCGAGCCCCTCGTGATACTCGCGCATGAACCCCTGCCAGCGCTCCTCAAAGTCGTCGCCGCCCAGCCCATCTTCGAGCAGGTGCCCCCGAATGTTGTCCGAGAAGCCGCTGAACAGACCCAGCCAGTACGCGCGCGAGGGCGGGTCGTACACGATGTCCCAATCGAATGCGGTGTAATGATCGGGGTCGGCGAGTTGGCAGAGGATCGGCATAATGTGGATCAGTGCTCGATTCGATGTCCGCCCGCGTAGATGTTCATCCCCTCCCCGCGGAGAAAGCCCACGAGCGTCACGTTGTTCTGCACCGCCAGCTCGATCGCCAGAGAGCTCGGGGCCGAGACGGCGGCCACGACCGGCACGCGGGCCACGAGCGCCTTCTGCACGATCTCGAAGCCGGCGCGTCCCGAGATCATGAGGATTTCCCGCTCCAGGGGCAAGCGCCGGCCCAGGACCGCCCAGCCGATGACCTTGTCGACCGCGTTGTGCCGGCCCACGTCCTCGCGCACGCACAGGAGATGGCCGTCGAGGTCGAAGAGGGCGGCCGCGTGCAGGCCGCCGGTCTGGCCGAAGACGGCCTGCGCGTCGCGCATGGCCACCGGCAGGCGACGGAGCACCGTGGGCGAAATGGTGAACGACGCGTCGATCGGCCGCACGCGCTGGCGCACCTGTTCGAGGCTGGCCTTTCCGCAGATGCCGCAACTGCTCGTGGCGTAGAAGTTCCGCTGAGCCCGCTCCCCATCGACGACCACGCCCGCGGCCAGCTCGACGCTCACGATGTTGGCCAGCGGCTGGCCGCTGCGAGACGGCGGATGCGCGGCCCCAGCGATGTCGCCGGCCTGGGCGACGACGCCCTCGGTGAGCAGGAATCCCGCCGCGAGTTCCTCGTCGTGCCCCGGCGTCCGCATCGTGACGGCGATCGATTCGCCGCCGACCCGGATCTCCAGCGGCTCCTCGATGACGGCCTCGTCATCGCGTTCCGTCCATGACACCCCCTGAATGTGCAGGGTGCGCACTGTCTGGATCTGATTGTCGTGCCCGGTGGACATGAGTTTCACAATGAACCAAAACAACCACGAAGGCACGAAGACACGAAGAGGAGTCTGTGGCAGGACGCAGGTCCTTCGTGTCTTCGTGCCTTCGTGGTGCGTCCTTTCTTAGAGTTTCGCCACGGTCACGTACGCGTTGTAATCCGGCTCGCCGGAGACCGGGTCCATCCGGCGACTGATCAGGACGTTGGCCTCGGGCCAGTAGGCGGCGATGCAGCGCGGGGCCATGCGGCGGATGCGGCACACCCCCTCGAACTGGCCGAGCTCGTTGCGGAGCCGCACGCGCGAGCCCTCGGCCAGGCCGAGCTCACGGGCATCATCCGCGTTGAAAAAGAGGTCCTCACGGTGCCCATTGCCCACCGAGTCATGCGCCTGTTGTACGATGGAGTTGAACTGCTTGCCGCGGCGCGTCGTGAGCCGGAAGTGGCCGTTGGGAATCTCGCTCTCGGGCACATCCACGCACGTGAACGCCGCCCGGCCGTCGGGCATGCCGGGGCACACGCCACCGGCGAGCAGAAACGGCCCGCCCCACTGGAGACTGTCACCCTCTTGGCGAAGGTCCTTGATACCCCTGTAGATCGGCATCGCCTCGTCCATCTCATCGCGGATGGCCTGCGCGTCGGCGTAGGCGAATGCCGGTGCGAGCTCGGGCTCGACGGCCGCGGCCAGTTCACACAGGATGCGCCACTCGGCCTTTGTCTCGCCGATCCGCGGGCCGGGGATCTCGGGCGAAAAGCGCACCCGCCGCTCCGTGCTCGTCGATGTGCCGCCGCCTTCCTGCTCGTAGCGCGTTTTGGCGGGCAGGATCACCGCCACCTCGCCCGGATCGAGCAGCGCCGACTCGTTGAAGACGATGTCCTGATGCACGCGGCACTTCACACGCTCCAGTGCTTCCTGCATATAGCGCGTATCGGGCATCGTGCGCAGCAGGTTGCCGCCGATGTTGTAGAGCACGTCGAGCCGGCCCTCGTGCGCGGCGTGCAGCATCTCCATCGTGCGCAGGCCATGCTCACGCGGCAACCGCCCCGGTAGGTCCCGCCTGCCGGGCGGGACCTGTGTCGCCTGGCAGTTAAACTCTATAGGGAGGGACTCGATGGGTTCCGGGGCGTCGGTCGAATCACGTCCCGCCCGGCAGGCGCGACCTGCAGGCCGGCCCCAGAGCTCCTCGAACCGCCGGCAGTTCTCGTCGTTGACGGGAAACCCGCCGCAGAACTTCGCGGGATCGACGCCGCATTCCCCGCCGCCCTGCACGCCGCTGTGCCCGCGGATAGGCATGATCCCGCACTTCTCGCGGCCGATCATGCCTCGCGCGAGCACGAGATTGACCAGCGCCTTGACGTTGTCCACGCCGAAGCGGTGCTGCGTGAGACCCATGCTGTAGACGAACACGGCCGTCCGCGCCCGAGCGTAATCGCAGGCGAACGCCTCCATGCGCGCTTCGGAAATCCCCGATTCACGTTCGAGCTGCGCATACGAATACTGCCCCACGTGCCGGACCAGCGCGTCCCAGCCGGTGGTGTGCGCATCGATGAACGCCCGATCCAGTCTCCCCTCATTTCGACTTTCGACTTTCGACTTTCGACTTTCACCCCCCGACTTTCGACTTTCATCGAGCTCGACGAGCTTCTTGAGCACGCCGGTCATGAATGCGATGTCGCCGCCGATCCGCACGCCGTAAAAGTCGTCCATGATCTTCGTGCCGAATACCGCGCTGCTCGTGATGGACGGAATCCAGTAACGCTCCAGCCCCGGCTCGCGATACGGGTTGACGACGATGATCCGCGTGCCGGCCTTCTTCGCGTAGTGCATGTATTTGATCGTCACCGGCTGGTTGTTCGCCAGGTCGCTGCCGAAGATCACCAGCAGGTCGGTGCCGATCATGTCCTTGAGCGAGCACGTGGGCGCGGCGACGCCGAGCGTGTCCTTCAGCCCGGAGACCGTCGCGGCATGACAGAGCCGCGCGCACAGGTCGATGTTGTTCGTGCCGAGCATCCGCGCGAGTTTCTGGGCGACGTAGTACGTCTCGTTGGTGAGCCCGCGCGACGTGACGAAGAAACCCACCCGCTGCGGCGACGTGTTGCGAATCGAGCCGGCGATCGTTCGATACGCCTCGTCCCAGCTCACGGCCGTAAAGCCGCGCTCGCCGCGCCGCCGGATGAGCGGGTGCGAGAGCCGCCCGAGGTTGTGCAGCTCGCGGTTGCTGAGCCGCCGCAGCCGCTCCACGTCCGCCCACGCCTCCGGCTTCATGGCCGGCATCGTATTGAGCCGCAGCAGGTTGAGCCGCGTGAGGCACAGGTGCGTCCCCTCGACCACGTCGTCCCTGAGTCCGCGCGGCCCGAGCGAGCAGCCATCGCACACACCGTGCTTGAGAATCCGCCAGGCGTAACCCAGGCGGTCGCGATTCTCCCACGCAATGCGCAACATCTCGCGGTAGTGCTTGGGCTTGGCCCTCCCCAGCCCGAATGGGATGGGATAGAAGCCTCCCGGCGAATGGTGTTGGTGACAGGCGTCGGACATCCCGTCTGCCCCGACGGCCGCGTGCACACTTCAAGCGTGCCAGGCGACATCCCCTGGACGGATCATGGAGCAGCGATCAGGCCCGAACGCTACCCGCCAGGCGCATAGCCTACCATGCCGGCCGGCCCGGGTCGCGACCCAGTCCGCCGGATCCGCGTTTTCGCGGCCAGAGCCGCGTCACGCCCTCATTGTGGAGAAGCCCGCATGGGGATCCGCTCCAAAGAGCCGGTCGCCATCAGGGATAACAGGTAGACCCCGGAAGACGAATCGTCGCCACCTGGGTTCGGTTAGGAGACAACCAGCAGCGAATCGGTCGTCCCGAACGGATTCTCAACCGATGATTCCGCCTCGGGGTCCGGGACCCACTGGCCATCCACGAAGAACTTGTAGCGATGCTCGCCGGGGTCGAGTTGCAGACGCTTACGGAAGGTGCCGTCCTTCTGTTTCGACATCTTGCCCAGGGACGGCTGCCAGCCGTTAAATGTCCCAGCCAAAAGGACTTGCTGACATTCGGGATTCGACGGCCGATAAACGAAGGTGATCTCCGACTTGCCTTTTCGCACAACCATTGTGTTACTCCTTTCGACGAATCGCTTCCATGCCAGGCGGCCAATTCGACGGTGTGTATCAATTGTAACACACGGAGCGGAGCTTTGCAGCGAGCAATCAAGGATTTGCGGGGCGGTTTGGCCGAAGTAATAGGGTTGTGCTTCCGCTCACTGAGCGGTTACGATAGCACGGCCCAGGCTTTGCAGCGGCTCGGGTCTACCAAGTCCCGACAAGAACCAGACTCTATCAAGGGTATCTGGCCCATATGCTCACATTGACTTTTCTCGGCGTAGGCTCGGCCTTCGCCAAAAGAAATTTTCAGTCAAACGCACTCATCGAGGCCTGGCGGCAGGGCCCCGAGCATCAGGCCGTCCCCGACGACACCCTTCTGATCGACCTGGGCGGCACGGGTCCCCTGGCCCTGTACCACCTGATGCAGAAGCCCGGCTTCGAGTACCTCTGCACTGAGGGCAAGATCAACTATCCGGCCATCCGGCGGGTTTTCGTCACCCACCCCCACGCCGACCACATCGGCGGCCTCGAAGAGATGGCCCTGATGAACGCCTACGTCTTCCGCAGCCCCGAGACGGGCAAGCCCTACAAGCCGCAGATCATCAGCTCGCTGAGCATCCTCGTGAACCTGTGGGACCAGTCGCTCAAAGGTGGCATGAGTGCAATGGCCGGCCGCTACGTGCTGCTCCAGGACTACTTCTTCATCCTGGCCATCCAGCCGGGCGAACCCGGCCGGGACCACTTCTCCATGCTCAAGCGGTACCGGTTCTCGCTCTTTCCGACCGATCACATCCAGGTGGAACGCAAGTACGACTGGCCCTCCTACGGCCTCTACATCGAGGACACGCAGTCGCACCAGTCGGCCTTCTTCTCGGGCGACACCCGCTTCGATTACCCGGCTTACGCCCGCATGATGGAACGGGCCCAGATCTGCTTCCACGACGCCCAGCTCGTGGACCAGCCGGACCCCGTGCATGCCCTGCTCAGCGAGCTGCGCACGCTCCCCGAGCCGATCCGCCGCAAGACGCTGCTGTACCACTACGGCGACGACTGGGACGCCGGGCCGTTCGACGACATCCCGGACAACTTCGCCGGCTTCGCCGTGCCCGCCCGCCGCTACCGGATCCTGCCCTGAGCTCAGCGGTCGGCCCGCGGTGTGTCGCGGACGCGCCGGGTCAGCCTACTTGATGAACAGCATCTCGCCGTACTTGGGCAGCGGCCACAGATCGTCCGCGATGGTGGTCTCGAGTTCGTCCGCCACCTTGCGCACCTCCGCCATCGCCGGCACCACCTCGTCGCGATAGTGCTTGGCATGTGCGAGCACGTCGCCCTGCGGGTGCCTGCCGATCGCGGACTCCAGCTCGCTGACGCGCTTTTCCAGTGAACCCACCAGCGCCGTCACCTTGTCCAGCGACGACGTGTCGGGGTTCTTGCCGGCGTTCTTCATGGCCGCGGCCACGCCCGCCAGCTCACCCTGGTAGCGATACGACGCAGGCAGGATCATCTGCTTGGCCACGTTGAGGGCCAGCAGGCTCTCCGTGTTGATGTCCTTGCAGTACCGCTCCATATAGATCTCGTAGCGGCTGTGTACCTCTCTCTCGCTGAGCACTTCGTACCTGCTGAACAGCTCCGACACGTCCTTATCGAGGAGCGCCGGAAGGGCGTCGACCGTGTTCCTCAGATTCGGCAGCCCGCGCCGCTCGGCCTCGGCGTGCCACTCGGCCGAGTAGTTGTCGCCGTTGAAGATCACCGCCTTGTGATCCTTGATGATCTTCTGCAGCACTTTGGTGACCGCCTGGTTGAGGGCCATCGAATCGAGCCGGTTGTTGCCCATCGACTTTTCGAGTTCGGTGGCGATGAAGTCCAGGCTTTCCGCCACGATGGTGTTGAGGACGACCAGCGGGCCGGCGATCGACTGGCTCGAACCCACCGCCCGGAACTCGAATTTGTTGCCGGTGAACGCGAACGGGCTGGTGCGGTTGCGGTCGCCGTAATCCTTGGGCAGGGGGGGCAGGATGTCCGCCCCGACGGTCAGCGTGCCCGGCTGTCTGCCGCCCTTGATGCCGCCGGCTTCGATCTGGTTGAAGATGTCGGTGAGCATGTCGCCCAGGAACACCGAAATGATGGCCGGCGGCGCCTCGTTGGCCCCCAGGCGGTGGTCGTTGCCGCTGTGGGCGATGCTTGCCCGCAGCAGCTTGGCCCAGCGATGAACCGCCCGGACCGCCGCCGCGCAGAACACCAGGAACTGCATGTTCTCGTGCGGGCTGTGCCCCGGATCCAGCAGGTTCATCTTCTCGGTGCCCAGCGACCAGTTCAGGTGCTTGCCCGACCCGTTGATCCCCGCGAACGGCTTCTCGTGCAGCAGGCAGGCCATTCCGTACTTCTCGGCCACACGCTTGAGCGTGGTCATGACGAGCTGCTGGTGGTCGGCGGCGACATTTGCGTTCTCATACACCGGCGCGATCTCGTACTGGGCCGGGGCCACCTCGTTATGCCGCGTCTTGACCGGAACGCCGAGCTTGTAGAGCTCGCGCTCGCAGTCGAGCATGCAGGCAAGCACCCGCTCCGGAATCGCCCCGAAATACTGGTCCTCGAACTCCTGGCCTTTGGGCGGTTTCGCCCCGAACAGCGTGCGGCCGCAGATGGACAGGTCGGGCCGGGCGAAGTAGAAGTTGCGATCGATCAGGAAGTATTCCTGCTCGGGTCCGCCCGTCGCGGTGACGTAGCCCGGATCCTCGTGTCCGAACAGCTTGAGCACGCGCTGGGCCTGCTTGTTGAGCGCCTGCATCGAACGCAGCAGGGGGGTTTTCTTGTCGAGCGCCTCGCCCGTCCACGAGTAGAACGCGGTCGGAATGCACAGCGTCGTGCCGTTCGGGTTCTCGAGGATGTACGCCGGGCTCGAACAGTCCCACGCCGTGTACCCGCGGGCCTCGAACGTCGCCCGGATGCCCCCGGACGGGAAGCTCGACGCGTCGGGCTCGCCCTGGATGAGCTGCTTGCCGGTGAATTCGGCCATCGCCTTGCCGTCGCCGGTGGGGATCAGGAAGCTGTCGTGCTTCTCCGCCGTGATGCCCGTCAGGGGGAAGAACACGTGCGCGTAGTGCGTCGCGCCCTTTTCGATGGCCCACTTCTTCATGGCCGCCGCGACTTCGTCGGCCACGTCGGGATTCAGCTTCGCCCCGCGCTTGATCGTGTTCTGCAGCGCCTTGTACACCTCCTTCGAGAGGCGCTCCTTCATCACGGCGTCGCTGAACACATTGCTGCCGAAGATCTCACCCGTTGCCTGATCGCGGAAATTCCACGGCCGCTCGATCGGTTTGTACGTGTTGACGGCGGCGATCGCTTCTCGACGTGCATTGCTCACGGTTAGACACTCCTCCACACACCGCCGACGCCTTCTGACATCGGCGGTCAGGACCGGCCAGGCGGCTTCCCGCCGCTCGGCGCCACACATGCGAGCCGGCCCGCGCGGGCCGGCCGGGGTGAGACCCTCTTGTCCGCTTGGGAGATCCATGCCGGCACCGTCGCAGTCAGACCCACATCCCACGACGCGCGGCAACGAAACACCGCTCCGAAGAGAATCTCCGGCACACCCATCCACAGGTCACCGGCGACCGAGCGGTACGGTTCGAGCCTTCCGGGCTGATCCGGCCGCACACCACGCGCCAAGACCAGACGGTTGGCGCCATCAGACGGATCACCTTGCAGCCTGCCGGTCCCAAGCGACGACCGAAACGAGCTGCCATTAGAAGTCGACCACGCGTGAAACGCAATCAGCCGTTCAACCCGGCCAGGACGCCACCGGCCTGCTGCTACCCGACCGGGGGTTCAGTCTGACCGCAGGCCGCAGATGCACCATCGGCAGCCGCAGCGCAAGCCGGACCACCCGTCCAACCTGCGGATCCACGCGTGTCGAGCGAAAATCAGCAATTCGCATACCAGACGCCCGGATGCCCGGCAGTGCCCCGATTGGCCCCCAATCCGCGGTTGGCCCTCCCGTCTGCACAACGCCGCTGCCTGTCTTTTGAGCAGCGAGGATCCCCCCGCCGCAGCACTGTGCAGCCCGGCACGCTCCCTCACGGAGGTTCGGGCGTCACGCCGGCGATGCTCCCACCACCGGCTTGCCCCCTCGCAGGCTGGCGGCATGCGGGCCAGCCGCCCTGAATCGGCATTCTTCCGGGTGGACGTGCGTTTCTGCGTGACGCCGGCCGGGGTCTAGACCGGTCTCCCAGGACGTGGCATCGCATATGCTAGCCCCTTGGCGGGATCGGCCTGAATCTCAGGTTCCGACCCGAACTGGCGTGACCCAAACCCGGCGGCAGCGGCCGGAATGAAAACAGCCGACCCACGGCAGGATCAAGTGCTCCTCCGATAACGTCTTCTGCATCCCAGCCTTCCTCCTCCTTCGCATCGTGTGATGGATCCCGAGCCGGGGGTCACCAAGCGAGCCCCCGGCTCCCCATCACACCTTTGCCTCGCTTGATTCGACACCTGACTGAATAGTAAAGTCATCCCAAACAGACTGGCACGCCCGGGAACGTCGCGGCGGGCGCTTCATCCGGAGACCCGAAGTGTCCCCGTCGTCCGCGGGACTTCTCTCTCCGGCACAGTTGAACTATCATCGTCGATGCACAAATACGCACTCCTTCTGTTGATGGCACTCAGCTTCGGCTTAATGGGCGCGGGCTGCCTTCCTCCATCCACCGGCTCGGTCCCCGACGGCAACACCGGCCTCGACCCGAACAACTTCCCGAACCTGCGGATCCAGGGCGAGCCCAACGACACCTTCCGGCAGGCGCTGAACGTCGTTCTCGACGATGCGGGCCACGCCAGCCTCGGCGGGAGCATCTCCTCGAGCGATGATGTCGACGTGTACATCCTGGGCCCGATGAACATCGGCGACCGCCTCGTGGTCGACGTCGGCCACGGCGGCAATCTGGACTCGTCCATTGCGGTCTTCGACGAATCCGGCCGGCTGGCCTTCGAGAATGACGACCGCAATCTGGACCTCTCCCAGCTCGACCCGTTCATCAACCAGATCATTCGGCGGGACAGCCTGCTGTACTATCTGGCGATCTCCGCCGCCCCGCTCGGCAGCAGCGACACCGCCACCGGCACCTATGACATCGAGATCTCGATCGCCCGGGGCGGCAGCCCGCCCGTTCTCGAACCCCAGACCTTCGTCCTCAATTTCGGCGGAGGGACCATCGAGATTCCGGATGACCCGCGATCGCCTTACATTGTGGGAGCGTTCGACACCGCCGACATCTGGCCCACCTATGCCGGCCTGACCGCCGCCGTCGAGCAGAAGATCGTCGATGTCGTCAAAGACCGTTACGACGGGATCGCCGCCCTGATCCTGCGCAGTCCCGGCGACGTGCTGCCGGGAGGCGCTTGCGCCTTCTCATCCATCTACTTCGGCGGACGCAACCCCAACGCCTACGGCACCTCGCAACAGGTGGACGCACTCAACTCGGACCCCTGCGACAGTGCGATCATCTTCACGGAGATGTTCACCCCCAACCGCTTCGGCCGTGTGCTCAGCGCCGACGAACTGGGGACGGCCATCGGCAACGTCGCCGCCCACGAGATGGGGCACCTCCTGGGCCTCAATCACGTCGACGATGTCAACGACCTGATGGACACCACCGGCGGGGCCGAGACGTTCCTCTTCGATCAGCAGTTCCTCAATTCGCCGCTTGACCCCACCATCTTCGCCTTCGGCACCCAGGACGGCCTCCTGCTCCTGCTCGAAACCCTGGGCGCGATGAGCACGGCGAATTGACCGCCTCTCCGCGCCGCGGGTGCTTCCCTTCCTCAACCCGCCCCACCAGAACCCCGAACGTCAGTGAGGGGCCTTGCCCGCGATCAGGGGTCACTCTCCCTCCCGGGTCAGTCCTCGGCGGATAGCCGGAGCCGTCACCGGAACTGTCCCTCGCCGAAGTTGACGTTAAACGTGACGCACACGATCGCGATCTCGGGCACGTCGTCCAGCGTCACGCCCTGGGGCAGCGGCACGGTGAGCGTCTCGTTCGAGTAGCCCTGCGGCCGCCGGATATCTCCGGTCAGCGGGATGCCGCCCGCGATGTCGCCGTTCCGGACGCCCACCACGCGAACGTCAATGCCGATCCCGTCGTAGGAGAAGTTTTCGATCACAATCGTGCAGTTGTCGACGATCCGGGCCGTTCCCTGAACGCCGTGGAGCCGCGTGGTGAGCGGGGCGGTCATGCCGATCCGCGGATCATCCGTCCCGCAGTTCGCCTGAGGTGACGCCGGATCCGGAACACTTCGACACCCGGCCGCGATCAGCAGGGCCATCAGCAGGCCGCACGCTCCCCGATCATGTTTCGTCATGAATGAATCTCCTGGTGCTGTACCTTGTTGAAGCAGTAGACATCACAGGGCCGGGCGGTGCCGGCTGAATCTGCCGTCAGGTGCAGGCCGCCACGGCCGTCGGGAGGCGCGGCTCCCGCTGCCTGTCGGCGATTCCGTACTTGCGGCTGATCGACGTCAGAATCCTGTTGCGATACACCCCGGCCCACACGCAGGCGGGGATGGTCTTGATCTGCCCGTCCTCCACGTCCTCGTAGGCGAAGGCGGCCTTGCATTTCATCAGGCGCGTCGCGTCGATCGAATGGACCTCCTCGAACGGCAGGATGGCCACCCGCAGGATGCGCGACAGATTCAGATGCTCGCGGGCCAGGTCCGCGGCCCGCCGTCCGCGCAGGAGGCCGAAAACGAATCGCATCGCTACCTCCAGCGCCCGTCCGCGCGGCACCCGGTCGAGGCGAACCGCCCGCAGCCCGAGCGGGATGAATGTCGCCGCGATCTTCGCCCTGGCCCGCCACCGATCGAGCCGCCGCGACGGGTCCAGCCGCGACAGCGCCGGCTCGAGCGCCTCACACCGGTCGCGCAGCTCGCCGGTCAGCTCGCTCAGCGGGATTTTGAGGTAATGATTGATGCTCACGTACTCGCGTCCGTTCGACGTGAGCAGCGTCATCGTCTCGCAGTCGGGGTGGACTCCGCCGAACATCAGCGAATCGCTGCTGCTGCGCGGTTTCAGGAACGACCGCACCTGCCGCAGACTGTGCATGATCCCCGCAGGGATGAACTCCACCGCTCCCCCGGGGACGCCGCGCTCCACCATGTGCTCCGCATCCTCGCGCGTCGTGGCCACGTCGGTCTCGAAGGTGCCCGGCTCCCACATCTCGGTCAGTGGCAGCAGGCCCAGCGAATCGATCACGTTCTGATACTCGTGGCAGCAGCGGATCAGCCCGCCGATCTGGTCTTCGTTGATCCGGCGGGCCGCGCAGCAGAGGATCGCATGCTTGCGGCGGCTGTAGCGGCGCAGGTTCTCGAGGGCCCTCAGTTTCTTTTCGTGAACGCCGGGATTGCGGCGCAGACGGCGGTAAACCTCCGCGTCGCATCCGTCGATCCCGATCCGGAAGCGCACCCCCTGCTCGCACATCCGCCGGCAGTAGTCTTCGTCGGCCAGGCGCAGCCCGTTGGTCACGACCCGCGTCTTGACCCCGCGCTCGCGGGCCGCCGCGATGATCTCCTGAAGATCGTCGCGCACCGTCGGCTCACCGCCGAACAGCTCCACCATCGGCGCCGGCTCCATCTTCGCCAGCGTGTCGAACACCTTCTCGAAGTACGCGAGCGGCGGATGAAACTCGAATCCCATCCCCGCGATGTTCGCGATGCAGATCGGGCAGTTCATGTTGCAGCGGTTGGTCACGTCCAGAAACACGATCGTCGGCTCGTGCGGCACCCCGCATGCGTGGCACTCCATGCGGCACGCGGCCGTGCGGTCGGCGCGGTAGCCCCACTGGTCGCGCTTGCGCTGCCAGGCCGCGGCGTCCGAGCTGACCAGCGAACTCCCGGTCCCGCACCGCGGACAGATCTTATCCAGGTAGACCCGCCCTTCGCATATGCGATGCCGGGCCGGAACCACCTGAAGACAGGAGCCGCAGAATCCGCGCGTGGTCGTCAGCATGGTGAAACATCCGGGCAGGGAATCCGCACAGGGAATCCAGGGACCATTCGGGTGGGTGGTGCCCAGACTCTACCCCACCCCCGCCCCCAACGCCAGCCCCGCCGCCACACCCGCTCGGCTCGGGTCTGGCAATTCTTCCGGGATATGGGTGAAGAGGAGCTCCGATCCTCGCCCGGCAGGGCGCACGATGGCTACCAGGGACTTCTAGTCCCTGGAAACCAGGCCCAACACAGACCTCTCGCGGGACTTGGGTGAAGAGGAACTCCAATCCTCGCCCGGCAGGGCGCACGATGGTTGCCAGGGACTTTGAGTCCCTGGAAAG
>CAZQEN010000198.1:0-14059 GCA_964591605.1 uncultured Planctomycetales bacterium
CGGCTTCGCTCCGCGAAGTCGAAGCTGCCCGTGCCACCCCGCCCAAACTGTCACGGGCCCGACATGCACCCCGTCTGAACCCGTCCCGCCCCTTTTCGGCCCGGGCGTGTTACAATAGAAGTGCTGCGATTACGCGGAGACGGCCATGGCGAAAGCCCACGTAGATCCCGCCGAGCTGCGGCGGTTCGCTCAGGATCTGAACCGGTTCAACAACGAGCTGCAGGGCCTGATGGCGGGGCTGCACGGCCGCCTGCGAAACCTGGAGAGCCACTGGCGCGACCAGGAGCAGCGGAAGTTCACCGAGGCGTTCGAGTCGACCATGAAAGTGCTGGGCTCATTCCTGGAGGCTTCGCACGAGCACGTGACGCTCCTGGGCAAGAAGGCCACCGCGATCGAGGGCTACCTGAAACAACGCTGATGGGGGTTTGAGTGACGGCGTCCCGGCCGTCGGCGGCCCTCGGATCATCCCGCTGAGTTCCCATGAGTTTCGCTCACGTCGATTCCGTCGATGCTCTCAAGCACTTTCGCAGTGCACTCTGGAAATTCGTGGAATCGGCCAACCAGGCGCTCGGCGAGGCGGACTCAGACCTGCAGCGCACCCTCAACTGGCTCGAACACGATGCCCGCACCTACTGGCAGGGGCAGATCAAGAAGCGGACCCAGGCCCTGAGCCTGGCGAAGGAATCCCTGCGGGCCAAGACGAGCGTCACCCGCCGGGACGGCACGAAGCCCTCGGCCGTCGAGGAGCAGAAGGCCGTGTCGCTCGCCCAGGGCCGGCTGCAGAATGCCCTGGAGAAGCTCGAGAAGGTCAAACGGTATACCAAGGTGTTCCAGCACGAGGCCCTCGTTTATCGCGGCACCATCCAGCGGTTTGTGAACCTCGTGCAGGTCGACATCCCCGACGCGGTCGCCCATCTCGATGCACTGGTCGATTCGCTCGGACAGTACACGGCACCGGAGGAAGTGCGCAGTGCGGTGACCCTGGCGGGGTCGGAGCCGCCGGCCGCTTCGATGAGAAGGCCCGAGCAGGTCGAGCCCGCCCGCGCCGCCCAGTTGCATGCGCAGGACTCTGAGCTTCCAATAAACGCCCAGACGCGGGCCGATCCGCCGGCCGGGGCGCCGCACGACGCTCCGGAGCCATCGGCGCAGCCCCCGGGCGGCCCCCCGGCCGGCTCGCCGCAGGAGCAGTGACGCATGGGCATGCAGGACGCAAGCGGACGGCTCGAGAAGGCGATCCGGCAACTGACCGGGGAGTGGAACCAGACCAAAGAGAGCTGGAGCGACATCAAAATGACGGGGTTCGAGGATCGATACATCGTCACGCTTCAGCAGGACACCCGGCTCGCGACCGAAACGATGGCGCGGATGAGTGCGCTGCTCGACCAGGTGCGCCGCGAGTGCGAGGATCGAGAGATCTTCTGACCGCGCGGTCCGGCGAAGCGGACCTGCGAGACGGCCGCTGTGCGGGTGCTCAGCGGCGACGGCGGCGGCGGACGGGTGTGTGCCGCATGACGGGGGACCGGCCATTGTGGTGCAGGCGTCCCGCCTGCACGTGCAGCCGAGACGGCTGCAGCACATGCGGCCGCCCGACGGCTGCGTCCAGCGTCACCGACCCGTGGCGAATCGGCGGGCGGTTCCAGGATTGAGCGTGGCTTTGAGAACTCGATGGCATCCAGCATCACCGACAACCTCGGCCAGCCGGCGGAAGTGACCGGACCCGGCGAAGCGATCAACCCTTCCGACATTCAACGCTCGGCCCTGCGCGACCTGGTGAAGCTCGCGGCAGACTGCGCACACCGCGAGCGACACATCGAGGAGCGCTATGAAGCGTCGGTGAGCGGCAGCCGCCAGGAGTTCGAGCGGGTCAGCCACGAACTCGAAGAACGTCAGGCCGCGGCCCGCGGCCAGATCGAACAGCAATACGCCGACGCCGTGCGGCAGCTCCACGAGCAGTTCCAGTCCGCGGTCGGCGCGGTGCGTGAGTCTGAGCGATCCGCGAAGTCCCGTCTGACCCAGGAAAAAGGGACCATCGAGCGGCAGTTGAAACAGAAGTTCACGCAGGCGACGTGGCTGGCCGACAGCGTCCTCGAAGCCGCTCAGATCCACATCCAGGAGGCGTATCGCAAGGCGCTGGAGGATAACGCGGCCCACGCGGCCGAGGCCGCTTCGCTCGAAAATCAGGCCCAGCACCTGCTCTACTCGCTGGGTTACGCGCTCCCGGAGGGCGAGCCGGGCGGAGAGGAGATCCCCCCGGAGCAGGCGAGCGAGACGTTCCGATCGGCCCGGCAGTCGGCGGAGGAAACGCTGGATCGGCTCGCTTCGCTCCGCCTGCCGCGGCTGCTGGTGGGCGTCACGCCGTTTTTGCTCGGACTGCTGCTGTGTGCGGTCGCCGGAGGGGTGACGCAGGCGGCCTGCCAGACCCGCGAACCCCAGTGGCAGGCACTGGGGATCTCCGTCGGCGCTACGGCGGCGGCGTGCATCGTCGTCGGCATCCTCCTGGGCCGCAAGGCCCGTGCCCAGGTTGCCGAGCTGGCCATCTCCGCGCGGGGGTCCATCGACCGGGCCGCCGCGGCCGCCCAGGCGGAGCGGCAGCATTTCGACAACACCCGCGAATACAATCTGACCAAGGCCCAGCAGAAGCGCGAGCAGGAGATCAAGACGGCCCGCGAGCAGTATCAGCCGTTGCTGGAAAAAACCACCGCCGAGCTCAAGGCGGCGATCGCCGCGGTGGACCAGGAGCGCGATACGCGTCTGCCCAAACTGGATGAGAAGAAACAGCGGGCGCAGGCCGAAGCCGATGCCTGGCGGGCCCGCGCCCTCGAGGAGTTCGAGACCACCAGCGCCGCCGAGCGCCAGAGCCTTCGCGAGAAGCTCGACGCCCATCTGGCCAGGCTCGAAGAGCAGCACGCCGCCGATCTGCAGCACCTCGAACAGCAGTGGCGCGACGGGCTGAAGGCCCTGGATCAGTCCATCGCCCGGACGGCCGGCTCCGAAGGCCCGACGCTGACCGGCTGGCAACCCGAGCAGTGGCGCGACTGGAAGCCGCCTCAGCAGTTCCCGCATGCCGTGCGCTTCGGCTCACTGCACGTCGATCTCACCGAGATCACGAAGGAGTATCCGCGCCGGCTCCAGATGCCGCGGACGTTTTCCATGCCCGCCCTGCTGGCGTTTCCGCGGCACGCCTCGCTCATGCTGCACACCGACGGCCCGGGCCGCACCGCCGCCCTGCAGACGCTGCAGACCGTGATGCTGCGGCTCCTGACCTGCGTGCCCCCCGGCCGCGTGCGGTTCACCATCATTGATCCGATCGGACTCGGCCAGAACTTCGCCGGCTTCATGCACCTGGCCGACTACGACGAAGCGCTGGTGGGCAGCCGGATCTGGACCGAAGCCGAACACATCGAACGCCGGCTCGCCGACCTGACCGAGCACATGGAGACTGTCATCCAGAAGTACCTGCGCAACGAGTTCGAGACGATCGACGACTACAACGCGCAGGCCGGAGAACTGGCGGAGCCCTACCGGTTCCTGGTCATCGCCGACCTGCCCGCGTCGTTCACGGACGAGTCGCTCCAGCGGCTCAGCAGCATCGCCACGACGGGCGCGCGCTGCGGGGTGTACACGCTGATCCTGCGCGATACGCGGCAGGCCATCACGAACAAGGCGATGCTCGACAACCTCATGCTGCACAGCGTGAACCTGGTCGAGCGGAAGGCCGCTCCCGCCGGCCCGCGCGGCCGATCGAACGATGGGCACGCCCCGCCGCCGGTCGTCGCCGCGCCGGCCGAATCAAGCGGCGTCTATGAGTGGAAAGACGAGGTGTTCCGCAGGTTTCCGCTGGTGCTCGATCCGCCGCCCAGCGAGGAGTTTCTCACGCAGATCCTGCAGCGGATCGGCACGGCGGCCCGCGAGGCCAAGCGGGTCGAGGTCGCCTTCCGCACGATCGCCCCGCCCGATGGCCAGATCTGGAGCGGCAGCACGGCCAGCGAGTTGACCGTCGCCATCGGCCGCATGGGGGCGACGCGTCTGCAGACGCTGCGCCTGGGCCGGGGCGTTGCCCAGCACGCCCTGATCGCCGGCAAAACCGGCTCTGGAAAGTCGACGCTGCTCCACGTGCTGATCACGAATCTGGCCCTCTGGTACTCGCCCGACGAGGTGGAGTTCTATCTGGTGGACTTCAAGAAGGGCGTCGAATTCAAGGCGTACGTGACGTACGGCCTGCCGCACGCCCGGGCGATCGCCGTCGAGAGCGACCGCGAGTTCGGCCTGAGCGTGCTGCAGCGTGTGGACGCCGAGCTCGCCCGCCGCGGTGCCCTGTTCCGTGACGCCGGCGTGCAGGAGCTCGCCGCGTACCGGCACTTGCCCGGCACCGAGGCCATGCCGCGCACGCTGCTGATCATCGACGAGTTTCAGGAGTTCTTCAGCGAAGACGACCGCATCGCGCAGGATGCCGGGCTGCTGCTGGACCGGCTCGTGCGGCAGGGCCGCGCGTTCGGGATTCACGTGCTGCTCGGCTCGCAGACGATCGGCGGCACGTCGGGCCTGGCCCGCAGCACCCTCGGCCAGATGGCAGTGCGCATCGCCCTGCAGACCAGCGAGGCCGACTCGCAGATGATCCTGGGCGACAACAACGTGGCCGCCCGGCTGCTCTCGCGGCCCGGCGAGGCCATTTACAACGACGCGGGCGGCCTGGTCGAGGCCAACAGCCCGTTCCAGGTGGCGTGGCTGCCCGATGAGGAACGCGAGCGTCAACTGGAGCGGGTGAAAGTCGAAAATCGAAAGTCGAAGGTCGAAACCGGCCTTCGCGAGGGCGGGCCTCCCCTCGCGATCGTGTTCGAGGGCAACGTTCCGGCGGATATCCGGCAGAACCTGGCGCTCCAGCGGGCCATCGAGTCCGCTCCCGGCGCATCGGCCGTCATTCCCGACGCGCCGCGCATCTGGCTCGGAGACCCGGTGGCCATCAAGGAGCCGACGCAGGTGGTGCTGCGCCGCCAGAGCGGCGCCAACGTGCTGATCGTCGGGCAGCAGGAGGAGCCCGCCCTCGCGCTGCTGTGCAGCGCGATCGCCTCCCTGGCCGTGCAGTTCCCCCGTCAGGGGCTGGCCTTCCACGTGCTGGACGGCACTCCGGCCGATTCGGCGCTGGTCGGCACGTTCGAGCGGCTTCGCAGCGTTCTCCCGGTGCAGATGACTCTCGTCGAGTACCGCGCGGTTCCGCAGGCGATGAATGAACTCGTGGCCGAGCTCCAGCGGCGGCAGGACAGCGGTGAGACCCGGCCGCCCGGGGTGTTCCTCCTGATTCACAGCCTGCAGCGCTACCGCGCGCTGCGCCGACAGGACGATGGCTTCAGTTTCTCAGGCGACTCGGACGCGGCGCCCCAGCCCGACCGGCAGTTCGCCACACTGCTGCGCGACGGCCCGCCGCTGGGCATGCACGTCATCGCCTCGATCGACACCGTCGCCTCCCTCGAGCGGACGGTGGACCGGGCGAGCGTCCGGGAGTTCGATAACCGCATTCTCTTCCAGATGAGTGCGAACGATTCGAGCACGCTGATCGATTCCCCGCTGGCCAACAAGCTGGGCATGAACCGGGCGCTGGCCTACAGCGAAGAACAGGGCGTGGTCGAGAAGTTCCGCCCGTATGCGATGCCGCCCGGGGAATGGTTGGAGCAGATCAACGTGCTTTTGAGAGCGACGCCAGGATCATAGAAAGACTGGAGACAAGCGTGTCGTTTTTCACTGGTCTCATCCGCTCCAGGTGGAATCTTGACCGAAGTGAGAATCTTGATGCCCCCAATGAGTTCCGCTCAGATGGGACCCTCAGCCGCCGTGAACTGTGGCGCCTCATCCGGCATCTCTTCCGATCGCGATTGTCTGGCGAGAAGACCGCTGCGTGTGTTTTCGTTGCGCACGGCAATCCCAAGGAGTACCACCTTTTTGACTGGTGCGAGATGCCGTGTTATGGGGCGCAATGGTATCCAAGCGTGCCGGCGCCTGATGGAACCATGAGGCAGATGATGCGGCTCCTTCGCCACGAGGCCCGAATCGATGAACGTCACAGAGAAGGCTCCATCATGTATCGCATGAAGCACGAATGGCAAGAGGTGACATGCGTCTCGCCGTCTGATGAAGAGGTGTACATCTTCTTCTCAGACGAGCACCCTCCCCCGCTCGATAAAGACCGGTTCACTCGAATGAAGATCACGAGGAAGAGGTAACAAGGAGCGCTCCGTGAGCCGGCGTGATGAAATCTGGCGGCTGAATCAGCTCAGCGCGGAGGAACTGACGGCGGCCGAGCCGCAGCGGCTCGTGGTGCTGCCCGATGCGGACGCGCTGCACAAACACCTGGCGCGGAGCATCGTGGAGGCCGTCCGCGCAAAGCCGGACGCCGTGCTGATCGTGCCGACGGGGCCCGCCGCCCCGTACAGGGCCTTCTGTGAACTGGTGAACCGCAAGCGGATCAGCCTCAAACGCGTTCGTTTTTTCTTCATGGGTGATTACGCCGATGCGGCCGGGAGCGTGCTGCCCACGTATCACCCGCTGAGCGCCCGTGGAAGCACCGCCTGGGTATGGGAGCAGATCGAGTCGGAGCTGCGGCCGGCCGAAGAAAACGTCGTCTTCCCCGACCAGTACAACATCGAAGAGCTGCCCGCCCAGATCAAGAAGGCGGGCGGCGCCGACGTCTGCTTCGGAGGCGTCGGGATCGACGGCCACGTCGGCTTCAACGAGCCCGAGCCCGGCGTCAGGGACTCCACCTGCCGCCTCGTGACCCTCAACGACTTTACCGTCGCCCTGCATTCCATCCGTTCGGAGGTGGGAGGTGATCTCGAGAACTTCCCGCGTCACGCGTTCACGCTCGGCCTGCGCGAGTGCCTGTCGGCCCGGCGGGTCCGGCTCTACTGCTGCTGCGACGTGTCCGGGCTGGACTGGGCCAAGACCGTGCTGCGCCTCGCCGTGCTCGGACAGAACGGGGACGATTGCCCGGTCACCTGGATCCGCGGGCACCCGGACTGGCAGATCATCACCGACAGAAACAGCACCGAGCCGCCGCGGTACTTGCTGTGACATGGCGGACTGTGGATGACCATCTGCGGATTGGCCACAGCAATGCTGACTTTCATTCCGCAATCCGCAATCCACAATTCGCAATGATCACAGGCGCAGCTCGATCACGCCGCTGGCCGCGTATTCGCGGAGCCGCTCGGGCCGCACGGTCACGCCCCACCCGAGTCCGGGCAGCGGCCGGGGGCGTCCGCCCCATCCGAAACGCACCGGCCGATCCACCACATCTCCCGAGAGCAGGAATCGCCCGTAGCTGCCCTCGGCGAAGCGCACGTCAGGCACGTTCTCGAGGAACCGCCGCCCCGCTGCCGACAGAATGCTCGTCTCCCCCACCATGCAGCCGAGCTGATATGCGATGCCGTTCTTGCGGCAGAAATGGGCCAGTCGGACGGCCGCCAGGAAACCGCCGTTCTTGCTGATGCGGATGTTGAACGCGTCGGCGACCTTGAGCGAGAGCAGCCGCTCCGCATCCGCCGGCGTCACCACCGACTCGTCGTGCATGATCGGCACGTTGACCTGGCGCTTGAGCGTGACCAGTTCGGTCTCCCTCCCGCGTTCAAACGGCTGCTCGACCACGGCCAGCGGGACCTCGCTGAACCGTGCGAGCCGGTCCACGGCCTCCGGCAGTTGCCAGGCGCCGTTGGCATCCAGCCGCAGCGTCGCTGCCTGCCTGTCGAGCGGGCGTCTCAGCGTCCGCGCGACGGCGAGCACGCGTTCGACGTCGTCGGCGTATCCCACCTTCAGCTTGAAGTCGCGCAGCCCGAACAGCCGCATCTTGCGCACCGACCACGGCAGACGTGCGGGCTTGTCTCCGGAAACGACACCGCTGTAGGTGACGCACCCGATGCTGCCCGGCGCGCCGAAGCCGGGGATGCCCAGCCAGCCCATGGCCTCCGCAATCGGCCGGCCGAAGTGCCGGCTGTAGGCGTCGAGCAGGGCGAGTTCCACGCCGCAGCGGGCGGCCAGAATGATCTGCCCCAGATCGTCGTGCGTGGGCAGGGCATCGATGCGTTCGAGCGCCTCCGCGAAGCTCTCGGGGTGAAGGGTCGTCAGCTCGGCAAGCATCGGATCGCGGATGGCTTCGATCGCACTGTGGACGCTCTCTCCCGACACGTACGATCGCGGCAGGGTCTCCCCGTATCCCAGCGTGCGGTCGGCCAGCTCGACCTCCACGACCAGCGGGTCGGCCGCGGAGCGTTCGTGCGCCGCATGCCGGAACGGCCGCCGCAGCGGAATGCTCAGCGGATACAACCGGATGCACATGATCTGCGAACGTCGAGCCACGACGAAGATGGTAGACTTCGAGGCCAGTCAAGCCAAGACCGCGCCGGTCCGCCTATGGTCAGCCGCGGACCCGTCGGTTATCGTGTCCCCTTCGCGCTGCCCGGCCCTGACCGCCATGGCATCACGACGCTGGGCGTATCGCCTCTCGACGAGGAGCTGGTTTTGGCCGATCCAGTCACGCCACACTACGCATCCGCCCAGCCCGGACATCCGCGCGGCTTTCGTCCCCGCCGGGGGCGGAACTGGTTCTTTGTCGGGCTCACCTACGCGGGCTACTACGTCAACCGATACAACCTGTCGTTCGCGAGCACGGACCTCTGCCGGACGTTCGAGTTCTCGAACCGCGACTACGGCCTGATCCAGACAGGGCGCAACTGGGCGTATGCGATCGGCCAGTTCTGGAACGGCCTCTTGGCCGACCGGCTGGGCGGGCGGCTCTCGATGGCCATCGGCGGGTACGGCACGGCGGTGCTGAACGTGCTGTTTGGCCTGGGCTTCTACTTTCAGTCGTTCGGCCGCGCCACCACGATGCTCCTGGGCTTCGTCATGATCCGTTCGATCGACGGCTACATTCAGGCGTTCGGCGCGCCCGGCATGGTGAAGATGAACGCGGCGTGGTTCGCCCGATCCGAGCGCGGGCGGTTCGCGGGCATTTTCGGGCTCATGATCAACCTCGGCCGCTTCATCAACAACACGCTCTCACCGGCCCTGCTGGCCGGTTTTGTCTTCTGGGGGCACCGTATTCCGAAGGGGAGCTGGCAATACGTCTTCTTCGTGCCCGCGTGCATCATCGTCCTCGTCACCACCCTGATGCTTCTCCTGACCACCAACACTCCTGACGAAGCGGGCTATCCCGACGCGGTACCCCGCGAGCCCGCGGACGGAACCGACGATACCCCCCTGCCGCTGCGGGTCGTCTTCTCGACCATCGTGCGCAATGAGTTCGTGTGGCTCACGGCGTGGGCTTACTTCTGCACCGGCGTCGTGCGCTACGGCGTCGATGACTGGTTTCCCAAGTACTTCCGCGAGGCCCGCCACATCTCCCTCGAGTCGCACAGCTTTCAGATCGTCGCCTGGATGATCCCGCTGGTGGCGACGCTGGGGTCGATCGCCTCGGGCTACGTCTCCGACCTGTGGTTCAAGGGACGGCGGGCGCCGGTCGCGGCGTTCCTGTACTTCATCGAGACGTGCATCATCCTCATCGGGGCGCAGGCCACGTCGCTGTGGGCGGTCTGCACGGCGCTCATCCTGATCGCGTTCACGTGCAACGCAACGCACTCGATTCTGGGCACGGCGGCGGCCATGGACATCGGCGGGCGCAAGATGGCCGGCTTTGCCGCGGGGGTCATCGATTCGTGGCAGTACATCGGCGCGGGCCTGGCGGGCGTGGGGATCGGGACGCTCATCGATCATTTCGGCTGGGGTGCGTGGCTCTACGGCATGGCCGGCTTCGGCGTTCTGGGCGGCATCCTGATGCTGATCATGCGGCTGCGGGAGAACCGCCTCGGCCGGGTCCAGCCGACCACCGTGGAGATCCAGCAGTCCGCCTAACCCTCCACCCGCTTCAAGTCGCGGAGCTGACGGCCCGGCTCCGAGTTCTTATAGGCATCGTCGAGGGGAAAGCACCCGCTGATGAGGCCCTTGCGCGGGCCGGTGGTGCAGTCGCTGAACGTGCGGCAGATGCGCCTGGTGTCGAGGACGCCGGTGGTGAGCGCATCGAGCGGGAGCTGCGGATAGCTCAGGACCATCCGGCCGATGCCCACCAGGTCCGCCCAGCCCTCGCGCACGATGGCCTGGGCGGCCAGCGGCAGAAGCTCCTGAAGGTACGAATAGCCTGTTCCGACCAGGACCAGCTCGGGGAAACGCTCCTTGAGCTGCCGCACCACGCCGATCTGCCGGGCCACGCCCACGAGCGGGTCCTCGGGCGGCTGGTAGCCGTCAGAGGGCGGATAGAACGCCGGCCGCTGAATGTGCGGGTTGTAGTAAGGGCTCCCGCACGTGATGTTGACCACGCGCACGCCCAGCGAGCTGAGCATCCGCAGAAACGCGATCGGCTCGGTGAGGTCGTAGCGCAGCGGGTCGCCTGGATCGACGCCGAACGCGTATCGATAGGGAAGGCAGTCCGTGTAATTCATCGGCCGGCCGAGGCCCTTCTTGCGGCCGATGCGTGTGGCCGGATCATCCTCGAAAGGAACGAGGTCGAACGCGCTGAGCCGCACGCCGATGCCCAGGCCGGGGCAGGCGTCGCGCACGCGGCCGACAAGATCGCGGATGAACCGCGTGCGATTCTCGAAGGACCCCCCGAACACCCCCGGCCGCACGAAACCGCTCAGCAGCTCGTGCCCCAGATACCCGTGGCAGCACTTGAGATCGACGAAATCGAAGCCCGCGCTGGCCGCGAGCCGGGCGGCCGCCACGAAATCGTCCATCAGCCGCCACAGATCGTCATCGCTCAGCAGAACCGAGTCGTCGTCCGGACGAATCCCGAATTTGGCGTCCAGGAGCGGGTGATGGTAGGCAATCCGCGGTTCGAGGCGTGTGTTGTCGTTGGGCTTGCAGAACCGCCCCGAGTGCGTGAGTTGCAGGCCGATGACCAGGTCGTCGGCGCTGCCGCACGCCTCGCGGTGGGCGGCGACGGCGATGTCGCGCAGCCCGGCGATCGCGCGGACCGTCTGCGCGCTGATCATGAGCTGGTTGGCGTTGGCCCGCCCGTCGTGGCGGACGGCCACGGCCTCGCCGCCCCAGATCAGTTTCGCCCCGGACAGGCCGAAATGCCGCCACCGCCGGCGTGTCCAGTCGCTCGGAGCCCCCTCCAGCGTGCCGTCCCACCCTTCCATGGGATGGACACACCAACGGTTGGTGATCCGCCGGCCTAAGACCTCGATCGGGGCCGCCAGGGGCGAGCCCGCCGCGGCGGTGAGGATCTCGTCATCGCAGGGGATCGAGCAACCGAGCTGGTCGCACCGGTCCCGCAGCGCCTGGGCCGATCGAAACTGGCTGACCTTAGGATACACCGGAAGCTCAGGCATGAACGTCCTTTCCTCGCAGCGGGTTACAAGTATATGCCCGCCCGCTTCACCGCGACAGCCCGGCATCCCGCCGTGCAACCCCGGCAAACATGAGCCACACGCCCGCTGACGCGGAGGGAGCCTGACGGGAGAGGGGAGGAACGACGGACGATGGGCGGCGGGGTTGCGACATTGCGGATTTCGGATTGCGGATTGCGGAATGAAAGTGCGCGGTGTCTTTGCTTCCGATGGTCGGTTGCCGCTGACTGCTCGATAGCCGGGCGCGGCGATGGGGATCGGACATCGAGATTTGAACTGACGCTAATCCCGAATCGCCTTTTAATACCTCTGATTCTGTTCAGTTCTGGAACCAGTCGCGTCTCGTGGTTTTTCCCGCAAGGCCAAGACTGAGGAGGATGAACGCCAGCGTGCCGGGTTCCGGTATCGTGGAGAGCTGGAACGCCATATCGAAGCCGAATCGACGTTCCCGGTCTGCCTGGCCAGGGCCGGCTACCGCTGTGCGTTCGTCTTCGGCCGTCGCGCCCCTCCAGCCGAAGATCGAATCCAGGCCACCGAATTGAACGATCTCAAGCCAATACGGCGTTTGGGCGTCAAGGAACACCGGCGTCGGGAGTACTGCCGCGAACTGATACTCTGTTACAATCTCTATGCCACCGGGAATGATGGCCGGAACCTGCGGATTGAGCCCCGTCGCTGCTCGTGGAGGATTCAAGATGTTCTGTTCAACGAGTAAATTGCCGGGCAAGCCGTCCAGTGCCCGTGAGTCGTAGAACCGCATCCTCATGCTGTCCATGCTGGGCACCACGTCGAAATAGTAATAACCCCACCACGAGACGTGTCGGACGGTCACCGCTGCATCAAGCACGATGTTGTCGGCCGTCTGCTGGGACTGCAGGGCACGCGGCGGGCCAATTGCGGTATCGCTGAACCACCCATAGATCCGATTGGCCGAGTGATCGACCACGATCCCATCATCGGCCGCTGCCTCAAACGTCAGAGCCAGCGAAAAACCGATCAGTATCTTCCATCGAAGACCCATGACACCGCACCTTCGTGTTCGACGCTGCGCCGCCCAGGGCCGCGAGCGTCACGAGAAAAGGAATGAATGATTCAGCTTCGCTCCAAGGCGCCCCGTGCGGTGCGGCGCGGACTTTCCTGCGGGCCTGGAGTCGGCGGCAGGCGAGAGGCAGGATGGAACCCCGTTGCTGCTTCCATTCTACACTGACCAGTTGGCCGGTCAAGCCGGATTTGCCGCCGGTTGAATCAGGTCTTGCACCGGCACGCCGTTTGGGATACCATTTCTTGGGTGGGGGATACATTTCGGCGCTTGCGTTTTTTCATGCACAGTGTCTTTTGGGATGCCGCGTGGCCGGGAGCGGCACGGACCGTATGTTCGGCAGAACGCTCGTCATGGGCGTCGCCCGGCGGCGGTGGCTGCGCGGACCTCCCTCCGCTGCCGGCAAGGCGGGGAAAAACGCATGCGAACCTTCACATCATGGCCTTCCGCGATTTCGTCAATGCTCCTGCTGGCCTCTCCCGCGGTCGGCGAACGAGTCGTCTCTGATGGCAGCGACGGGCCCTTTCATCCGACCGGCAGCCAGACCATCAATCTCCAGAACGTCGCTCCGGACGGCGTGTTCAACTACACGACCATTCACATCCCCGCCAATGTGACCATCGCCTTCGCGAACAATACGCTCAACACGCCGGTGTTTCTCTGCGCGACCGGTGACGTGCTCATCGAGGGAACCATCAACGTCTCGGGCAAGGCCTTCAACCGCACACCCGGCCCGGGCGGATGGCTGGGCGGGCTCCACAGCCCCAATTCCGGTGGATACGCGGGTTTCGGCCTCTCCCCTGGCCTGGGCGGACCGCCGCCAGCCGGGCATGGCAATGCCGGCGGAGGAGCCGGCATGGCGACGCCCGGCCTGATCGCCACTTCGCGCACCGGCGCCAATCCCGGACAACCCGGTCCCGCGATTCCCCGCCCCAGCCTGCTGGCCGGCATGACCGGCGGCGGCGGATCCGGAGGCGGTGGAGGAGGCGGACGCCTCTTCTTCGGAGTGGACATCCCCGGCGGCGATGGCGGAGGAGGAGCGGGCGGCCTGCAGATTTCGAGCCTCGGCCAGCTCACCATCACCGGCAAGCTCCTGGCCGACGGCGGCCATGGAGGGTGGGCCTTCGCCAACGTCGGCGCCCACGGCGGCCCCGGCGGCGGCGGCGCCGGCGGCAACATCGAGCTGTACGCATCGCAGGTCACGCTGGGGCCGGCGGCCATCGTCGAGGCCATCGGAGGCGCCGGCGGGGGTCTGAGCACCGAGCCGGTGTCCCGTGATCCGTTCTTCTATTCCAGCGGTGCCAACGGGGGTCAGGGCTACCTGTTCATCTGCGCCGGCCAGACCAGCATCGACACCGGCGCCACCTTGACCATCACCCTGCAACAATCGACGGCCGAGGCCCCCGCCGATTTCGACGACGACGGCGACGTCGATATCGAGGATGCCGCAGCCTTCCGCGACTGCGCCTCCGGCGCCAACGTGCCCTTCGTCGGCAACTGCGCCCAGGCCGATTTCGATCACGACCTGGATGTCGATCCCGACGACTTCGGCATCTTCCAGCGCTGCTTCAGCGGCGAGAACACCCCCGCCGACCCCTGCTGCGGCATGTAACCTGCCGATTACCCCGGC
>CAZQEN010000199.1:0-11556 GCA_964591605.1 uncultured Planctomycetales bacterium
TAAGTATATGGAGTGAAAAGACTTACAGAACTTCTGTGCTAACTTAATGGCATTCGGGCATAGCCCCTGCCATTCCCGTGACATCTTTTCTGCCCCTTTGAGTGACTCGCGCGAGGATTCGCTTCGCCAGGAATCCCGCAAGTCCGGCCATCAGAAGGCTGGTCAAGAAGACAATGCCGATATTGCCATAGAACAGCGCCTGCACGATCTCAGGGCTGACTGCATCCGGTAACGAGTCGGGGTTGACCAGCGCATATAGATACTGCAGCCATGTCATGAGGGTCTCCTTTTTTCAGGGCGGAGCGGGCAGATCTCATGAATCCGACTCCTCCGATAAGAAACATGTCGCCGGGGCCGGCGCGATCTTTCCAGGAATTCCGGGAAGAACTTCGGTGGACGTTCGGCGGGTCCGTGTGCGGGCTGGCAGGACGGGGGCGGATCGAGTAGAGTTTCAACGTCGGCTGGGGCTGGCGACCATGTCTGACTCCTCGCGAACCACGACGTCATTCCTCGACGCCCTTCGCGACTTGAGAAACGCGGAGGCCTGGCAGATCTTTGACGGGCGTTACCGGCCGTTGGTTACCGCCTATGCGTTACGTCGCGGTCTCCAGCACGCCGATGCTGAAGACCTCGCCCAGATCACTTTGGGAGATTTCGTCGCGGCGTATGTCGCCGGCCAGTACGACCGGGAGCGCGGTCGCCTGCGTCACTGGCTCGGCGGGCTGGCGGCGCGGCGCGTGGCCGACTGGTTTCGCCAACGCGGCCGGGAGATCCACTCGATCGGCGGCGAGGGCAAAACGGAGTTCCTCAATGCCGTGGCGGCTCCGGATGTTCAAGATCAGCTCTGGGAGGATGAATGGGAGTCCTACCTGCTCGCGCGCTGCAAGGAACAGATCCACAAGGAGTTCAGCGCCGAGTATGTGCAGGTCTTCGAAGAGTACATCCTGAAAGGACGGCCCGCCGACGAGGTCGCACGAGAGCTCAGCGTGACCCGCAACGCCATCTACATCTGCAAGACCAAGCTCCTCGCACGCATCCGTGAGATCCGCGACGAGTATGAATGTGCGGGTGGCTAGCTGTCCCTCCCGAAAACCTCATCCGCTCGTCGAGAGCCCAGAACGACGAGAAGCCGGCAGCATGAGGCGGAAGTGGACGCTAGGCTCGGGCTGGGGGGAACAGGTTGAGAGCAGTCTGAGGAACCGCCCACGGGGATCGGTGATTCCTGCGGGCCAATCGGGAGGGATGATGGCCTCAGGGTCGGAAACGATGCCAACCTGGATCAGCTCCCGGTTTTGCCGCTTGCGTGACATTCCTGCACCTACTTCCGGGCCGGTAGGGCAGGGCCATCGGTAGGTGCCGTGATGGCCGCCGCCCGGACCGCGTGACGGAGCCGCTTCGAATCAGCTCCGCCGTCCCGATGGCTCATTTTAGCGCGCTAGTGCGGGAGCGCAAAGAAAAAGAGCCGCCCCAAGCGGGCGGCTCCTGTGATTATCGCGCGGCTCAGCGCCCAGCGAGTCCACGGAAATACTCGGCTGCGTTGAAGTCATCTGTGCGCCGTGCCGACAGTATCGTCGGCGCACGGAAGACAATGATCGTTTCGCCGATCATGCTGCTGATATTCCGAAACATGATCGAGCCATTGTAGGTGTACCAGATCCGGTACCATATTTGGAGCGCACTATCCCACGAAGGAGCCATTCGGTACCACGCCCCGTCGGCACTTCGGTTCCAGATGTCAATCCAGTCTGTCGCCCCGAAGAGGGGATTGAAATAGTCTATCCGATAGTACCCGTAAGGGTACGCAGGGATAAAAGTGACGTCCGCGGGTGTGATGACGTGCACCCAGTACTGAACTTGTACTGTGCCGGGAGGCCCTGCAGGACCCATGGGACCTTGCGGCCCCACCGTGCCACCGGCGCCATCTGAGCCCGGCAGCCCCTGTGGCCCTGGCGGTCCCTGCTCGCCTTGCGGCCCCTTCAAACTCGCCACATTCGACCAAGAGCCGTCCATCTTCACGTAAACGACCGATGCAGCGGTATCGAGGTAGAGATCACCATCTTCGCCGGTTGATACAGGGGGGGCGCCCACGCCGGTAAACCATTTGGACGTGACCATACTACCCGTTTCATCGGCCTGTTGTGCGGGATCGGGCTCATTTGACGGTGACGGCACTGGCTGGGTACCGCAACCTTGTCCGCACAGACCCGCGAGAACCGCAGCCACAACACTGATGAGGAAGCGACGATGCATCTTGGACCTGCCTTTCTGAGGAAGTGAGAACTCAAGAGCTGCAGATCGTTATACCGTCCACTGCCATCCCCTGCAAGCTGAATCCAGAGCCTGCAGGCCGCTGGGGTAAGATGGACGAGGCCGGGATTCCACACCGGTCCGAGCCATCCGGGGGGTGAAATCACCGTCCCTCGCGCACGCGCGCGAGGCTTTGCCCCTTTCCCGCCCCCTCTGCCCCCCTGCGGCCTAACTCACCCCCTGGTCATAGCGTCAGGGTCGGGCTCCGCGTTGCGTCAGGGGGGGCCGGCCTCCTCTCGGGCTTCCCTTCGCCTCGCCATAATCCCTTTCAACTCCGCAACCAACTCTCGCACGTCCCGGCCGTCCGCCATCAGCCCCCGACTCGCACCGGGTTTTTGCTCCTCTGCCTCCACTCCGGCCAGATACTTCGCGTAAAACTCCTTCCGGTTCTCCTTCGCCCACCGGAGCATCCCCGGTGCACCCTGGCTCGGAACTGAGGCGGGTTCAACCTCTCCGGGCTCCATCAGCAGGCAATCGTTCACCCACTCCATCACGACCCAGCGTGAAGCAGACCGTCCGATTGCGGCCTCTGTCAGTTTCCACCATGCCTCGTCCGAACCGCCCGCCGGTACCTCCGGCGACGGCTCTGCTGGCGTGAGCGCGTCGGCCCGCTGCTTCAATGCGTCGATGTCGTCGCGCCCGCCGGGCTTCTCGTGGCCGAACACTTTCAAGAACAGCGCGCACTGAAGCTCCGAGAGGGCGATGTGAGCGCGCAGCGTTGCGGCCACCGCCACGGCCCACGCACTTTCCGCCCCTTGGTGGTTGCGGTCGAGGTACTGGGCGGGACAGGCCGCCCGAACATCCTCGGAGAGCTCTCCCGCCCGCTCCGTGAGGGCATCCACCCGGCCGAGCATCATCTTCGGGCGTCCCGCCATCGTTGCATTCCTCCCTGTGTGACCTGTTCCACCCGGTACCGGAGGGACCCGCTGCGAATTTCTCGGCCGGGGCCAAAAAAGCCTGAGCGGGGGAGCGGCGGGGTAGACCGTGGGGACCCGCGGCGGCCGGGGTGGGGATTGGGGTCAAATCCCGGCCCCGCTCGCGGACCGCTGGGGCAGTCTCGCCGCCGCCCGCTGGCTTTTTATGGGTTCCCCGCCACTCCGCCCGAACACATCGTATGCTTGAACTTACCGCGCGTATTGGGGGGACGGAGGACGGAGGTGTATCATGCCGTCGTTTCGGCTCACCGACTGTGTATCGTGGGGCGTGCAGACGCTCGTTCTCGCGGTGTTGATTCTCTACGGCGTGGCGGTTTACAGCGACCTCTGTCTCCAGTGATTCGGGCGGCCAGACCCTGCCCAGGCAACCAACGTGTCTACCCGATACCCGTTGGCGGGCTCGTGGTCTGATGGCGCCGACGCAGACCCCCTGGGGCCGTCTCACCGCTCACCTCCCTTCGGCCCCGGCCGCGTCCGCCATCGCCACGACGCCCGCCCGCATCACGACGCACCCGCCTGGCCGGCCAGCAGCCGCCGGACCGCTTCGGCCTTCTCTTCGGGCGTCAGGGGCAGCGTCGCGATCATCGCCATCGCCGCCTGTCAAGTCTCCCGGAGTGTCCGCCCACCTGCCCCGCCGCGTCTGCTTGTGCCCTCAGCGTGGCCTCCGCCGCTGCCCGCCGGTTTTTATTGGCCGCCGCCACTCCGCCCGAACACATCGTATGCTTGAACTTACCGCGTGTACTGGGGGGACGAATGGTGGAGGTGTATCATGCCGTCGTTTCGGCTCGCTGACTATGTACCGTGGAAGTGGCAGACACTCGTTCTTGCGGTGCTGATTCTCTACAACCTGGCGATGTACAGCGCCGTCTCAGTCCATTGATTCCTGGGGTCGGGCCCCGCCGAGGCATTGAACTGATCCACGCGATGTCCGGCGGCTCCGCCCGGGGGGCGGTCCCGTGCGCCAACACCGGCCCACGGTGACGTGTGCGCGGTCTCGCCCGTCTGTCGGGTGGGTGCCGTGCCGGATGCGTCACGGCCGGCACGCGTCACGACGCACCCGCCCCGCCGGCCGGCCGTCGTGGCTCGCCTCGGCGGTTCAGGGCCGGTGCGGGAGGGAAACGGGCGCCGCGGAATCCCCGCTATTTGAGCCACGCTACGATATAGTCGCGGATCACGAAGAACGAGAAGAACGCATAGAAGGCCGCACAGGCGAGGAGGAGGACTTCTCGCCAGAGGGGCGGGCGCAGGGCAGGGGGGAGGAAGCGGCGGTTGACGCGGAAGATCTGCACGCCCGCGACGGCGAGCACGATCCCCGCGATGTTCGCCAACACCTTGAACAGTTCCATGGGCGAGGCAGACCAGAGCGTCACCAGCGCCCATCCGGTGAAGACGGCCAGAATGGTGTAGTATACGTTCTGGACCCGCCCGCCTCTCCACTGCCGGACGTTGCGGCTGGACATCCAGAGGGCGTCGGTCACGGTCCGCACGAGGATGTCGGTGTTGCCGAGCTGGGTCTTGAGGAGGAGCCAGAATCCGCAGAACAGGGTGAGGAACCAGAATCCCTCCCAGTGAGGCTTGAGATAGAGCGCCTGGTACGCCCCCGCACCCAGGGCCTGCATGTCCACGCCGCGCGGGATAATGAAGGTCGCGAGGTTCACGTTCAGAAACATGCCCAGGAAACAGAACAGCCCCCAGACCCAGACCTGGTCGGCGTGGACGTACTTCATCCATTCCTTCCAGCGCGTCAGGTTCTGCTCGTTGACGACGAAGACCTTCCCGACGGGTGAGAGTTGCAGGTGACGGCCGCCGAAGGCGCTGGGAATGGCGCCGACGGCGGCGCCCATGCCGAATCCCTTGTCGCGGACCCAGTTGGTGACGGTGAGATTGCCGAGTCCGCCGGAGCCCGCGGTGGCCGCGAGAGCACCCACGAGCCGCCAGTCCACCGGGTACTCGATTCCCGACAACTGAAAGAAGCCCAGGAAGGTGCTGGCCCAGTGCGAAAAGGGGACGTACACGACGTTGACGACGATGAGGAAACTGAAGATGAGGGCGAGCATCGTCCAGGCGAAGTATTCAAGCATGCGCTCGATGGTGCCGCCGAAGGAGAGGATGAAGACGACAAAGAGGATCAGGCCGACAGTGATGGCGATCTGGATGTTGCGATCGCCGGGTCCCGGAACGGTTCCCAGGAACGCGCTGAGCAGGGCGGCAGCGGCGGCGCCCGCGAGCGCCGGCCAGCCGAGCTGCAGGAACCCGATGCCGCTGTAGAAGCCGGCCCAGAACCTCGGGCCGGGGCGCAGCCGCATGATGCCGCCGTAGATGGGCTCACCGGTGTAGACGGTGTAGCGGATGGCCTCGATGTTGAAGACGACCTGCAGCACGATGGCGACGGTGGCGATGAGGAAGATGGACGTGCCGAACTTGACGGCATTGGCCGGTCCGACCAGCCATTCGCCGCCGCCGATGGAGGTGGCCGCCATCACGGCACCGGGGCCGATGACTTTGAAGAGATTCCCCAGGTTGAAGGGGGGAGCGGCGGGCAGCTCGGCGATGTCCCAGGCAGGCAGCTCGCCGTGGTCGATGGACGGTGTCGGGTCGGCCGTGACGGTGGTCACATGGTACTCCATGACCGGGCGCAGGATGCCTGCCGCGAAAAGGCCCACGACGCGCCAAGAAGCAGATTCCCGCGGGCACGCCTGGGCGTGTCGAGGTAACGACTCTTGCGCCCGTCTGCGCGTGCGCACCGCGGCCCGTCGCACGGCACCATTCTGGTGGCAGAGCGATCAGATCGCAAATCAAATCGGATGCGAGCGACGAGCCCCACCGGTCGCGGGCGCTGGCCGCAACCCAACGAGAAAATGCTCATGGAGGGACGCAGAGCCCGCCGCGCGGGCCGAGCCTGCAACCGAAACGGAGAATCACGAAAGCGCGAAAGGACGAAAAGCGAAAGAGGGCGATTTCGCCCTTTCGTGTTTTCGCGATAGAAAGCGATCAAAGAGGTTTGTCACGAGAACAGGAAGTTGTGCATTTGCGGTGCAGCGATTTGAGATCGGAGATTTGAAACTGGGAACACGACTCGTCCCTTCGCACGGCAAACGCGCAGGATCTGGTTTTCCCGATAAACGATAGCCTCCAACCGGAGGTACACCGTTTTTATCCGTGTCCATCTGCGTTCATTTGCGGTTCCAATCCTTACCCAGGACGCGCGAACCTGCGGGACGAGTCGCTCGTTGCCCCTGGGGGTCATCTTGGGACTGGGTCTTGCGTTGTTGCGGGCGATGCGGGTGTTGCGAGCTGCCCGTGGTCGTGACTTTGACCACTTCGCCGGCGTCGCAGTCGAAGCGTTCCAGGTACAGGCACCGCATCGCCCCCGTCCGGCCTTTGCCGGATCACCAGACGTCGTTGGAGATCGGGCTGCCGGCGTCATACCAGGCGTCGTAACCCAGATAATCCTCGTCCCTCATGTACGAACCCCAGGCGTAGTTGGACCAGTCCATCACGTCCTGGCGGTAGCCGATGCTGCTCTGGATGTCCCAGTAGGGGTCGTAGAGCCCCGCGCCCCCGCCGCAGCCGTACTGGAAGAGGCTGCCGCCGCTCAGCATGGTGAGCGTGGTGAACAATGCCTTGATCGCCCGATGTGTCCTCGTGTTGCGGATCATGATTCGATGCTCCGTTGTACAGGTCTTCGATGCTCATCACTGCTTCCGACACACAGGATTCGGGGACGGGATGAGAGACCTTTCACGCCAGCCCGGACTGCGGGAGGCAGAGAAGGGCGGGGGGCACTCCAGGGGCATGGAGAGCGGAGTGCAGATCCGTCGGCCGCTACGTCTCAAGTACGGGTGTCATCGGCGGCCCCGCGGGCGAAGCTGCAGTAACCTGCTGCCTTCGAGGGCTTTGCGCCTATACGGATCTGTGCTTGAGCAAGAAGCTGGCCCCTACAGGGGTGGGGCTCCAGACAGGATCGCCGATTCTGTCAACGTATTTTATGCTTTTGTGTTGACATGTTGGCGCGCCAGGTATTACAATCCGGATTCATGCGGAGTTGAGTGCGATGTGCCGCCACTCGATGTCTTTTCTGACCACCTCGGAGGGCACTGCAGATGACCCGGCGCGCTCTGATGTTGACCCTTGTGATCGTTGGTCCGGGGCGACTGGCCGCTCTGGCCGACTGCCCCGCTGATTCCCTCATCTGTGACAGCTTCGACACGTATTGCGCAGGCGGAGGCCGCCCGGCGGGCGCCGGCGATCCGGCCGATCCGGCATGCGTTTCGGCCGCCAGCCCCGACAACGCCCTGCTGCAGTCCATCTGGTTCCGTACATCGGCCAACGAGGTCAGCGGTGCACCCTGCGGCGAAGAGATGGTCGTCGATCCCTCTCATCTGATCAGCGATCCGTCGGGACAACCGGGCATGGACCCGGACAACGACAACGCCGACCCGACCGATTGGCAGGTGATTTCCTCTTTTCCCTTCGCTGCGCGATGCCCCGGGAATGGAACTCAGTATCTTGGCCAGGCGACACTGAGGGACTGGGCTTCTCCCCACCCGCTCACGCTCGAGCGATTTGTCCGGAATGCATTCGGCGGGCAATACTCGGCGATTGCGGCGACCGACAGCAACCCCATCGTGCTCTCATTCTTCGTCAGCAGCAAGGGCGGCCCGCTCAACCTCGAAGGCAGAATCTGGTATTCCGACGGGTACATTGAGCTGGGTTACGGTGATGACGGCCACATGAGCCGGGCCAACACCGACTACGGGTGGGTGGCCGACATGTCGCATGGCCAGCCGCTGTGCTGCTCGCCGACCATCAAGCAGGGCCCCTGGCCGGTCCTCTGTGCCGTCGGCCAGCGCGACGACCCGACCGTGCCGCTCCCGAGCAACTGTCCGAGCACCACGCCGCCTGTGCACACGGCGATTGCGGTCGGCATTCTGGCCAATTACGACAACAATCCCTGCCATTGCGGTACCGCGCACGGCGGATCGCTCTACCACCCGGTCATTTTTGACGGCCGTCAGTGGTGGCAGCTCAAGTCCAACAACCCCAGGGCCAGCAGCGGCACCGTGACGAATCTCGACGGTACGCCGCCGGTGCCGTTCCCTGTTGACGTGAATCAGGCCGGAAGATTCGTACTCTATGGCGGGCAGCCCGCGAACTCCTCCGGAAAGTCGCTGAACTGGATCAAGCTGACGATCAAATCCACCACGTTCGACGTCGAGATGAAGTCGCGCGAGTACTCGCCCAGCCAGGGGAAGGAATTCATCGTGACGAGCGTCATGAACGGGATCCCGCGAGTCTACCAGGGTGCCTTTGACCGCCTCCGGGCCGGGATCGGTCCGGGCTGTGAACTCGCCTCCAGTGCTTCGTGGGAAACCTGCGTGGCGCCGGATAACCCCTGCCCGAGCTGCGTCCCGAATTACCCCTGCTGGTGTCGCCCGGAAGGCCGAAGCTGCCTCCGGAACGGCGGCGAACAGTCCCGCTGGGTGGACTTTGATGATCTGGTTTTGTCCGGCGGCGTGGGTGACACCCGGGTCGGCGCCTGTTGTCATACCAGCGGCACCTGCGAGGAGAAGCTCCCTGAGGATTGCGTCGCGCCGGGCGACATCCACGCCGGACCCAACACCCAGTGCAGCAGCACGATCTGCTGCGGGCGGGACTCCTTTGTGTGGGCCGATGCCGACGCCGACGGAGACGTTGACGCCGATGACTTCGGCCGCTTCCAGGGCTGCTACACCGGCCCGGATGGACCCATGCCCTCGGACATCGAGTGCGAGTGCTTCGACCGGGATCACGATGACCATGTCGACGGGGCCGATTATCTCGAGTTCGTCCGCTGCACCACCGGGGCGGACGTCCCGTGGAGCTCGGGGCTGACGAACGATTGCGTCCCGTGAAAGTGAGCGACGGGCGGGACCGACCGGACGCCCTGAACCCGGCCTGGCGCTGACAATCGAAACCGTGTCACCGAAAGAGGCACCAGGACAGGAGCCGGCAGGGCATTTCCACCCCGTCGGCCGACACGCCGTTCAGCAAGGCTGAGCCGTCTCCTCGGGGGCGGCCAGACCCAGGGCGGCCAGGGCACGATGCCGGTTGGGATGCAAGGTAAAGAACCTTTCCTGGTGCGTGTACCGGAAGACTTGACGCACCTGCTCGCAGAGGCCGCAGAGCAGCAGCTCTCCATGATGCGTTTCTGCGAGCTTCTTGAGGCTCTGGAGAAGGGATAAGCCTCTCGAGGCGAGGAAACGGACGCTGGCCAGGTCGATGATCATCTTCTTGCTCGGGGAGCGTCCGATGATCTCGTGGAGTTCCTTGGACAGCACATCGATTTCCGGACCGTCGCAGATGGCCGGCACGAGAAACTCGACGACCACCACGTCGGCTGTGAAACGGGACCGATAATGGAGCATCTCGCGCCTCCCGTCTCTCTTGCATCGGCTCGCAGGTCCCGCGGATTGAACATACCGTCGCGCGGCTGACGGTACGCGGCGGCGTTGGTACCATGCCCGCATGCGCAGGGCACGACGTTTCAGCCGCGGGCTTTTGCCCGGCCTGGCGATCATCGCCGCTTTGATCTTCGTGGTTTCGCGCGAGTCGGGCTCCGGGTCCGGCAACGTGGCGGTGTTGTTCTCGCCGGGTGGCGGCTGCCAGGCGCGCATCGTGGCCGAAATCGCCCGGGCCCAGCAGTCCATCAAGGTGCAGGCGTACTCGTTTACGAACGTCGAGATCGCCCGCGCTCTGCTGGCCGCCCAAAAGCGGGGCGTTGAAGTGGAGGCCGTGCTCGACGGGAGCAACCGCACCGACCGGTACAGCGCCGCCACTTTTCTGGCCAACCAGGGCATCCCGTGCCTGATCGATGACGAACACGCCATCGCTCACAGCAAGATCATCATCATCGACGACCGGACCGTCATCACAGGCAGCTACAACTTCACCCGGGCCGCCGAGGAAAGGAATGCCGAGAACCTGCTGGTGCTGACCGGAATGCCGGACGTGGCGCGGCAATACGTCGAGAATTGGAGGCTGCACCGGTCTCATTCGCAGCGGTACACCGGACCGACGGGGTAGGGCGACGCAACGGCGGTCTCGCGAGCGCAGCGATATCATCACCGAATGCAGCGGGCAGGGCGGGCTCTGCCTGTTATGGGCAGGTACGCCGGGAAGCAGAGAGCATCGTCCGGCCATCCTCGAACCGCGAAACCCCCGTTTGGTGTCACGCAACCGCGGCGTTGTCCAGCCCGCGCGGGCAGTAGGCGCAGGAGGGGCATTGAGGCATAATAGGCGCCTGCGGGTCGGCGGGGCGGACGGGGTCAGGATCAGCCATGGATAGACGACCAGACGGACAAGTGGAGTCGGCGGCGCAGTCAAGACGCGACTGGGGCCTTGATGCGCGGCGGGCCGGCGCGGAAAGCTGTTGCGGCGCATCTCGCCCGTGCCCGCGAGATGGGGCCCGGCCGGGGCCACCGGCTGGCGGGGCGGGCATGGCTGCAGGCCGAGTTCTGGCTGCGATGATCTGCCTGGCGGGCGTTCGTCCTGCGGTGGGGGCGGTGGCCGAATGGGTTTCCCCCAATCGGTACCGCGTCCTGCTGACGGTCGATCCGCGGGGGGCGGGGCCGCGCTCGCACTCGCCCACGGCGCCGGTCCGGATCAATCTCCGCGCGAAACTGGCCGGCCTCGGCGAGCCCGGCGTTCTCGACCCGCACACGATCGAAGTCGTCGGCTACAACCCCCAGGGCGAGCCCTACGTGTATGACGCCGGGCGCACCGGCTACGAGCGCTACCTGCTGCCGTGGCGTGTCGATCCGTATTTCCGGCTCGACGAGGTCGACCTGGTCTTCGTCATGCCGAATCAGAACCATCTTCAATATGCCGTGTACTTTGACACCGTGGGATCGGGACTGGGACGGCCGGACCGCTATCCGGGGATCGTGGGCGACGGCGACTTCTTCCGGCAGATGTACGGGCGGCGGGAGATCGGACCGTCGAAGTTCGGCGACCTCGCGGATTTCGACGGCGACGGCGATCTCGACCTCTTCGAGGGTGGCGTCGAGCCGTTCATCTACTGCTACGAGAGTCTCCTGGCACAGACCGGCGAACTCCGCTTCATCGACCGCGGACGACTGACCTCGGACGGACAGGTCTACATGCCCTCGCGCAACACCGGCAGCAACCGGGCCTGGATGGCCGTCTCGCTGTACGACTGGGACAAGGACGGCGATCCGGATCTGCTCCCCTCCTTCACCGACGGGCCGGACGGCGGGCACATCGTGTTCTTCCGGAACACCACGCCGGCCGGCGGCTCGCCGCGGTTCGCGCG
>CAZQEN010000199.1:11566-13585 GCA_964591605.1 uncultured Planctomycetales bacterium
GGAGGCCCTAGGCGGGCACACCACGGCCACCGTCGCCAGCATCCTGACGCTCATGGAGCCGCTGACGTCCACGGTCCTGGCCGCGCTCTTGTTCGGCGAGCGGTTGCCACGCCGGCCGGCGGCTCGCCGCGGTTCGCGCGGGTGGACCGGATGTACACGACGGGCGGGCAGGCCATCGGCGGGGCGCCCTCCGCCGGCTGGTTCCCGACGCCCACGTTCGTCACCGACTGGGACGGAACCGGCGACACCCTGACCGACGTGATCGTGGCCACCAAGGGATACCTTTATCTGCATCGCAACCTGGGGCCGGGCGGGACGTCGGGCTTTCTGCTGGCCGACGGCGTGAGGCTTCAGGCGGGCGGCGTGGACATTGAATTGCTCACGCCGCATGTGGACGTCGCGGACCTGGACGGCGACGGCGATCTGGACCTGCTGGCCACCACGCACGGCGCAGCGGAATGGTTCGCTTCCAGCGTGGTCTTCTGGTACCGCAACACCGGCACCCGTCAGAATCCTGTGTTTGCCGCCCCGGTGGCGCTGGGCCAGATGCGTCATTACTACGGCGGGGTGCGGGTCGGCAACTTCTTCGGCGGCGACGGGCTGCCCGACCTGGTGGCCGGCACGTTCTGGAAGGTCAACGCCAAGCATGGCCTGCCCAAGTCGTTCGGCGGCCTGCTGAGAAACGTCGGACCCGCCGGCAATCCGGCGTTCGCCCTGACCCTCGCCGACGCAGGCGCGCCGTATACGGAGCAGTTTCAGTTGTGCGACGCCGGTCAGCAGAACGGCGTTCGGACGCGTGATCTGGATGGTGACGGGGACCACGACCTCGTGGCCAGCACGACGGACGGGCTGGTTCTGTTCTATCGGAACATCAACAACAACCTTTTCCCGATCTTCGCGCCGCCGGTCAACCTGATGGTGGGCGGACCGGCGCCGTATCCGGTCGAGGTGTATGGCCCGGAATCCGGCTACGCCCGGCTGGACATCGCCGACTGGAACAACGACACACGGCCGGACCTCATCGTCGCGGACGAGGAGGCCCGCGTGTTCGTTTTTCTCAACGACGGCCAGGGCCACGACCCGCCGACGTTTCTGCCGGGCGTGCAGCTTCAGGCCAATAACAAGCCGCTCGACGGACTGGGCCGCGGCAGCGTGCTGGTGTGCGACTGGAACAACGACGGGAAGAAGGATCTCATCCTCGGCATGGCCCCCAAAGACAACGTGAGCAGCCCCTATCTGGACTGGCCGTTCAAGGACGGCGACAACAACAAGACCGACGACGAGGGTTTCCTCTACTACCGCAATGACGGAACCGACGCCGCGCCGGTGCTCGCGTATCCGAGCTGGATCCGGGCCGGCGGGCAGATCATCACCTACACGCGTCCGAACCTGGGCTCGTTCGTCGACTGGGACTCAGACGGCAAGAAGGATTTCATCGGCTGCAACTTCGAGGACAACATCCGTTTCTATCGGAATACCGGCTCGGGACTGCCGAATACCACGCCGACGCTCTCGCCTGCGGCCGGCACGCGCATCGTCGAGCCGTTCTGCAAGACGCAGATGATCTCCGGCGTGGATGTCGTGGACTGGCGCGGCGACGGCGATCTCGACGTGATCACCGGACAGGGTCACGGCGGCAGCGGCCTGTGCTTCTACGAGCGCGATTACATCAACGATTTCGTGAACAGTACCTTCCCGCTGGTCACGGTGGGGCTCTCGGAGGTGCACGCTGCCCCGGGGGATTTCGACCGCGACGGCGACGTGGATGCGTCAGACTTTGCCCACCTGCAGGCCTGCTTCAATTTCGCGCCGCTGCCCACCGGGTGCGCGAATGCCGATCTCAACGGGGACCTGGCGGTCGATACCGTCGACGTGGTCGTGTTTCTCTCATGCATGGGCGGCGCCAACCGTCCGCCCGGCTGCTGACGGGGGGCCAGTTTGGGCGGTATCTGCTGCATTCGTCCCGTCGCTCCCGCGCCGGGACATGCGCCGATGCCAGTGTATACTGCCCGTGGGGAG
>CAZQEN010000199.1:13595-13984 GCA_964591605.1 uncultured Planctomycetales bacterium
CCGCGCGGGTAAAGGCGCCGTGGCCTGTTTAAAGGGCCGGGGGGGCCCCTCGCCCGGCCACCGGGGGTTGGGCCCGGCCACCCCGACGCTGCCCATGCCACCCCGCCCGAAGTGTCACGGACCACTTACCTGCCCCGGACCAGCCGGGCGATGGGCCATCCGCTGATGAGAGGGTATATTACCGCCTATGGCCAAAGCCTCTTACGCCGTCCTGCTCGAACAGTTCCGCAAGAGTTATGCCCTGCTCATCTCCGAGATGAGCAAGCGGATCATCGGCCAGCGCGAGGTGATCGACCAGATCCTGGCCGCGATCCTGTCGCGCGGGCATTGCCTGCTGGTGGGTGTGCCGGGTCTGGCCAAGACGCTGATGGTCTCGACGCTGGCCGACA
>CAZQEN010000200.1:0-13923 GCA_964591605.1 uncultured Planctomycetales bacterium
TGGCGCTGGGCGGGCCGGTCTGCCTGCTGGTGATCATCCGCGACCTGCCGGGTGGGTTCGACCAGATCCTGCGGACCGGCTGGCAGGCCGCCAAGTTCGGTTTCGGAAGCTGGGAGTGGGGCCTCGCCCAGCGCACCCTGCCCGCGATGGTGCTTGTGGGACTATTCCAGTGGCTGGGAGAACATGTTTACAGCCAGCACGTCGTGCAGCGTTACCTGGCTGCACGGTCGACCCGGGCCGCCCGGGTCGCGACGGGCATGTTCGCGGCTGTCTCTCTGCCGATCTGGGCGTTCTTTTTTCTGCTGGGCACCTCGCTATGGGTGTACTACCAGGCTCTGCCCGATCCGGCGATCGCAGGGATGGATGCGGAGTCCATTCTGCCGCACTTTGTGCTCACGCGCGTGCCGGCAGGGCTGACCGGGCTGATCATTGCGGGCGTCGTTGCCGCAGCGATGTCCTCTCTGGATTCCAGCCTCAACTCGATGGCCACCATCGCGACGGTGGACATCGTCCGCCGGCACGTGATGCCCGGCCGCTCGGACGCGGTCTACCTGCGGGTCGCGCAGATCCTCTCGTGCGCGGCATCCGGCGTGATGATCGGCGGCGCGCTGGTGTTCAGCCGCATTTCCAAGGAGAGCATGATGGACGTGGGCTTCACGGCGATCTCCATTTTCGCCGGCTGCCTGCTGGGCGTCTTTCTGGTCGGTTTCTTCACTACGCGCGTGCACGACGCCTGCGTTCTGCCGGCGATCGGGGCGGCCCTGGCGCTGGACGCTTATCTGGTGTTGTGCCACTTCGGCCTGACGCCGGTGCCATGGGGCCTGGCCGTCCATACGTACTGGATCGGGATCCTGGTGAACGCGCTGTTCATCGTCCTGGCGTATGTTCTGAGCCTGATCAAACCGCCGCGCCGCATGCCGTCGCCCGAGTTGACGGTGTGGAGAACAGGCCGGTCGCCCTCTGCGGCGCCGGGTTTTGTTCCGCTGGCGGCCAGGTCGTGCGATACGGAGGTTACCCGCGGATGATCCAAACCATGCTCCTGGGAACCGTGTGGTGTGCCCTGGC
Source organism: uncultured Planctomycetales bacterium (assembly GCA_964591605.1). Classification (GTDB taxonomy): domain Bacteria; phylum Planctomycetota; class Phycisphaerae; order UBA1845; family PWPN01; genus CAYLLT01. The sequence goes on from CAZQEN010000200.1 coordinate 1,066, forward strand.
GGCGGGCCCGGCGGATGCCGCCGGCCCGCATCCGCGGCGACTCATCTACAACATGGATGCCGGGGCGAACTTCTCGCATCCGACCCCGCCCATGAAGCCCGAGGACGTATTCCCATGCGTCGACGAAGTGGCCGACAAGGGCGTCACGACCTACTTCATCTGCCCCAATTACGGCATGCCGCTCACCTACCGCACGAAGGTGAGCGAGATGGTCGGAGACGGCCTGAGCGAGGAGAGGTGGAAGCAACTCCGCGAGATCGCCGCCCTGAAGCCGGGCTCGCTGGAGCGCGGTATTGTAAACCTTCGCGCTCTGGCAGAGGCTGGCCATGACCCGCTCCGACTGATCATCGAGCGTGCCCGCGCCCGCAAGCTCGAGACCTTCGTCACGTTCCGCATGAACGAGATCCACGATGTCCAGCAGGCCGACAGCCTGCTGCACACGAAATTCTGGCGCGAGCATCCCGAGTGGCGTGTCGGCAAGATCGGCGATCCGGTTTCCGAGCTATTCGTCGACATCATCGGGGGGACACCCGGCTACCGCGTGAGTCCCATCGTCGCCACCTGGTTTCCCGGCGCTCTGAACTTCGCGGTGCCCCAGGTCCGCGACCTGGAGATGGCGGAGCTGCGGGAGTGCTGCGAACGTTTCCCCATTGACGGGCTCGATCTGGATTTTCAGAGGTTTCCGATCTACTTCCCGCAGGACCAGGGCCGCCAGCACATCGAAACGATGACCGCGTGGGTGCGCGAGATCCGGCAGATGACCCGCGAGGTGGGTTTACGCCGAGGCCGCCCGCTGCTGCTTTCGGCACGCGTGCTGGCCCGGCCGAAACAGAACCTGGACATCGGGCTGGACCCGGTGACCTGGGCGCGCGAGCGGCTGCTCGACTTCGTGACCGTCTCGCACTATCTGCGCAACGACTTTCCGCTGCCGGTCGGCGAGTACAAGAAGCTCATCCCCGACATCCCGGTCTACGCGTCCATCGAAGTGTGCAGGCAGGCTGACGATTATGGGCCCATCGCGCGGCAACTCTGGTCCGACGGGGCGGACGGCCTGCTCATGTTCAACTTCTTCACCTGGCGCGAGGGCGGGCGCGAACCGCCGTTCCACGTGCTCAAAGAGCTGGCCGCACTCAACCGGACCGCCGGGTCCAGCAAGCCGAGTGACTGACACAGCCGGCTCCGCCGATCGGAGGCAGCGCAGTTGGACACGGGTATTCAGAAAAGTCGGCTGGCCGGGTTTAGGCAGTGCCGTCGCCTTACCACAGGGATGGCTCTCTGGATCGGGCTCGCTGCGATTTCTGCTCCCGTGTCTGGGCAGGGCGAGACGCGACCCGCGGCGTTCACGCTGCCGCGTCAGAACCTCGAAGCTCCATTCCCTTATCTGCACGGCGGGGCCAGGAGCTGGCCGGTCTGGCAGGGTCAGCCGCCGCCCGGAGCCTTCGTACAGCTCACCGCCACCAACAAGGGCGAACTCCTGGCGCGCGGTTTTCTACGCCTGGAGTTCGCCGGTCTCGAGGTATCGCTCTCCGAGCACGGGTTGCTGAGGGTCGTGTCCAGGAGCGACGCGCCTGCGGTCCGCTTTCAGCTCGAGATCGCGGTGCGATTCCCGGACGGCAGATCGATCTCACAGGAGATCGAGGTTCGGCCGGCGCCTCCCGGCCGGCCGATCAGTTACATCTCTGACTTCAGTTCCGAGGTCATCCGCCTGCTGGACTCAAATGAGGTCGGCGCCGATCTCCAGGTGCCTCCCAAGTCCATCGACCAGTGGTTCCGCCGGCTGCAAGCCCATGGCGTCAGCCGGGTGATTATCTGGCTCTCTCCTTTCCCGTTCATCAATGAGCCCGCGAATTATGCCCCGGCCGACTGGGCGCGCTACGAGAGACAAACACGTGCCATTCTGAAGAGTGACGCGCTCGACCGGATACTGAAGCAACACGCCGCCGCACACTGGAACTGGGTGCGGCGGTGTCTTGCGCTGCGGCTGCGGAGCGATTTCGGCCGGCTCCTGTCCGACAGTGCCGTGCGGCATGGCATCGGGCTGACCCTGAGTTTCCGCCCCTTTGAATCCGCAGTCAGCACCTACTGGGAAGTGCCCACCTTCGATTGCGATGGCAGGTTTCTCTGGGGCTTCCTGCCTTTTGCCTCTCCGGCCATGAACTACCATCCCGAGCGGGTCGGTTTCGCCCACTTCAGGTCCGTTCTGGAAACGATGGGAAAACCGCAGTCCGGCAGGCTGGGCAGCATCACGCTGAACGCCGGGAACGGCCCGGCATTCGTACGACGTTTCAAGACCCACCGAGACAACGTCAGGATCGTGGCTTCGCACCTGCCGCCTTTCCAGGAGGATTCTCTCGTCCTGCAACAGGATGCGGCGGGCGAGTTCGTTCTCGTGGAATACGGCAGGATTGCGGACTCCACCGGGGCGCATGACTTCGTCGTGGAGAACTTCGAACTCGCCCTGAACGCGTCCGGCCGGCCGGTTATTTCCGGCCTTTCGGTGCCTGACGAGTACCGGTTTCTGACGATCTCCAATCCCCTGGACACTGCGGAGGCGGTGGAACTGAACACCCGCCAGCCCGTGACGCTGCGGGCGGCCCCTGGTCATCGCCTGGGACGCGCCAACGTGTACTGGGCTCTGGACGACACGCCGGAGCATCGGCGGCTCACGCGGCAGGCGGGGATTCCTGCTGACGGCCAGTGGCACCACGGACGCGAGGCGACGCGCGCGAGTTGGGAAGCGCTCCGCGAGGCGCCTGCGGAGTTGCCCCTGCGAAACCGCACAGTGGTGATCGATCGCGGCGCGCCCTGGTCGGTCGAACTGCTGGACCTCCAGCAACCCGAGGCCCGAGCGCGGGTATTGGCGGAGATCAGGACGGTGCTGGCGTATCCGGCCTTCGACGAGATCTTCATCAATACGCGCTCGCATACGGACCTGGCCGGAGGGCTTCATTACGCCTATGCTCCGCGCTCCACGGCCACACAGCCGGCGCTGGTGGATGCGGCGTCGGACCCGGCCCAGATCGAGCAGATCACCGTCGGGCCGGAGCACGAGTGGCAGGGCTCGTGTCAATCACCTTCGTGTTCTTCGCCCTGGCGGTACAGTCTGAATCGTGCCATCGCGGCCGGAGTGCGCAAGTTGCTCGACGACTTGCTGGAGGCGTTGCCAGCCACGAGAACCCGTGTCGTGGTCCTCCCGCGGGAACCGGCCGTCGAGGCGATTCAAAAAGCGCTCGAGACCATGAAGCGCCCCGGCGGCGAGGTCTACGGGCGTGACTATTACTGGTCCATCGTGCCGGTCTGGAACCACCACACCGCGCTGGGCGAGGCCATGGCCATGCTCGATCTGACGGGGCTGTCGGCCGAACCGGTTTTCCTGGGGATTCACATCCTCCCCGAGCGCGGTCCGCTCGATGAGTACCTGCGCGATTGCCTGGCCGACATGAGAGGAAACCGCGGCTCGCGTTTCACCGGCCTGCGCAGCATCTTCTATGAGGCTCACCGCACTTTACAGGACAACGATCCGGCCAGCCGGCAAAGGCGCGAGGAGATCATCTGTCAGCTTCTCTCTCACCGCGAGGACATTGGTGAAGTGATTCTCTACGAATCCGCGGCCTGGACCTATCGGTTGCCCTTGTCGGACCTCGATCTCTGCGGCCATGGCTTCCTAGACCGCTGCCAGGAGATTCTGGGAGCAAGCCGATCGCTGTCGCCGGAGGATTGATCAACTTGTACCGGGGATACCGGAAGTGTAAGAAACTCCTCGAGCGGATGCTGCCATGAATACCACACGGACTCTCGATGCTCCCCAGACTCAACCCGCAGAGCCCGCCGTGACGGGCGTCCAGACGGTCTACGTCGATCGCTACGTGGATGGGCTCCTCGATCCGGCGCGGCCCATGCTCGGACCGGTGTGCGATGGCGGCCACATTGTGGCCAACACGGCCCCGGGATGCTGGGGGCCGATGATGACGCCGGCGATCCGCGGCGGACACGAGGTCACGCAGCCGGTCGCCGTCGCCGGCGCCCGGGTGGGCGACGCAATCGCCGTTCGGATCGGCGAGATCACCGTAACCTCGCTGGCCACGGCGTCGGGCAACGACCGGGTCATGGAAGGCCGCTTCCTGGGCGATCCTTATGCCGCGGCCCGGTGTCCGGGGTGCGGTTTGCTTTATCCGCCCTCCATTGTGAAGGGGATCGGGGCATCCGCGATCCGGTGCGCGGCGTGCGGCGCCGAAGTGGCGCCCTTTCAGTTCACCAACGGATACACGATCGCATTTGACGATCGGCGCTGCGTCGGCGTCACGCTGCATCGCCAGGCGGCGGAGGCCATCGCCCGCAGTGCGCGGCAGTACGCCGCTGTCCCTGCAAACTCGGTCCAGAACTGCATCCTGACCGTGGCCCCCCATGATCTGGTGGGGCTGGTCGCCCGGCTGAGGCCCTTCCTCGGCCAGCTCGGAACGACACCGGCGGTCCGGCTCCCGGATTCGCACAATGCGGGCGACTTCGGCGCCTTTCTGGTAGGTGCGCCGCACGAATTCGCCTTGCGCGAAGAGGACCTGCAGCACCGGACCGACGGGCACATGGATGTCGATGCCGTTCGTGCCGGGGCGATCCTGATCTGCCCGGTGAAAGTACCCGGCGGCGGGATCTACCTGGGCGACATGCATGCCCTGCAGGGCGATGGCGAGATCGCGGGACACACCTGCGACGTGGCCGGCATCGTCACGCTGCAGGTTCACCTGTTGCAGGGACTGAAGCTCGACGGGCCGCTGCTTTTTCCGGTCTTGGAGGACCTGCCGTACCTGGCGAAGCCGCTCTCGGCCGAGGAACGTCAGCGTGCGTCGGCCCTCGCCCGCGCGCATGGGCTTGCGAGTCTGGAGGAGAGTGCGCCGATCAGCGTGATCGGCACCGGGCGTGATCTCAACGCGGCAACGGACAACGGTCTGCAGCGCGCGGCCGACCTGCTGGAGATGAGCGTGCCGGAGGTGAAGAACCGCGCCACCATCACCGGCGCGATCGAGATCGGGCGGCATCCCGGCGTGGTTCAGGTGACGTTCCGGGCGCCATTGGAGCGGCTCGAACGGCGCGGCCTGCTGCCGTTTGTGCGCGAGCAGTACGGCGTCGGGTGACGGGAACCGTCGGGCCGCTGCGAGTACAGCGCCGGCTCCGGTGCTTTCCGTGGAGAGTGTCTACCCTCCAGTTGCATAATAAGAAGGCACCACGGAGACACGGAGGCACGGAGAACAGAGTTTCTAATATGGAAGGCAGGAACTCGGGAAGCCGCCGCGCGTGCGTTTTCTGTGTTCCCCGGATTGCTGATGAATCCTTCAGTTATCTCCGTGTTTCCGTGCCTCCGTGGTGATTCCTGATGCAACGTTGGGGTCTATCCGAACTGCTGCGGAATGATGCCCTGTGTCGCCTCCGGCGGGATGTACAGCCATCGGGCGCCATAAAGATCGCCCTCGGCGTCGAAAATGCGGCCGTCCTTGAGCATGTACTGGTTCGGCGTAGTCGGCTTGACCCCGGAAAAGAACCGGGGGAGCCGCTCGCGATCGGCGGCCAGTTGCCGATGCACCTCCGCCCAACTGAAATCCTCGAACAACAGCTTCCGCATGGCGCGGCATCGATCCGCGTGCTCGGGCCGATCGGCGAGGTTCGTTGTCTCCCGGGGGTCCCGGCTCATGTGGAACAGCAATGGGCTGCCCCCTTCGACGTCGACATACTTCCATTCGCGATCCCGGACGAGCCGCATCGCGCTGCACGGTTCGTGCTCGGGCGCCCCCATCGCGCCCGGACGCGGACACCGTAGGCACAGTAGAGACTCGGAGCGAAGCGGCGCGGGCTCGGGGCGCCGGCCGGGTCGGCGAGCAGCGATGTGAGGTCGACCCCGTCCAACCCCGGCGGGATCGGCAGCCCGGCCAGCGCGCACGCGGTCGGAAAGAGATCCATCAGCGACACCGGCTCGCTGGTACGGGATGGGACCTTGCGGATCCCCGGCCCGCTGATCAGCAGGGGCACGCCGATCGAAGGCTCGAAATAGACCGTCTTGCCCCAGAGTCCGTGAATCCCCGCCATCTCACCATGATCGCTGGTATAGATCACGAGAGTATTGTCCAGAAGATCCGCTCTCTGCAAGCTGTCCAGCAGCTCGCCGATGCAATCGTCGACGAAGTCGACGCTGGCGTAGTAGGCCTCACGCCCGCGAACCGACTGCTCCGGCGATGGTTCCAGGAACTCCTGAGAGAAGAGCCGGCGGGCGTAGGGATCGAGCCGCTCACGATCGCCCGGGGACAGTTCGATCGGCGGCACTTTGCCGCGGTATTTCCGGATGTAGCGGCCCGGTGCAGTAAAAGGAGGGTGCGGTCGGTTGTACGAGGCACAGACGAACCACGGCGTTTCGGGATCGGCGTCCTGATGCTCGAGAAGGAAGGCCAGCGTCTCCCGCGTCACGACCACGTCCTGGATCAGGCTTTCGGGGATCTCGGTCACGCCGGCCGCCTCGGCGCCGCCGTAACCCGGGAACAGGTCGATCGGGTCGGGCTGGTGCCCCAGGCCGTGCCGGAGGTCGCCATACGGCCGCACCTGAAAGCCCTGCATCTGATCGCGCCCGCCGAAGTGCATCTTCCCGATCAGGCAGGTGCGATACCCGTTCGCCGCGAAGTGGCCGGGCCAGGTGACGTGCTCGGGGAAGATGATCCAGTGGTTGTTCCACGCCGCACAGCGGTGGGGTTCCTTGCCGGTGAGAACACACATGCGCGAGGGCGTGCAGCACGGCGACGGACAGATGGCCGTGTCAAACCACACCGACCGTTCGGCCAGCCGGTCGAGGTGCTGCGTCCGCACCCACGGGTCGCCGGCAAAGCCGGCAATGCGCGGCGCGTGCTGATCGGTCATGATGAGGAGCACGTTCGGTCGTCGGGTGTCTTGTGACATGATCGATGCTCCAACCTGTCGATTCCGGCGGAGCGCACGAAGGGTATCCGCTGCGCGAGCGCCGCCGCTTGACGCATCCTGACTTGACGATAGGATTGTTTATCTCATGAATATACTAGCTGTCAAGACGGCAGCGGCTTCGGGAGGAACGGGCATGATGGTTCGGACGCGTGGTTTTGCGAACGGGTGGGTTGTGGGGTGTTTCGCTGCGCTGAACGGGTGGAACGCGCCGCTCGCTCTGGCGGGACCGTATCCCAAAGTGAATCTGGCGGTCGGCTACAAGGTCGATCCATCCTGGCCTCGCAAACCCGCGAACATCCCGTGGCGGTTCGTCACGGGCGTCTGCGTAGACAAGAGCGACCGCGTCTGGGTGGTCAACCAGCAGAACCCGCCGGTGCAGGTCTACAGCACCGAGGGCGAGTTCCTGTTCTCCTGGGGCGACAACCAGTTCAAGTACCCGCATCACGTGCACGTCGATCGTGATGGCAACGTCTGGATCGCCGACTTCCGCACGCACACGGTCCGGGAGTTCACGCCCAAGGGCGAGTTGCTGCTCACGCTGGGCACGCCTGACGCGCCGGGTGAGGACGAGAAGCATCTGAACGGCCCGACGGCCGCCGTGACAAGCCCCTCGGGCGACGTCTTCGTCTCCGACGGCTACGGCAACAACCGGGTGGTGCATTTTGATGCGAACGGGCGATTCGTGAAGGCCTGGGGCAGGCTGGGGCAGGCGGCGGGCGAGCTCAGCCAGCCGCACGCCATCGCCATCGATTCCAGGGGCCGCCTCTACGTGGCGGAGCGGAACAATTGCCGCATCCAGATCTTTGACCAGCAGGGCAAGTCGCTGGATCAGTGGCGGAATCTGATCAACCCCTGGAGCATCTGGATCACGCCGGACGATCAGGTGCTGGTGTGTGGAAGTACGCCCGCTCGATGGGGCCCGGCCGGTAATCTGGGCAACCCGCCGCACGACGCGATCGTCATGAAGTTCAACACGGACGGGCGGGCGCTGGAACTCTGGAGCTTCCCGCTGGTCAGGGATGCGAAGATGGAACCCGGCTGCATCGACTGGGTGCACGGCATCGCCGCGGACTCGAAGGGCGACCTGTACCTGAGCGATGTGGCCGACGAAAGCCCCGCGCACCGCGTCCAGAAGTTCATCCGTCTTCCGGCGGAGCGTTGACATGTCGCATGGGCCATACCCGAGTTACTCCAGGGCCGCGTCTTTCGCTTCACACGCAGATGCCGTCGCGTCTGGTCCGGCGGACGGATGGCCTGCCGCATTCCTGCCGGTGGTGATGTTCGCAGCCGGACTTCTCCTGGCTCCAGCGGTGGCTGCGCTGGCGCTTGAACCTTCCGCCGCGCAACCGACTTCATCCTCGGCCGGATATTTTCATCGGGATCCCTGGTGCGGCCGGAACGACTGGGAACCCGCCATCGCCATCGTCCGCGGGCTGCTCCAGAACCCCAAGGAGGGGTCCATCTGCTGGGGTCGCAGTCGCGCGTTTGTCATGCCCGACAACGCGGTGGTTTCTCAGGCCGTCATCCACGAGCTGGGCGAACTGCGAGACGCCCGCGGCATTCCCATTCTGCGTGACAAGCTGGCGCGGCTGGGGCGCGACGACGTCGCCACGCAGACGCCGCTGTACCCGGCCGGAACGTCCCTGGAGTGGGCGGGTCTCGAGGCGCTTGCGAAAATCGGAGGGGCCGAGGTCGCCGGCATCATCGATCGTTACCGGCGCGATCCAGGGAAGGATTACCTGCACGAAGGGATCGAGCGTCTGCACGTTGCCGCGGAAGCTTACGACGCGTTCTGTCCGCTGCCGCCGGACTATCCAGAACCGCTCAAGAATGCGCGCAGCATCCATGACCAGATCAACTATGGCGATCTGAAGGGGAAAACGACGCCCGAGCGCGCGGCCTTCCGGGACGCCCTGCAGGCGCTGCCCTTCCCCGGCGTGATCGAGTATCTCAGCGGCGACGGCAGGACCACCACATTCCGGGTCGAGACGCCGTTCGTCGAGAACGTCCACGACTTCGCCGATCCGTTCACGGACATGGCCATCTACCGCTCTGATCCCAAGGTCGAGTATCCGGTCGGGCGGCGGCGATGGGCCATCTCGCACACCTTTCTCAGCTTCCCGATCCCCGACGGTGACCTGTACGCCAAGGAGTACACGTGGAACGTCCGCGAGCGCACCATCACCACGCATTTTCACGAGCCGGTCGACTGCGAAACGGTTTCGCTGAACCCTGACGGCCGCTCGGTGACGGTTTCGAAACGGCCGATCTCCACCGGCATCGAGCTGCGCGGCAACGTCTTCACGAAGAAGTGTTCCTCGGCCGTCCGCGGCGTCTGGGACAACCCCGAGAAAAAGGGGCGCAACTACTACGTGCGGCGGGCCAACATCCTGACCACGTACAAGGCACTCTACTATTTTCGCCCGCATCACACGCCCATCGTGAACCAGTATGGCGTCTGGATGGTGGACGAGGCGGAGCATCCGGAGCGGTTCTTCGATCAACGCGGCGACTGCATTGATGTCGAGGGAGTGATCCGGACGCTGCGCATTCCACTTCACCAGCCCAAGATCCTGGCCGGCACTTATCAGCAGTACGAGGGGGTGCAGCGCGAGGATCGGTTCACCCAGGGTGTGGCCAGGCGGCTGCGGGTCGACCTGTGCGTGGTCCCCGGCCCGGAAGTGCTCGATCCGCACCTGGGGGCGCGCTTCGAGCACAGCCGCTGCGGTCATGCCGGCCTGCAGCAGGGTAATCACAATGGCTATCGCAACGGCAGCGACATCAACTCCGACGGCGTGATCGACGGCCGCGATCAGGAGCTGCTCAGGGCGGAGGCCGGCAACGTCTATCGCGCCAATGTCGGCGATTCGGGTTACTTCGGGTACAACTGGCTCTCGACGGGCTGGGACGGGCATTCCCGGCAGGGGATCAAGCCCGCCATCTACGTCTGCTCGTACGACTACGGCGCGGGGTATGAGCCGGACTCAGGGATTGTCCGCCTCCATGAGACGCCGCCCACGAAGCGGTTGTACGTCGAATATCATTACGACGCGCCGCCCGCGGCGGGCGAGAGGAACATCAAGGTCTACCTGCATCCGGGGCCGCCGCGCCGGAGTTCCGCGGGGGGTGCTCCCGACCGCGCGACGCCCGACCGGCAGGATCGCCCCACTTCAGGCGATTCTGGAGAGTGAACATGCATGCTTCCGATGTGATGAGGATCCCGCTGGTGATGTTGATCGTGCTCCGGGTGTGTGCGTCGCCGACCAGGGCACCTGGAGAAGATCACGCCGGTTCGCGCGTCGAGTTCCGCTCCGCGCGGTTTCAGTACACCTTCGGCCCGCACGAACCGACGCTCCGTGTGCGATCCGGCGCCGCCCTGCGCGTCGTGTGCCCCGACTCCGATAATGAACTGGCCGATGGTTCGCTGCTCGAACCCGAACAACGGCAAAGGGAGGCGGATACAACCCTGTTCGAGGGCAACCCGGTGGCCGGCCCGATCTACGTCGAGGGCGCTGAGCCGGGCGACTGCATCGCCGTGCGCATCGAGCGCGTCGAGCTGGATCGGGTCAAGGGACAGACGCTTCTGGCTCCGGCGCACGGACTGCTGCCCATCGGCCTGCTTTCGCGCCCGCGTGAAGACGGGAGGTTCGACCCCGTCCCCAGGCACATGTACTTCTGGGAGATCGATGCCCGGGCGGGCATCGCGCGCCTCAAGAACCCTCTGGGGCCTGACCCGATCACCGTCCGTCTAAACCCGTTTGTCGGCGCGATCGGGGTTGCTCCACAATGGGGCCAGTCGATCTCGACGCTGCTGAGCGGCGAGTTCGGCGGCAACATGGACATCCCCGCTGTGCGCGCGGGCGCGACGGTCTACCTGCCGGTGTTCCGCCGTGGCGGACTGGTGATGATCGGCGATCTGCATGCGGCTCAAGGCCAGGGCGAGATCATCGGCGGCGCGATCGAGACCTCCGGCAAGGTCGACTGCACGATCGAATTGGTAAAGAACCGCCGTCTCCGCGCGCCGCGCCTGCGCGACGCCGCGCAACTGATGGCCATGGGGACAGGTCCGGACCTGCGCGGCGCGATCAGCGAGGCGTACGCGAACCTGCTCGACTGGCTGGTTGAAGGCTTCGGCCTGAACCGGTGGGACGGCTACAACCTGATGAGCCAGACCGGCACGATCTCGCTGTCCAACTTCGGCTTTCCGCCAGTCACGGCCGCGGCGGCCATACCCATCGATGCGCTGCCGGAGCGCCGGCGCGAGGAGCGACGCGAATGAACTTCACCATCCAGCGGAAACCGACCCGTTCTCACCGGCGCGCGGGGCCGGCCGGTTTCAGGATCGTGCTGGTCTGCGCGCTGACGGGCATCGGCGTTGCGCTGCCAGCCCATGGAAGTGAGATCTGGACCGAGGACACTTTCGAGGACTTTTCCGACGGTCAGCTCGATGCCGCCGGGCAGAACCTCTACGTGAGCCGCGACGGCCGGATCCGAACGATCCATCGCTTCGATCTGAACGATGACGGCTACATCGATCTGCTCTTCAACAGTACACACGACACGCGGACGTTTGTTCCGGCGACGCTGGGCATGCTCGGTTCGGACGCGAGCCTCCGCAGCTCGGAGCTGCCCGTGGACGGGAGCTGCCAGGTCCGGCTGGCCGATCTCAACCGCGACGGGTACATGGACGCCGTCTTCTGCCCCAACGACGCGAACACGCAGCACACGAGGCGCTTTCTCAACATCCTCTGGGGGGGCGAGGAGGGCTGGTCGCCGCGCCGGTCAGGGACGTTCCTGCCGGTCGATGCCGCGTCGAGCATCGCGGTCGCCGACCTCAACCACGACAAGTGGCCCGACATCGCCGTCTTGAACGGTGAGGCCTGGTTCGTCGGCCAGCCGAAGGGACGGATCCTGCGCATCTACTGGGGCAGCGAGACGGGCTATGTGATAACCCGGCGGCGGGAGATTGGCCTGCCCGTGGAATCTGTTCAGATTGCAGCCGCCGACTGGGACGGCGACGGCCACGCCGACTTGGCCGTACTGACCCGTGATGGGACGGTTGAGCACTTCTGGGAGGTCGATTCGTCCGGCTCCGATGGCCCCGTCCGCCGGTCGGCTCTGAAGCTTCCCGCGGGCGGAGCGGCCTGCCTGGGTGCGGGCGATGTTGATCGGGACGGCCGGATCGATCTGGTCGTCGGCACGCAACGCGATGATCTTTACATTGCTGCGCGGCGGTCCGCAGAGGCATGGCCGATTGACCAGGTGAGCGGGTCGCCCGCCTCGCACGTCTGCGTTGGCGATCTCGATGACGATGGGCAGGCAGACCTGGTCCTGTGCCGGTTCGGAATGGCGCGGGCCGGCGGCGGCGAAGCGGCGGGGGCCCGAGACGTCGAGGAGTCCATCCGGGTCCTCTGGGGAGCGGGCGGACGATTCTCCGCGCGGGACATGTCCGAGTTCCCTGTCGCCTACGCCGTTGCGACCGCGATCGGCGATCTGAACGGCGACGGCTTTACCGATCTGCTCGTCGCCGTTCACCAGACCGCACAGACCTTCGCCGCCGAATCGGCCGTGCTGCTGGGCCGGGGCGCCCGCACATTCGAACGAACCGCGCACGGATTCGCCACGCAGGGCGCGATGGACGTCGTCTTTGTCGGCAGGCAGGATCGGCTGCCGGCACGGGTGGTCTTTGCCAACAGCCTCAGCGGAGTCGTGGCCGAAAAGGTTCCGCTGTATCTCTATTGGGGCGGCGCAGAGGGTTTTGATCCGCGCAACCTGCTGAAAATCCCGTTCCAGTGCGGCGACCAATCCACCGCTGCGGACTTCAATGGCGACGGGTACGTCGATCTGCTGGCTGTCAACTCCCAACATGCGGGCCTGTCTGCCGAGCAGGTTCCCACGCGAGGG
>CAZQEN010000201.1:0-13811 GCA_964591605.1 uncultured Planctomycetales bacterium
GTGCCAGGCCATGCGAATGAACAAAGGGCCGTAGTGGCCGAAATCCGCCGGCCACCAGTCCTGCGAGTCGGTCATCAGCGCAGCGAGATCTTTCTTGAGCGCCGCGTAGTCGAGGCTCTTGAACTCTCTGGCGTAGTTGAAGTCCTTGCCCATGGGATTGGACCTGGAGGAATGCTGGTGCAGGATTTCGAGCTTCAACTGGTTCGGCCACCAGTCGCGGTTCGACGTACCGGCGCCAACGGCGTGGTTCAACGGGCACTGTGCTTCGGTAGACATGTGTCTCCTCCTCTGGTCGATTGCACCTGGCCGGAACTTCCTGGTTGGACTCCGGCCGTCGACCCTCACCGGCAACTTCGGTGCAGTCTACCTCGTGATGCCCGTCATGCACAGACGATGGGTTTCCGGCGCGGCTGCCTGGGTCGGTGACGCTTCGAGCGGGGTCTTGATCACAAGGCCGGGCGTGAGCGAGAGGGCGTGATCCTCAAACGGGTGGACGCAAGGCCCGTCGCTTACGCTCCAGGTTCTGATGGTTGCCGTATCGTCGCACCAGCAGCGATTCCACCTCCGCTCGCAGCTCGGCGTCATCACCGCAGGCCTGCTTCAGGGCGGCGGGCCATGCGGCGCGGGGCAACTCGACGATCCGGTCGAAAACCGCTTCGATTTCCTTGAGTCGCGATGGATCAGGCTTCATGGCGGTCAGTCATCCACTTCTCGGACCAGCCACGCACGCGCGAATCGCCATTCGCGCTGAATCGTGGCCTGGGAGAGGCCCAGACAGGACGCGATCTGATCCACGGACAGTCTACCGACCACGCGCATCCGGGCAATGCAGGCCTTCCGGGGGTCGAGGGAGTCCAGGTGCTCCATCGCATCCCGCAATGCAGCGGCCCGACAACGATTGCCCGTGGCTTCAGCACTGGTGGTCACTCTCGATCCCGGCTGACAGAACCTCGCAAGCTCGGTCATTGATGATTGATCCCCCCTGCAGATGATCGTAAAATGCGGACGGTGCCCTTCACCATGCTGGCAGGACCGCTCGACGCGACACATCGAGGGCGACGGGTGGACGGGATGAAGCGCGCAGAAGTGAACCACAAACTGGCCGGTCGGCAGTCTGAGCCTGCGGGCCGAGCGCCTTTCAACAGCGACCTGTATGACGAGCTCCGCAGACAGGCGGAGCGGCATCTGCGCCGGCGTTTCGGGCGTGCGGCCGCCGGCCTGACCTGGCAGCCGACCGTGCTCGTGAATGAGACCCTCCTGCGGATGATACGCCATCCGCGTGGCCAGGATTCCGATGAGCGTTTCTATGCACTGGCGCAGACGGTGATGAAGCGGGTCCTGGTGGATTACATCCGCCACCGGCTGGCCCAGAAGCGTGCGGGGAACCGACTCCGAGTCGCGCTCGACAGCGACCTTCCCGAGCCCGTCGCCCCGGCCGAAGACTCAGGGCTGGATATCGAGGCCCTGTTGAATGCCATCGAACGGCTGGCCGAACGACACCCCCATCGGGGAGATGTGGCCCGGCTGCGGGTCCTGTGGGGCCTGACCGTCGAGGAAACGGCTGAAACCCTTGAGGTGAGCCGGACCAGTGTGGAACGGGACTGGCGTTTCTCGCGGGCCTGGCTGATGCGGGAACTGGCAGTCGGTGACGAGCATTCAGCCGATCACGCCCCTGCGTGCCCCGGTTCCTGGTAGCCGTATTCGCTCGATCTCGAAAGAGATTCTGGCCGGGAGGTGCCTCACCTGTCTGTGTCACGATTCCGGTGTCGAAGCCCGGGGCGGGGGCCTCGGTCAATCGGTTGTGTCGGACCGTCGGCTCTTCGAGCTGTTGCTCCAGGGGTGCAGGAGCTTTAAAACGTGCGGAAATTCGCTATGATCAGTTGTGAATCTGATCCTTAAGGAGTGCAGGCCATCACTGCTGCACTACTTAAGCGCGAAAGTGCGAGAGTCATAAGCGGCGACGCCGAAGTGACTTACGTTGATTTGCGGGCGTAGCTCAATTGGTAGAGCATCAGCCTTCCAAGCTGAATGTTGACGGTTCGAGCCCGTTCGCCCGCTGTGATGTCAAGACCTGCGTGAATGCGAGTCAGCGTACCGGCCTGCGTCGGGGCGTGCGGCCCAGAAGCCCACGATGGGGGGGGTAGCCTACCCCCTCGGGGGTGAAGGGAGCGGCCACGTCTCACGCCTGGTCACTGACAGTTTCGGCGTATCGTCTGCACAACCCCAGCGGCCTCGATGTCGTTCGTATCAACGGACGCGATTTCCCTCTCGGCCAACACGGTGTCACCCGAGAGCGAGGAGGCATGCCCGTGCATGCGACTCGGATGTGAGCTGCCTGCCAGGGCTCGCGAAAAACTGCTGGCATCAAGGCTGCTGGATCTGTCGTAAGCCGAACATCGAATCGATCAGCTCAACCGTCCGGTCGACCAACATCTGCCCACCCTCCGGACCCACCTGGCTGCTGTGGACCACGGCGCTGTAGCCTCCCCCACGCACGGCCCGCTCCGTCGGAAGATAGGTTCCGCTGCCGGCCAACTGGATGATGAAGGTCTGGACCGCCCTGCTGCGTGCCTTGATCTGGATGCCGTAATCCGTAAACAGTTCGAAGGGATTCGTACAGATCACGGCGTCGCCGATTCGCAGGACGTGCAGTTCCGCCTCCTCCGTCGGGTTTGGATCGTTCCTTTCCGCCTCAAACCGCTGAACGGTCGCTTCGTACCACTTCATGCGCCGGTGCAGGCGGTCGGCTGACTCGGGTTTTTGGGCAATTTCGCTGACCGCCTGCTCGACAGCGGCTTTGGCTTCGGCATATTCCGCCTCGGTGACCAGACGCCGGGGGAGCCGAACCGTTTCCACCCGGTGGATCAGCGGCACGCTGCCATGCCGATCGTCCTTGACGGCCTCGTACGCCTCGTCCACTGCCCGGGCAATCCTTCGGGCGAGTTCCCCCATGGAATCCAGCCCGCGCAGCCGCGTCATCCGCTCCTCGGCTGCTTTGCGGTATATGGGCCTGGGCGACTGATCACCGGCGGCCCCGGTCCAGCCGAGGACACATACCTGTGGACCGTATCGCCTGCGCAGGACTTCACGCACCGGCTGCCAGAAGTCGGCGTTGATGGTGGATCGCCCCTCGACCACCTGCGAAGGACACGACACATTGACACCCATGCCGATGAGTTCCCCGTCTGCGTTCCAGAAGAACAACACACCCACATCGTGGTCCTCGTAGCCCTCGATGCCGCGAAACGTCGGCACGTCGGTCTTGCCATACATCACGGCAGAGCCATCCGCGTAGACCGCCCGCCGGTTGTAGGCCACCACGGCATGTCCGAGGCCCCAGGTCACGCTGCCCGGTTTGCGGCTGTTCCATGCCCTCTCGATCCCCTCCACAACCCGCCTGACCAGGAAGGATCGATACGCTTCGACCGGCGTCACACCCTCCTTCGGAAGACTGTACTTGGCAGGCTCCAGCACGGGGGCGGTGTGCGTGTGGGTTCCGTTCAGGAAGACTTTCAGGGCATCCATCTCCGGCAGGCGCTTGCCCACCTCTTCACGGACGAGCTGCAGTACTTCGTCAGGAATGGAGATCAAGTCGCAGGAGATCATGACCGCCGTGTCGAGTCGCTTCTCGCCCTCGCGCGATTCCAGCGCCACGATGTTGGCCATCAACGGCGTTTCAACCTCTCGGGCAATTCGCAGATGGAACTGGCCGCTCAGTGCGACGGGACCCGTCGGGGTGGTATCGACGCGGGCTACGCCAATCAGAAGCGTGGTTTTTGTCGCGGGCACATCTTCGGCGAGAGCCGGCGAAGCGCTCAGAAGCAGCCCTAACGTCCCAGCGGCCAGCACTCCGTTGAGAAACCGACGACGCGCATAACCTGCTTTCTGTTCCGCTGAGGAAACGCCTTCTCTTGTGCTCAGCACGGACATCTCCATCGCCGACTTGCTCCATTCAGCTCGGGCGCAGCGGTTGAGGCCCGACTTCCGCAATCCACCTGCGGGTCCATTCCACGCTCTCCAGTTCAAGATCGCAGACGTTGCTGGCCAGGAAGATCATGCCCTCGATCCGCCCTTGCTCCAGCCATTTCCGTCCGAGTTCGCACTGCTTCTTCATCAGCTCGAGCGCCATGGGGTTGCTGGTCCCGAAGTCCCACAGGTAACACCCCAGGAGCTTGCCGTGCGCCGGAGCGAGTTTCTCCAACCGCTCGAAGGCTGACTCCAGGTTCCTGAGGTCTTGGGCTTCCCACGTCCAGAACGTGATCTTGTCGCAGAATTCCAGATGCGCGCGGACGGGCAGAGCGAGCTGGTGCTGGTAGAGGACGACGAAGAGGTCATGTTTCCTTCCGCCGATGGTCAGATGCTTTCTCAGCTCCTGGAGCTGCTCGACCGAGAGTGAGCCAGTCCCATCCGGGCGGAAGAAGTCGTCCATGATGAAACCGTCGATGTTGGGAAACCGGGCCGCCAGATCCAGGACGTGCTTTCTCTCTTCGTCGCTGCTTTGCCCGCTGGCTCCAACCAGCGACCACACCACGCGCTTGAACGGCCTGAAGGCGATGGCGTGCTGATCGAAGGGCATGGCCGGCTTTCCCGCGTAGCGGATGAAGAGCAGATTGGGTACACCCAGATAAACAGCCCCTTCGACCGGAGTCATTCGAGAAGTGCGGGGCAGGCCGAAATCAAGCTTGTACGAGCCCGCCTCATGGGTCCAGATCCAGAGATGGTCATGAAGGCTGTTGGGGATGGGAGCTTTCGGAGCGGTGCCCGACGCAGCGGCATGGGCCAGCTCTCCAGCCTCCGCTGCCGCCGCCGTGACCACGGTCCATTTGAGCAAATCGCGACGCGTGGATGCGGGAATCGGGCGGCTCATGGGAGTGGGTATATCCCGGTCATCCTGACTCGACAACAGAGCGGCGGCTGCTCAGTGGGCAATTCTGCCCGATCGGCGGCCATCGGTCAGCGCAAGAGGCCACAGTTATGGCGCGTTGATCTGACGGATGCCTGTCGGGACTACATCGATAACCGGCTGCTGGAGAAAGGCTTACAGAGAAAGGACTTCTCCGGGGGTTTGGTGAGTGGTGGTGGCACGGGATCTGCTTGGACACATGAGTGGTTGACGTGGACGGATCTGTCGAGATGGGGTCCTCGCAATCAGGAGTTACCCATGTTGGATGCAACTGCCGACATCGCGGAACCTCGGGTGAAGAAGACACCCGGCGTTGCTCCCGCTGTCGTGCCTTCCCAGGACGCACAAGAGGCGATTCGCAAAGCGTTCCCATACGAGGGGGATCTCCGGGTTCGCCATCTCTGGTCCGCACGCGGGATTGCCAGATACCGGGCGAACTGGTATCGCCAGGTAGAGGGTGGGATCAGAATCGTCAAGTCATTGTTCCTCGGCATCACGAAGACAGCGGACGGTATTGTGGTCCAGGACGAAACGGTGGAGGCAGCCGGTCATTCTCGGATGCGTGCGACCAGGACGCCTTGACCAGCAACCCGAATGCGGATCCGCCCGGATCAGACCGTTGCGGGCTTCATCTACGTGGAGAGTTGCAGGGAAGCCTGCCGCTACGATGAACGCGGCCTGGATTTCGCCAGCGCAGTCGGCGCAATCCTCGGCACAGTCCTCGAGACCGCTTGGCTTCACCCGCTGGAATCGGACCGACCGCGGATGAAAGCAGAACTGGCCGGCGCCCGTCGCATTCCGCCGGCCATCCCCCGATGAGTACCCCCTGTCACCTGACCAGGTGCCGTTCAGAAGGCTGCAGCGTGATGCGAGCGCTCAAAGGCAGGAGCAGCTCGCCGGTGCAGCCGAGGGTTGCCTGATGCTTCCCGGCCTGGAGCACAACGTCTTGAGCTGTTGGTGACGAGATCTCCGGTTCACGCGGCGGCCGGCCGTCACGGCGGATGGGCTCGTTGGGCCACGGGAACAGTACTGAAAGAGACGCCACGCTTCGCGTCACGCTCCGTGTCGAATCGGCTGGCCGAAAGCATGTTCGTCATTCTCTGGCACTCAGCCGTCTTATATGGTGTAAGGTCGAGGCGCATGCACGAACGCGAACGAGCGATCCTTGGCCGCTCCTGTCAGGCCTCCGGGCCGGCGCTGGTGCTGTATGCCCGCCAGTGGCTGGATGCGGACCTGGCCGAGGACGTGGTGCAGGATGCGTTTGTGCGGCTTCTGGCCCGGTGGCGGCCACCGGCCCATGTGAAAGCCTGGCTCTTCCGCTGTGTGCGGAATGCGGCCATCGATCAGTGGCGCTCGCGCAAGTCGCGGCAACGTTATGAGCGAGAGCGGCGCAGCGAGCGGCCCTGGTTCGAGCCGCGGCTCGACGACCTGCTCGATGCCCGCACCGCCGAGGAGGCCCTCCGCCGTCTGCCCGAGGAGCAGCGCGAGATCATCGTGTTGCGGCTCTGGGGCGGGCTGACGCTGCACGAGGCCAGCGAGACCACGGGCGAAGCGGCTTCGACGTTGTCCAGCCGCTACCAGGCCGGTCTGACGGCCCTGAGGCGGGTGTTGGAGAGTGCTCATCATGACCAGCGAATGCAGCGGCCCGGAACGTGAGCTGGAGCGGGTGCTGGCGGGGCTGCAGCCGAGCCGTCCGGGCCTGGATCACGATTTGGTGATGTTCCGCGCCGGCCGGGCGGCCATCCGGCGGCGGCTGAGGGTGTGGCAGGGCTGCACGGTGGCTTTGCTGGCTGCGCTGGGGATCTCGATCTACGGCGGCCTGTCCGGTCTGCGAAGCCGTGGACCCGAATCCACGGAACCACGCTGGACAGCGGTGGCCCCGCCGGAGTCGCCCGGTCCGGGCAGCTATGCCGCGCTGCGCAGCCGGGTACTCAGAGACGGCATTGAGGTCCTTCCGCTCCCGGAGGGGCGCGGCGAGACGCTCTCGGCTCAGGACGCAACGAACCTGTAAACCCTTTTGAGAGGAGTCGATCATGTCCCGTTCACAGTGGTACTGCGCGCTCATCTGGGCCGTGATCGCGGCGATGGGTTCCGGATCCGCGTGCGGACAGGCGGCAGGCTCCAAAGTCGTCAGGATCGAGCTGACGCCGGCCGCGGCGCCGGACCCGGCGCTGCGCCATGTGCTGATTCCGGAGATGTCGGAACAGCAGCCCGGCAATGCGGAGCCGCTGCTGTATCTGTCGTGTCAGTTGCTGCCCCGCTCGGACGCGGGGAGGAAGACCGGCGAGCGTATCCGCGACTGGCTGGATCAGCCGGCGGAGACGCTTCCGCGCGACAAGGTCAAGGCTGCGCTGGCCGAGTATGGGAACGCGCTCCATTACACGTTCCTGGCCACGCGTCGCGAGTACTGTCACTTCGACCTGCCCTTCCGTCAGGAGGGCCTGGGCACGGCGCTGCCCAATCTGGGCGCCCACCGCGACATCGCGCGGGCGCTGGCCCTGCGGATCCGCGTGGCCGTACTGGAGCGGCGTCATGACGAGGCGCTGCGGGACCTGCAGACGGGGGTGGTCCTGGCCCGCTACGTCGGGGCGGGGCCGACGATCATTAACGCACTGGTGGGGGCGGCCATCGGCAGGCTGATGTGCGACCAGTTGGCCGGCTTCGCCGGGAGTGGAGGATCTCCGAACCTCTACTGGGCGTTGGCCAGCGTACCGCGCCCGTTCATCGATGTCAGTGCCGGTCTGCGGGTGGAGCACTGCGGGGCGGTCTTCGATCTGCCGCAGCTCTTTCAGCTCGACCGCATCGTGCTGACCCGCGCCGACATCGACCAGATCCTCGCCAGGCTGATCGCCATGGGCGAGATCGAGGAGCAGGCGGGGGATCTCGCCAATGCCAACGCGAAGGTGCTCAAGGAAGCCCGCACGGTCATCCCGACGCTGGTCGAGCCGGCGCGCAGGTACCTGCTGGCCCACGGCTACACGGCCGAGAGACTGGCCCCGCTCCCTGCGGAGCAGATCGTGTTCATGCACGCCCTGGACCGCGGGTGGCACTGGCTCGATGAGGAGCTCAAGTGGTTCAACCTGCCCTACTGGCAGGGGGCCGAGCAGATGGCCCAGGTGGAGGCTATGCTCGAGACGAAACGGCAGGATCCGGCGGAAGGGTTCTTCGTGATGGCCGGCGTGCCGGTCAAGATGGGTCACGTGTACGCCAGCTTCGCCCAGGCGGAGCGGCATCTGAGCGCGGTACAGTGTATCGAGGCGATCCGGATGTACGCGGCGGCCCACGCCGGCGCGCTCCCGCCGAGCCTGGCCGCCATCACGGAGGTTCCGGTTCCGCTGGATCCCGTCAGCGGCCAGCCCTTCGCCTATCGGTTGCAGGACGGAGCAGCGGTGCTCGACCTGCCCGCGCCGCCGCGTGCCAGGCCGGGTGAGGGTCGGCGCTACGAGCTTCGTGTGGCAGCCGCCCGGTGATACCTCTATCGTGCCTCTCTCAGAACGCGCATGAGCACGCTGAGGGTGGCGGACAGACGCATGCAGGCCGACGGGTCACCTGACCACCTGCCGTTCAGAAGGCTGCAGCGTGATGCGGGCACTCAAAGGCAGGAGCAGCTCGCCGGTGCAGCCGAGGGTTGCCTGATGCTTCCCGGCCTGGAGCACAACGTCTTGAGCTGTTTGTGACGAGATCTCCGGTTCACGCAGCGTCGGGCCATAACGGCGGATGGGCTCGTCGGGCCAGACGAAGAGGTACTGGCCCTCCTCCAGTCTTCCCTGCCACGTCCATCGCCGGCCGGCGACCTCCACCCAGGGATCGATGACCGCGCGCGTATCCAGGGAGGGCAGGGCCTTGATCCCGTCGATCGCGCAGCGCACCTTGGTTCTGCCGGGCAGGCCGTTGTAGTAGAGGCCCAGATGGCGGACCGTTCCATAATCGATGGGGTCTCTGGCCGGCCGGGCGAGCTGCTGGTAACGCCAGCCGGTGAAGTCGTTCTGGATGTAATAGTCGGTCGCGCCCTTTTCGTCGCGGAGCTGGAGCTTGAACGCGCCGCCGTGGCCGTCGCCGCGCATCCAGAAGCCGATGCCCTGGTGTGAGGTCAAGTTCAGCGGCGGATCGAAGCGCCGGCCGATGTAGGACCAGCCGTCGGCACTGGTCCGGCCGCTGACGGCCGTGTAGACCGCGTAACGGGAGCCCTCGCGTGCAGCGTCGGTTTCCGATTCGAGCTTCTGCGTCACGTCGCCGAGCGTGGAGCGCTCGCCCGGCTCGAATGCTCCCAGGTTTTCAAAGCCCTCGAGCAACAGGGCCTGCGGCGAGTGATAAGACGGCCCGTCGGCGAGCCACGGGCCACTGCGGGCGTGGATCTGGACGCCGCAGCGCGTCTCGTCCTGTGCGACGGGCACCTCCCAGACGTTCCCCTTGCCATCGATTCGGCTCACGTCGTGCCACGGTTCGTAGATGACGCGTTGAAACGCTGCGCCGTCGGCCGCATCGATCAGCCGGTACTCGCGCCGCTTGTCCAGCAGGGCCTGCCGCCGCGCGGGCTCCATCCTGCCGGCGAGCGCCGGGTCGATCCGGAGCCGTTGCCGCATCTCCGGCGGCACGCGGCCCGAGAGCCTCAGTTTCTCGTATCGCGAGATCAGATCCAGGATGTCACCGGTGAATGGATGCCGGGCGGCCGCGGAGACGGACACCTGAAACGACATCGAGGCGCCGTAGCCGATGGTGGCGCCCAGGACGTACTCGAACAGATCGGGCGTGGCCGTCGGGTCGTAGCCGTAGTACCAGCCGATATCCAGCGGCATGCCGTCGCGGGCGAACGAATCAAACCAGCCCGAGCGCTCGTCGAGATAGCCTTTGATGTCGCCGTGTCCGTCGGCCGAGGCGGAGCGGGCCAGCAGATGCCAGGAATAGTGGCTGAAACTGCTCGCCTGCAGCAGCACATTCTTGTTCACGAGTTTGTCGTAGATCGTCTTGTGCAGCAGGGCGTTGTAGTACCAGTGGTCGCCCTGGAGCCGCTCGGAGCCGTCGAAATACAGCATGTCCGCCTCGCAGGCGTTGGCGACCTTCGCGAAGTTCTCTGCGATTTCCGGCAAAATGCGCGTGTCCATGTCGTACAGGAAGTAGCCGTAGGCCTTGAGCACGTGAGCTACCCGATTGCCGCCGGCGTGAGGCGCCGCCTTGGTGCCGAGGTAGCCGCGCTGGCATCCGGAGAATCCGAAAGGCTCCTGCGTGCCGCGCGCGGCGTACCAGATCAGCTCGTCTCCGATCTGGAGTACGGTTCCGGGCCCCTCGTAGCCGCCGTCTTCGGCGGGAAAGGTCTGCGGTGCGGTGGTGACCGGGATGAAGGCGGCTTTCTCGTCGATATCGGCCGCCAGGGTGGCAAATGCATCCTTCACCAGCCGCTGATCCGGCACGGGCGTGATGTAGGGATCAGGTGGATAGATGGAGGCCGCGAGGAGATGGAGTCCGACGCGAAAGCCGGCTTCACGAAAGCGGTTGAACGTACGTTTGAGCCCCTCGATGCCGTCGGGGAAGTGCTTTCGGTTGACCTGGTAGTGGCCGGTGGTCTCGCACCACGACTCCTGACCGAGCAGGATCATGTGGAAACCGCCGCGCTGGGCCACTGCCAGGGCCTGCTCGAACTGCGACTCGTCAAAGCTGGTCAGAAACAGGTAGGAGCGCTGGATCCAGGGGGAACACTTGTTCCATTCACCGCCCGGCCGGGGGCCTGGCAGTCCGACCGCCGCTTCCAGCCGCTCGACCGTATCGAGCCATCGGGACGTCGGGCACGCCACGATGACCGCGCCGGCTGGCTCGATCCCGTGACGATCGTAACTCTGAGCGACCAGCGACGTGGCCGGGACGGCCGTCGATGGACGGGAGGCAGAGGGGGAGGTAGCGACGGGGGCCGCGTGAACGTTGGGCGACGCGGCCATCACCGCGATCGTCCAGTCGCCGATATGTGCGGCGTTGAGCGTGGAGGCGATCTTCGCCCCGACGGGGACCGGCAACGCGAAGATGCCAAGCCGTTTGACCGGCCGGTCGCACGACAGCTTCACGAGCCCGAGTTGCACGAAACCCGGATGCCGGCTCAGCGACCACTCGGCCGTAGCGCCGCCCTCGAATGCCGCTGTCAGTCGATCGCCGGTCAAGACCAGCGAGCGCGGAGGATGTCGGCCCTGATCGGTCTCGATCATCATCGCCGGCTCCGGGCCGGCGAGAGGGATATCCTGGTTATCGAGGGCAAGACGTGTGGCGTATCCGTGCTCGTCGAGCAGCAACCACCCCGTGCCCAGATCCAGCGCGATCTCGGCGACGGCCGCGTGCGAGAGCAGAAGACCGATTGAAACCGCCAGCGATGGTGTGTTGCGCATGTGTCCCGGCGTTTTACACGTGACCGAGTACCTCTGCAAAGCCGCCGTGCGTGGCGGCGATCGCGTCCCGGCGACTCATATCCATCGCGTCCTGCAGGGCCGAGCGGAGGTTTTCGAGCGATTCCTGTCATGTGCGGCCCTGAGAATTGACGCCGGGGGTTTCTTCAACCCTGACGGTCCGGCAAGGGCCGCGTCGCCTGATGACCGCGCGATAGGTTCCCATGGAATCCTCGCTCGTACGTGCCACCTGCACCCATTATACTCGTAAGCGTTACCGGCGGCAGCGGCCGGACACAGAGAATCGCGACGGGCGATCGGGCCGCTTCCGCGCTGCTGGTCGGGTTCGAGGTGGACGTGCGGGAAGGGGTCGCTGCGGCCTTGACATGGGTGGTGCACTCTCGCTCTCACCAATCGAAGACAGTTGCATTCGCATCCCGGATGGGGCCAGCAGGACTGATGGACGGTTCTTCTCCATCGGCTGATCCTTGCCCGTGCGGCGAACATGTGTGCGGTCAGGAGGTAACGCTATGCGCGACCAGAACGGCGACGAGTACGTGGAGAATCGCAGTTTCGGAGACGCAGCTCTTGTTCAGCTCGTGACCGAGCACGTCCGGCGGCACGTCGGCGAGATCATGATCGTGTGGCATGAGGAGGTCTCCGACTACGTGCATGTGGATTTACACGTTGTCGCGCCAACGCCGCCGCAGCCGTTCTATACGGTTGTGACTTCCGGCATGGCAGAACGCCCGATGGATGTGGGCGGAGTCGTCGAGCCGGAAACCTGGCGTTTCGCGGAGCTCGTGCTCTGCCTCCCGCCCGAGTGGCCGATGGAGGAGGCGCAGCTCAAGGAGCCGGAGAACTGGTGGCCGCTCCGATCTCTGTTCAGTCTCGTGCACTACCCACACCGGCACGGCACATGGCTTGGCCCTGGGCACACCGTAGCTGAATCCCGTCCGATGGGTGATACCGCATTCACCGCATGGTTCCTCACTTGGCCGAAGACACTTCCTGAGTCATTCCATCGGCTGGAGGGATCGGATGACGTGATCAACTTCTACGCCGCGATACCCATTTACGCCGAGGAGCTGGAGATCGCCAGGCGCGCAGGGGGTCATGAACTGGATCGAAAGTTCAGCACCGCCGGGTTGACGGAATTGATCGAACCTCATCGTCCCCCGATCGGTCCATGATCGCCGCGTCGTCAAGCGGCACCTGCCCATACGTTATAATAGCCTCTTAATAGAGTGTCCAGATACCAAGGAGACCAGTGCGGGAGTGTCGTACTGGCCACCGTCTGCTGAATTCAGGGCTTGACCGACAAAACCCCTCGTTTGCGCTTCGGGCTCTATTGGCCGCGCCCCAATATCGGCAGTGCTCGGGCTTGAGGGGGCCGTTAACGGGGACGCCGAGGCATTGGGCCTGTCTTGTCGTGAGTTTGATCAGCTTCGCACCGAGCTTCGACAGGCAACGGTCTCCGGCAAGGTGCGTCGTTGCGAGCGTCAGTTCGCCGCGCGTGCAGGCGATGCTCTCGTCGGGAACTGCTTTCGTCTGCTCGAAAAGAGTCATATCTAGGTATTTACCTTTAATCACTGGTCCTGATGGGTTTCTGCCTCTGGCTGAGCGGCGGTACGCGCCAGTGCGACCACTTGCTCAGGAGCGAGTGTGACAACGTCTCTGTAACGCGCGAAGTCGCTCGCATTGAAGGTGAGGAGGTGCGTGAGCCCATGCAGGCGCATCGCGGCGACCAGTCGAGCGTCGTGGGCAGCCTTGCCTTTGACATCATGCGCCCGCACCAGCCGCTCCCATTCGGACAGAAGCGCGCCTTCGTTGTGCTGTGAAAGAACCTTGAACAGAGATTTCGCCTGATCCAGTTCCGCGGCTGCCTGAGCAGTTGTGAGCCCCAGACCGTTCTCGCCTTCAGGCCGTGTGCAGACGACCCAGAATTCGTAGAGGGACTGCGGAAAAACCGACAGCTCATCGCCTCGGCTGCGGAGAATCCGAACCGACTCCCGCGCGCTGACGTGCTGCGGGCTATCGGGCTGGATACTGCGGGTCAGGATGTTGGTGTCGAGAGCGATGATCATTCGCCGCGCCCGGCATAGATGCTCTCACGGCTGTCGTCGGCCACGTAGCCCCGGCGCGGGTGGCTGTTGACCCACGCATCGAACCGCCGAACCCATTCTGCGAGCGATTCTTCGCGAAGTGCGGCGCTGGACACTGAACCCACTTCGAGTTTCTCCTCGATGACATCAAGGACAAAGCGATCCACGGCCTTGCCAGCCGCAGCAGCGCGATCGAGCAGGCGTGCCTCCGCTTCAGGGGATAGATCCAGACGCAGCACCATATCACACCTCCACATTAGGATAGCATCCGATGCCCCTGTTATGCCAGTTTTCATTCCCGTGGCGATAGTGCTCGGGCTTGAAGGGGCCGCTGATGGGGACGCCGAGGCATTGGGCCTGTCTTTTCGTGAGTTTATCGGCCATGTCGGGAGGCGCCTTAAAACCAGCCAGGCAGAGGCGCCCTAAACCCAGCCAGTG
>CAZQEN010000202.1:0-341 GCA_964591605.1 uncultured Planctomycetales bacterium
TAGCCTCCAGTCCTGCCTCCGTGTCTGCCGTCCGCACCTGCACGATGAGCTCCGTATAGCCGGGCGTGTCGGCATCCCACGAGAGATGGTGCCATCGGCCGCCAACGACTCCACCATCGTGAATCACCGTCCACGTGCCATGCAGCGCACTCTGTTGACTCACGAGCCCGCCCATGTCGGTGTAGGCATAGGGATCGGCACCATTGCCCAGACCGATCGTCTTGTCAACAACCCCTATCCGATCAGGACCGTTATTCGAGACGTTGCCCCGTAGCGGATTAATGCGAACGACAGCGTCAGCGAACGCTCTTTCCGTCACCCAGATCCGGCCGTGCAGATCA
>CAZQEN010000202.1:351-13796 GCA_964591605.1 uncultured Planctomycetales bacterium
CGATCACGCCCACATGGTAGTACAAACCACTTGGATTGGGTTCTGGCATCGGTGCGAGATGGAACACTCTGTCCTGCTCACCTGATGCCACCCAGATGTGGCGCCTGCAGTCCACCGCGATGCCCTTTGCCGCATACCGAGTTGATGGCTCCTCGTCCGGGAAACGTTGCTGGTAGCAGCCTAGAGCATCCCCTGTCTTTGGGTCCAATTCACAGGTGTCCGTTCTGCCAAGGTTCCCGGACGTCCAGATATGTCCAGTGAATGGATCGAGCCCGATGCTGTAGCTGTCCAACTGCCCCGCCCCATCCAGACAAGAACCCGTCCCGCCTGCGAGAGGGTCATAGCGCAGCAGCTTCCAGTCCCACCGTGCCGACCACAGCACGCCGCTGTAATCCACCAACGCCCCGTAACCTCCACACCCTGTGGCGACTGGCTCGCCTATCGCAGCGCCACCCAGGTTGTCGTTGGCCCATGCGCTCACGTCACCGCTGATTTTCTGCTGCCTGTAATCCGCATACCCTCCAGCCCACAGGTCGCTATCGGCATCGATCGCCACGCTGCGTACGTCAGTAACCTGCGTCCGGGTGTACGTGATGATCAATTCGTCCTCGGCCGTCTTGACACCGCCGTCTGAATCCTCTCCGCTCGCATTGTTCCAGGGCAGAATGTGCCCGAGCCCGCGGGAGGTCTTGATCAAGCCGTCGGGCGGGTCAACCAACGTTTCCCCGTGGCGATCCAGCAGGAGCCAGGCGTCGCCAGGACCCACGCTGCAGTACTCGAAAGGCCCGGCCAGGTACTGCGCATCGCCATCCGTACGCACAACTGTCCCACCGATCAGCAATGCAACCCGCGTAACCGCACTGTATTGTCTGATTCCGACCCATATATTGCCTCTATGGTCCACTGCTGTCCTGGATGGCCCTGTCTCCCAACCCCTTGCCTGCGGAGGACCTCCCAGGTACTCACCGACGACATAGGGCTGTCTCGTTTCAGGAATGGGCGGATCGTGGTCGGGATCATCGTCCGCTGTGCCGACGAAGATCCGTACCACTGTCCCGCGCCCGAGGCACGCGATGTTGACGTAGGGATGCAGATTGGGAGCGTCATCGAGCTGAAGCTGGTTGTGGACAAGCGTATGGTTGACGTGCCACAAGTCCGCGGGCCCGTAGTCCTGATCGAAATCAGCGTCGAGTGTGTAGACCTTCCCAGTCGGGCACCCTGTCTGGGCGTTCACGGTGCTCGACAGACCGATAACCAGGAATACAGCCATCGGAAAACGCATCGTGCGCATGATGTTCGCCTTTCGACTTGAAGACTCACGTGTGCTTACGACGAATGACGAGCAAACCAGGGAAGAGAAGAGTGAGACTTGTCGGCTCTGGGATAACGTAGAAGGACTCGATATCCCCTCCGAATCCGATGGTCAGAGTGTCGGGGTAACCTGGCTGCGGGACGTAGATCCCGATTCCAAAATACTTCAGTTGCCACGGCCCCAGGTCATATGGCACAATTGGAAGCACCGCGTCCGTCAGCGCATTATTGTCGGTTTGATCCGCGAGAGTCAGAAACGCATCGCCTTGGTACGAGCCAAATATGAGATGTGATTGCATCCTGAAAAGATCCACTGGATGCTGGATGATGATTCTCGGAGCAGAGACTGTGATCGGCGTGCTTCCGACCTGTAATGAGGCTGAGAGACCATCGTAAACGCCGACAGAGGGCGAATTGTCGGCGTCCACGGCGTCCGAGTCAAAAGAGAATGTATACACCAGCCGGTCGCTCCCAACATCGACCCAGTCCAGCATGCCTAGAGGGTCACTGATGTACGAGACTGTCCCCTCCATCGCAAAGGTCCGAATCTCGCCGTGGGCGACGCCCACCATCCCGCAGACCAAGGCCCCTGCGATCCAGCTCAACTTGCCGATCCTCATGATGCCGTCCTCCCAAGTGTCCCATTCGTGCTCATTCGGGGAGCACAAGCCCGGTACGGAAAACGAAAGGATGATTCAAATCTCATCACAGGCGCGCCCCGTATGTGGGCGCGGACCCATCCTTCATGCCTGGAGTCGGCGGCAGGAGAAAGGGAGGGTGGGACCCCGCTTCTGCTTCCACTTTAGAGCACGGCAGGGCGGAAGTTCAAGCCAATTCCGCCCGTCTGTCTATCAGTGTCACAAACCGCCCGATCGCGCAAAGAAAATGTGAAAAACACG
This sequence comes from uncultured Planctomycetales bacterium, assembly GCA_964591605.1. Lineage (GTDB taxonomy): Bacteria > Planctomycetota > Phycisphaerae > UBA1845 > PWPN01 > CAYLLT01. The sequence goes on from CAZQEN010000202.1 coordinate 2,562, forward strand.
CACTTCTTTTTCGCGATCCGGGTGGGGACGGCCGCCATCGCCGATTTCGCCGCCCTGACAGCGGGCAGGGAGCCGGAAAACCCGGACGACTCCGATGGTTCGAGCCGACGCGCCTTGTTCGGCCCCCCGCCATCGTGGATTCCGCCCGCCCGGCGCGGCTCACGGCGTCCCCGCGTCCTGCGGGACCCGTTCATGGCCGGCTCGGCCGAGCGCATCTGTTTTGCCGCGATGAACTTGCGCGCACCAGGCCGGGAGGGAAAGTGGAAAGGAGCAAACGCGACCCCGTCTCTCTCCCCCCGCCGGACTCATGGTGCTCGGACGGCCATCCTGCCGTCGCATCGATGTTGTTACTGGCAGTATACCCCAAAGTGGAGTGCCGGTCAATCCCTCTGCGTGCTCTTTTTCACGATTTCTAGCCAGTTGGGGTATAGACCCCATACCCACTGCCATGCGTCCCGGCCATCCGCCCGCATCGCCCACCACTCAAGCCCCACGCGACAAATGCGGGCCTCTCGACGGTGGCTTTCCGCCAGAGCACACGGCAGCCTGTCAAACCCGGACGATCCATGGCCTCGACTGACGGGCAGACAGAGCATCTATTCAGAACCCCAAACGTCAGTGAGGGGCCTTGCGCTCGGAGTGGGTGAGCCTCGCCCGCGGCCGAGTGGTCCGCCCGCCCGTGAGTCAGACCCATCGCCCTTGACACGCCAGGAACGCATTCGCGCGTAAGAGCGGCCAAACCGCCTGGCGCGTCAAGGCTCGCTCCCCCTCCTCTTTCGTGTTTGCGCACTGTCGCGCTGTCGCGATCCTCCGTTTCGGCCGCGGCCCGGGCCCGCTCTGCGAGCTCTGCACTGCAAACGCGCAACTCCTTGTTTTTCCGACAAAGTTTCTGGAACCGCCGATGCACGCAGATGGACGCTGATCGAATGCAGGCCCTCTCTTCACCCGCCGACGTACCCGATCCTCGGCGCGGCGATGCAGGTGCCTCGGGTGCCGGGCTGCGGCTTCCTGGAGGCCGTTGATCAGGCAGCACTCGCCTCGAATCTGCGCAATCTGTGAAATCTGCGGACCATGATTTGGATCCGCAGATTGCGCAGATTTCGCAGATGTCGTCGCCTGCCTTCTGTCCCCTGTACCCCGAACGCGCAACTTCTTTTTCTTCGGAAGAACCTGACGAACACGCCTCAATCTCAAATCTCAAATCTCAGATCTCAAATCCTCTGCACTGCAAACGGGTTGCGTTTCGATGCGTCTCTGCGTGCGCTTTTCGCTTTGGGTTGCGGGCAATAGCCCGCGCTGCGTCTCTGCGGTTCCATCCATCCCCGCTCCACTGCCCGCCCCCCGCACGGAGCACGCGACGTGTTTCATTCACAAAGGGACACCCCCTGCATCCCCGCGGAGGCCGCCGACCATGCAGATGCGAACGCGTCTGACACATCGAACCCAATTCCGCCCCCCAACCCCATGGCCTCCATCATTTCGACTTTCGATTTTCGCCTTTCGACTTTCCTCCTCTCCCCAATCGGCGATCGACAATCGCCAATCGGCAATGCCCCGCTTCCATCCGCGTCCCTCTGCGGCTGCACAACGAACCCAATTTCCCCCCCAACCCCCGTTCCCGACCCCGCCAACGCGGCTCCGCCCATCCCTCCACCCGCCCGCCGCGTCAAAACGAACCCAATTCCGCCCCCCAACCCCGCGGCCGCACCCCTTTCGACTTTCGATTTTCGACTTTCGACTTTCGACCTTCCCCACGTCCCCAATCCGCAATCCGAAATCCGCAATCGGCGCCGGGCTACTCATCCGCGTCCCTCTGCGGCTGCACAACGAACCCATTTCCCGGCCCGCTCAGCGCTCACCACCCGCACTGCTCCCCTGCGGCGGGTGGGGCCGGCGCGCGGCGCCGCCGCGGCCGGGACCGCCGGCATCCGCCGGGTCGGGCAGGGCCTACTCCAGTTCGACTTCAATGGGTCCGACGTGCCAGATCTTCTCGCAGTATTCCCGGATCGAGCGGTCCGAGGAGAACGCGCCCATGCGGGCCACGTTCAGAATCGACATGCGCGTCCAGGCTTCCGCATCGCGGAAGGCCTGCCCGACGCGGTCCTGGCACTCGATGTAGGAGGCGTAGTCGCCCAGCACCATGAATGGATCGTACTGCAGCAGCGAGTCCAGCAGCGGGCGGAAGAGATTCGTATCGCCCTGCGAGAAGAACCCCGAGCGGATCTGGTCGATCGCCTCCCGCAGCGACTCGTTGCAGTCGTAATACTGGCCCGGGGCGTACCCGGCCGAGCGCAGGAGCTGCACCTGCTCGGCGGTCAGCCCGAAGAGGAAGAAGTTCTCGTGCCCCACCGCGTCGCGGATCTCCACGTTCGCCCCGTCGAGCGTCCCGATAGTCAGCGCCCCGTTGAGGGCGAACTTCATGTTCCCCGTGCCCGACGCCTCCTTGCCGGCCGTCGAGATCTGCTCCGACAGGTCCGCCGCCGGGTAGATCCGCTGCCCGTTGGTCACGTTGAAATCGGGCAGGAACACCACCTTCAGCCGGCCGGCCACCGTCTCGTCCTCGTTGACCACCGCCGCCACCGAGTTGATCAGCTTGATGATCAGCTTGGCCATGAAATACCCCGGCGCCGCCTTGCCGCCGTAGATCACCGTCCGCGGCGTCACCGGCGCGTCGGGATTGCGGCGGATCCGGTTGTAGAGCGCGATCACGTGCAGCACGTTCAGATGCTGCCGCTTGTACTCGTGGATCCGCTTGACCTGGATGTCGAACAGCGAATCCGGATCGACGCTCACCCCGGTGCGCTGGGCGATCAGCCGCGCCAGATCCGCCTTGTTCGCGCGTTTGATCTCCCGCCATTCCTTCCGGAACGCCGCGTCGCCTGCAAATGCCTCCAGCCGCGGCAGCTCCCGCTCGAGGTGGCTGGGCCAGGCATCGCCGATCGACCGCGTGATGAGTTCCGACAGCCGCGGGTTCGCCAGCATCATCCAGCGCCGCGGCGTCACCCCGTTCGTCACGTTCAGGAACTTGTCAGGCCAGAGCTCGTGAAAATCTCGGAGCACGTCCTGCTTGAGCAGCTCCGAATGCAGGGCGGCCACGCCGTTGATCGCGTGACTCCCCACGCTCGCCAGGTGGGCCATCCGCACGTACCGCGGGCCGCTCTCGTCGATGAGCGACAGCCGCCCGATCCGCGCGTCGTCGCCCGGGTACAGCCCGCGCAGGTCATCGAGGAACCGCCGGTTGATCTCGTAGATGATCTCCAGGTGCCGCGGCAGCAGCTCCCCGAACATCGGCAGCGGCCACTTCTCGAGCGCCTCGGGCAGCAGGGTGTGATTGGTGTAGCCGAAGGTGGCCTGCGTGATCTGCCAGGCGTGGTCCCACTCGAGCTGGTGCACGTCCATCAGCAGCCGCATCAGCTCCGCCACCGCGATCGACGGATGCGTATCGTTCAACTGCACCGCGAAGAACTCGTGGAACGTCTCGACCGCCTGCCCGGAGCGCAGGTGGACGCGGAGCATGTTCTGCAGCGAGCACGAGACGAAGAAGTGCTGCTGCATGAGCCGGAGCCGCTTGCCCTGCACCGGCTCGTCGTTCGGATAGAGCACCTTGGTGATGCTCTCCGAGCTCACCTTCTGCTCGACCGCCCCGTAGTAATCGCCCAGGTTGAACGCCTGGAAATCGAACGACTCGACGGCCTCGCCCTTCCAGAGCCGCAGCAGGTTCGCCATGTTCACGCGGTAGCCCGGCACCGGCGTGTCGTAGGCGATGCCCTTGACGACCTGCGCGGGGATCCAGCGCACGTGGTAGCGCCCGCGGCGGTCGTGGTAGCCCTCCGTATGGCCTCCAAAACCCACCTCGTGCGAGATCCCCGGCCGGGGAATCTCCCACGGGTTCCCGTTGCGCAGCCACTTGTCGGTGGTCTCTACCTGCCAGCCGTCGCGGATCGACTGATCGAAGATGCCGAACTCGTAGCGGATCCCGTAACCGACCGCCGGCACCTCGAGCGTCGCCAGCGAGTCCATGTAGCACGCGGCCAGCCGGCCCAGGCCGCCGTTGCCCAGCCCCGGCTCCTCCTCCTGCTGCACGAGCTGATCCAGGTCCAGGCCCAGGCTCGAGACCGCCTCCCGCACCTGCTCCTGGATCCCCAGGTTGACCATGCAGTTGCCCAGGTGCGGCCCCACCAGAAACTCTGCCGAGAGGTAACTGACCACCCGGGTCGCCCGCCAGTGCAGCGTCTCCACCGTGCACGTCCAGCGGTGCATGAGCCGGTCCCGCACCGTGCACGCCAGGGCCATGTACCAGTCGTTCAGGCTGGCCAGCCCGGGAACGCGTCCCTGCGTGTACTGCAGATGATCGACCAGGGCCCGCGCGAGCGCGTCGGGCGTGGTGGCCGTACGGTCATCGGGCGCCGGGCCGCTCCGCGCGGGGGCCCGCCGCTTGTTGCTTGTGATGTTCATGGTTCACCTCACGCGACCGGACCGGCGACCCCCGCCCGTACCGGGCGTCACCCCCCCTGCCGCGCGCTGCCGCGAACGAGACATGCGGTCATCGGGCGCGCCGCCCCGATGGTGCTGCCCGCGGGTCCGCCGCCCCCCGCAGGGCCGCCGCGGGCCGCCGGACGCAAACCGTCACGCCGCCCACTGGTAGAGGAGCAGGAGCGACACGCCGACCGCGTACATGCCGACGACGATGCTGACGAAACTCACGAGCGAGGCAAGAGCGATCTCACGAACGCTCTCGCACTTGGTGGCCTTGTAGACGACCGCGATGCACAGGCACAGCGGCAGAAGCAGCAGCATCTGCTGCGTCTTGGTCAGAATGACCGGCGTCAGAAAGACCGCCAGAATGCCGTCCATGATCAGCCGCCCCCCCTTCTGGGAACCGTGGCCGGCGCGGCCCGCACCGGGGCCGCCGCGCCCGCCCCGCGCCGGTCCGCCCGCACGAGCACGTCGAAGATGATCAGGATGTTGAGCATCCCGCAGATCCCGGTGTATACCACAGAGATCTCTTCAGAAGGGCCGTAGCCGATTCGCAGGTAGGGTTCCGATTCCGGCGGATCCGCCACGAAACGGCTGATGGTCAGCGCCACCAGGGTGTGCCCCCCCGCGCAGATCTGGCCGGCGAACCAGGCGGTCCGACCGTCGGGGTCGATCGTGTTCTTCACGCCGCCGATCGCCACCCCCGTCCAGAACGTGCACGTGATCGCCACGATGAAGATGATCCCCCGCACCCGCTCGCCGATGTACAGATGGCCCAGCCCCGGCAGCAGCCAGGTGAGCAGGCCGGCGATGGGAGCACGCATCAGGGTTCGGTCGCTGGAGGGTGAAGATGGCACGAAGCGCAGCCTCGCAAAGTTAGTCGAACTGGCAGGAGCCCTCGGGATTGCCGCACCGCCCGCACGGCCCCGCCGCCGCGGACGCCGCCGGACTGCCCTGCCCCTGCCGGGCGGCAAACACGCTCAGACGCCGCCGCACCTTCGGGCTCTCGCACGCCGGACACTTCACCGACTGGCTCGACGAGCGCACGAGCTCCTCGAACTCCTTCTCACACGAGCTGCACTCATACTCGTAGATCGGCATTCCCGCCTGTTCTCCGTGAAGTGGTGGAAGTATAGGGACTTACGAAACTCGACGCAAGGCACACCCCGGCTACCGGTCGCCCGAGGGAGCGGGCGCCCCGCCCACATCCTGCCCCGATCGGTTGAAGAACTCCGCAACGGGCTTCTGGATCGCCCGTGGAATCGCCTCTTTGGCGATCGCGTCGCTCACATCGCGCTGCGCGGCAATCGTCGCGTCCCGGTATTCAGGTGTGGCCCCGCCCCTGAACTGCTCCCCGTCGATGAACTGCTGCGAGATGATGTGCCCCGGCGTCGTGTTCACCGGAGCGCGCTTCTGGACCGTCTTGGTATCGGTCTTCTCGAGATCGGCCAGTCCGCCGGCGCCCCGGCCGAGCTGCCCCATGCCGCCCCCGATCTGGTTCGGGTTGCGCATCCCGCCACCCTGACACTTCTGGCAGGCCTGGCCGTTGATCTGGCCGGTGCCCTGGCAATCGGGGCAGTTCTCACCCAGCTTGTCCTTGAGCGAATCGAGATCGGCCATGCCGGCCTGGAGCTCGCCCAGCTCCTGCTGCAGCGCCTCCATGTCCGAGAGCTGCTGAGCGGCCTCCGCGAGGCCCTGCTGGCCGCCCTGCGACTGATCGCTGCCCTCCTGCCCGGATTGACCCTGCTGGTTCTGGCCCTTCTGACCCTTCTCACCCTGCTGAGCCTGCTGCGCCTGTTGACCCTGCTGGGCCTGCTGACCCTTCTTGGCCTGGGCATCGCGGGCCATGTTCTGCGCGAGCTTCTTGGCCGCCTCCGCCGCGTCGCTGCGCTTCTTGAGCTGGTTGATCAGCTTCTGTGCATCCTGCGGAGTCAGGCCCTTCTCCTGCAGCTTCTTGGCGACTGCATCCAGATCCTTGTTCTTGATCTGCTCGAGCGCCTGCTTGATCTCATCCTGGCTCATGCCCTGCTGAGCCAGTTCGTCACGCGACTTCTTCTCGTCCTGCGCGATTCTGTTGATCTTGTCCGACAGCTCCTTGAGCTGAGCCTGCATCTGCTCGGCCCGCTGCTGTTCCTGAGGCGTCTTGGGCTCCTTCGACAGCTCGCTCTGGATCTGCTTGAGCGAATCCTGAGCGCCTTTGAAGTCGCCCTGCGCCAGCGACTGGGCCAGGTCGTTGACCGGCGTCTTTCCGGCGCTTTGCTGGTCCGCCAGGCGCCGCATCATCTTCTGGAACTCTTCGACCTTGGCCACGTCCGGTTCGTTGCGGCGCTGCTCGAGCTTGTCGGCCAGCTTCTCGACCTTCTTGATCGCCTCGCGGCGCACGTCGGCCGGCGTTTCGAGCCTGGCGTCCTGGAGGGGATCGAGTTGTTCCAGATCCTTCTTGAGTGAGGGGTTCTTCTCGCTCAGCTTCTTGATCTGCTCGTTGAGGATCGGGCGCATCACGGCCTGCGTCCGCTGCACCTGCTGCTGGCGCTGGATCTCCTGCTCGCGCACCTCCTGCTTACCGGACAGATCCACGACCGGGAACAGCCAGAAGAACAGCCACGCTGCGGCGAGGGTCCCGCCCGCCCAGCCGGCCGACCGCGGGAAGTGCAACGGCAGGTGCCGGCCCACCGTGACGCGGGCCGCTGTCCGCTCTGCATCCGCCACCACCGCCCGCGCGAATGGATCGTCGTTCCGCTCGCAGTAGAGCCCGCTGCTGATCCGCTCGCGCAATCCGGCCGCCTCGTCCAGCCGGGCCGCGGCGGTCAACAGCTTCTCGCGGGTGAGCAGGCTCCAGACGACCGACGCAACCAGCGCGGCGGCCCCCAGCCCCAGCGCGCTCCAGCCCAGCAGCGGGCCCGGATGCGCCATCGACAGCCACAATCGATCGAGCAGCACCAGGACGATGAACACGGCTGCCGCCGCGGCCGTGGCATAGCCGAGAGCCGCCAGCCAACGATTGAGCCACAGCCGCCGCTGCGCCTGCCGGACGGGACGCTGGAGAATCGTCATCGGTCAGCCCCTGTGGGTGGAATCCCCTCCATCATACGCTTCTATACGTATATGGGAAGAGCGGGTGCGGCGTTTCAACCGCCGCCGCCCCGTTATATCGGACAAAACCTGCAAGTCGTTGCTACTTCAAGATATACGATATGCAGAGCGCATGCGGCGCACGGCCAGCACCTTGCTGAACGGGCTCCCGCCGCCTCAGCCGCAAGGGGAGTGGCGTCCGGGCAGGCTCAGACCAGGCTCTCGGGCCCCCAGGTCTGCAAAACCTTCATGTAGCTCGCCCGGTTGAACGGGCTCGGATCGGGACACTTGAGGAAGCTCATGCTCCCCTGCATCTGCCGCAGCGAGTCGTACTCGTGATCCTCGAGCCAGGCCGCCAGCTCGTTGCGCAGCACGGCGACGTACCCCGGCCCTCGCTGCAGCAGCGCCGAGACCATCTGCACGCCCTGCGCTCCGCACATGACCGCCTTGACCACATCGGTCACCGTGTGCACGCCGCCCGTGACGGCCAGCGACGCCTGCACGCGCCCGGCCAGCAGGGCCAGCCACCGCAGCCGCAGCGGCAGCTCCGACGAGTCCGACAGACTCAGCCGCGAGACGATCTCCAGCCCCTCGACATCAATATCGGGATGGTAGAACCGGTTGAACAGCACCAGCCCGGCGGCCCCGGCCTCATCCAGCCGGCTCGCCAGGTTCAGCAGCGACGTGTAGAACGGCGAGAGCTTCACCGCGACCGGAATCCGCACCGCCCGTTTGACCGTGGTGACCATCTCGATCGTCCGCTGCTCGAGCGCCTCGCCCGGCATCTGCGCGTCCGTGGGCAGCGCATAGATGTGCAGCTCGATCGCATCCGCGCCCGCCTGTTCGAGAAGTCTGGCGTTGTCGAGCCACCCACCCAGCGTCACCCCGTTGAGCGACGCGACCACGGGGATGTCCACCGCCTTCTTCAGCTCGCGGATCTTCTCGAGGTATTCATCCGGCCCGAGCACGAAGTCTTCGGGATCCGGGAAGTAGCTTAGCGCCTCCGCATTGGAGTGCGCAACCGAATCGATCGAGCGGCTCGTCGCCATCTCCTCCGCAACGAGCTGCTCCTCGAACAGCGAGCGCATCACCACCATCGATGCGCCGGCATCTTCGAGGCGGCGAACGCCGTCCGCATGATCGGCCATCGGCCCCGCCCCTGAGATGAACGGGTTGGCCAGCTTGAAGCCCAGGTACGTTGTCGAGAGATCCATGATGTCAACCTCCAGGTTGTCGATTCGTCAGGACGCCTGAGACGCACCGGCCGATGCAGGCGCGGCCGCGGGCGCCGGTTCTCCGTTCCCATTGGCTTTCGTGGGGATCGTGAGTCGAGCCAGGTGATCGTAGAGTGCGACGCGCCGCATCGCGGCCGCCTCCGCCTCGACGGCCAGGCGGGCGAATCGCGCGGGGTCGATCTTCTCGACCATCCGGAAACGGGTTTCGTTCCGCATGTAATCGGCCACCCGCGCCTTGCCGGCCGCTGAGTCGAGGGCAAGCGGCGCCTGCCCGTCCAGCCGCCGCCGCGGATCGAAGCGGTACAGCGGCCAGATCCCGCTGTCGACCGCGAGTTTCTGCTGCTCGCAGCCGAACGCCAGGTCGTAGCCGTGGGCGATGCAGTGGCTGTAAGCGATGATCAGCGATGGGCCCTGATAGGAGTCGGCCTCGAGGAACGCCTGCACGGTGTGCGTGTCCTTCGCCCCGAACGCGACGCTGGCCACGTAGACGTGTCCGTAACTCATGGCCATCAGGCCCAGGTCCTTCTTGGCGATGCCCTTGCCCGCGGAGGCGAACTTCGCCGCCGCACCCAGCGGCGTGGCCTTCGAGGCCTGGCCGCCCGTGTTGGAGTACACCTCGGTGTCGAGCACGAGGATGTTCACGTTCTGCGGCATCGAGAGCACGTGGTCGAGCCCGCCGTAGCCGATGTCGTAGGCCCACCCGTCGCCGCCCAGGATCCACACGCTCTTCTTGACCAGGTAATCGGCGATGATCTCCAGCCGACGGGCCTCCGGGCCCTGGATCGACTTGAGCTTGCCGCGCAGGGCCAGCACGCGCTCGCGCTGCGCCAGCAGGCCGGCCTCATTGGACTGGTCGGCCTCGATCAGATCGGTAACCAGATTCTCGCCAAGCTGGCCGGCCAGCGTCTTGAGCAACTGCCGCGCCTGCAGGGCATGCGAATCGATCGCCAGGCGGTAGCCGAAGCCGAACTCCGCATTGTCCTCAAAGAGCGAGTTCGCCCAGGCCGGTCCGCGGCCGTTCTGATCCTTGCAGTAAGGCGTCGTCGGCAGGTTGCCGCCGTAGATGGACGAGCAGCCCGTCGCGTTGGCGATGAGCGCCCGGTCGCCGAAGAGCTGCGTGAGCAGCTTGACGTACGGCGTCTCACCGCAGCCCGCACACGCCCCCGAATACTCGAAGAGCGGCAGCAGGAACTGCGAGCCCTTCGCGTCGAACCGCGTGATGGCGGTGCGATCCGGTTCGGGCAGGTCGAGGAAGAACGCGTAGTTCTTCCGCTCGCGCTCGCGCACCGGGAGCTGCGGCTCCATGTTGATCGCCTTGTGCCGCGGGTTTGACTTGTCCTTGGCCGGGCACACGTTCACGCACAGCTTGCAGCCGGTGCAGTCCTCCGGCGCGACCTGGATGGTGAACTTCATGCCCTTGAAGTCTTTCGCTTTGAAATCGTTGCTCTGGAAGGTCTCGGGCGCGCCGGCCAGCTTCGCCGGATCGTAGACCTTCGCCCGGATCGCCGCGTGCGGGCACACGAACGCGCACTTGTTGCATTGGATGCAGATCGACTTGTCCCAGATCGGAATCTCGAGCGCGATGTTCCGCTTCTCCCACTGCGTGGTGGCCGTCTCCCAGGTGCCATCCACTGGAAACGCGCTGACCGGCAGCAGGTCGCCCTTGCCGGCCATCATCACCGCGTTGACGCGCTTGACGAACTCCGGCGCGTTCTCGGTCACCATCGGCATGCGGGCGAACTTCGCCGTCACCTGCTGTGGGACTTTCACTTCGTGCAGATGATTGAGCGTCTCGTCCACCGCGGCGAAATTGCGCTTGACGACCTCCTCGCCCTTCTTACCGTACGTCTTCTTGATCGAGGCCTTGATCTGGGCGATGGCCTCCTCGCGCGGCAGCACGCCGGAGATCGCGAAGAAGCAGGTCTGCATGATGGTGTTGATCCGCCCGCCCATGCCCGTCGACTTGGCCACCGGCACCGCGTCGATCACGTAGAAGCGGATCTTCTTCTCGATGAGCTGCTCCTGCACCTCGCGCGGCAGGTGATTCCAGACCTGGTCGGGCGGATAGGGTGAGTTGAGCAGGAACACCGCCCCCGCCTCGGCGTATTCGATGACCTCGTATTTCTCGAGGAACTCCCATTGGTGGCACGCGACGAAGCTCGCCCGCTTGACCAGATACGGCGCCCGGATGGGCTTGGGCCCGAACCGCAGGTGCGAGATGGTCATCGCGCCCGACTTCTTGGAGTCGTAGACGAAGTAGCCCTGGGCGTAGTTGTCCGTCTCCTCGCCGATGATCTTGATCGAGTTCTTGTTGGCCCCTACCGTCCCGTCGGCGCCCAGACCGAAGAACACCGCCCGCACTGTGTCGGGGCTCTCGATGTCGAACGACTCGTCCACGTCGAGCGACGTATGCGTCACATCATCGACGATGCCGACGGTGAAGTGGTTCTTG
>CAZQEN010000203.1:0-13790 GCA_964591605.1 uncultured Planctomycetales bacterium
CGGCGGTGCCGCTGGCCGGAGCGGCGGCAATCGTCCACGTCAGCGAACCGGCTGCCGTATCGGGATCGCTCGCACTGAGCGAGATCTCGTTGGGCGCGCCGCACGTGGAGTTCTTGGCCACCTCGAGCGCGACCGGATCGCTGCCCGCGATGGCCGGGGCGGCATTGAGCGTCAGCGCGGCCTCATCCGAGGTGGCGCTGGTCAGGCAGGCATCGGTCACGACACATCGATAGCCGGCCACGTCGCCGGGTCCGACGCCGGTGAGCTGGAGCGTGGCGCTGGTGGCCCCGCTGACGTCCACCCCGTTCTTCTGCCACTGGTAGGCCAGGGGCGCCTGCCCCGAGGCCGCCACGGTGAAGGTGGCCACTCCACCCGGGCACACGTTCTGAGGCGCGGGCTGCTGCGTGATGGCCGCCGCCGCATACAGCGCCAGTGCGGCGGCATTCGACGTCACGCTGCCGTCGGCGTTGGTGACGCGGCAGGTATAGTTGCCCGCGTCGCCCGCATCGACGCCCGTCAGCAGCAGGTTGGCCGTTGCCGCGCCGGACACACCGCTCCCATCGCTCAGATCGGCCCCATCCCGGGCCCACCGATACGCGAGGGTGCCGCTTCCACTCGCCGCGACACCAAACGAGACATTCGCGCCGCTGCAGACGGTCTGGCTCGCCGGATGCGTTGTGAATTCAGGCAGCGGGATACCGCCGCTGACCACAACGTTGTCCATCCCGGCGGCGTGGCCGTTGGCCGTGAGATCGGAACCGAGAACGACCCAGTCGAAGCCGTAGGAGTTGGGCCGCGACTCCGTCTCGCTCAGCACGCCGTCAATGTAGAACTTCACGAAGGTTCCGCCGATCTCGGCTTTGAGCTGATGCCAGCCGCTCTGGCGCGAGGGGGCGGAGCCTTCGTCCAGGGTGTTCCAGTTCGAGCCGTTGACCACCCGGCCCTGATAGCGCGTGGTGCTGAACGTGTCACTCGAGGAGTTGTGGACGCCGATCGCAACCAGGTTCTCGATCGCCCCCGCGCCAAACGCTGTTCCGGAATGGCCGCGGAGCTCGACGTAATGCCGGGCGCCGCTCCAGTTGGGCGCGCCGGCCGGGTCGAGGTAGAAATCCAGCGAGAGGATGAGCGGCGTCGCATCGCTGCCGGTGTACTTGGCTCCCAGGCTGCGATAATAGCGTCCCAGCGAGTTGGCGGCCGGGCTCGGCATGCTCACAGACTTGCCCGGATTACCGAAACCACCCTCGAGAAAGTACGCCGAGTTGGCGGTGTCGAGCCACACGCTTTCGAAAGCGGCCTGACCCGCGTACGCCTCGAAGTCATCGGCAAGGATCGCCAGGATGGTAAGGGCAGCGATGTTCGAGGTCGCCGAGCCGCAGGTGCCGGTCACAACGCAGCGATAATCACCCACATCGTCTGGAGTGGCCGGGGAAATCTGCAGGGAAGCGGTCGTCGCCCCCGACACATGCCCGCCGTCCGACAGATTGACGCCGTCTTTCTGCCACTGGTACGACAGACCGCTGCCGGTCGCCGTGACGCTGAAGCTGGCCGTGCCGAAGGCGTTGACGGATTGCGGCTGCGGGTGCTGGGTGATGGCGGTCGTCGCGTTGACGGTGAGAGTGGCCGCGTTCGACGTCGTGCTGCCGCAGCCTCCGGTCACCACGCATCGATAGCTGCCCGCGTCCCCTGCACTCGCATTGCTGATCTGGAGCGTGGAGGAGGTGGCGCCGCTGAGGTTGACCGTATCCTTCTGCCACTGGTAGGTCAGGGTGCCGTCACCACTTGCGGTCACGCTGAAAGTGGCCGTCCCGCCCGGGCAGACGGATTGGGGGCTCGGGTGCTGGCTGATGGTCGTCGCCGCCCGGACCGTCAGCGCGGCCTGATTGGACGTCGCACTGCCGCCGGCATTGCTGACCACGCAGCGGTAATTCGCCGCATCACTGCCATCGACGCCCGACACGGTGAGCGTGGCCGTCGTCACGCCGGAATAGTGCCCGCCATTGCTGAGATTCGCCGAGTTCTTCTGCCACTGGTACGACAGACCCGTCCCGGAGGCGGTGACGCTGAACGAGGCGTTCCCGCCCGGACAGACCGTCTGCGGCGAGGGATGCTGTGTGATGGTGGGCGGCGGCACCGTCACCTGCACGTTCTTGCTCAGAACACCGCCGAACCACTGCACGCCCTCGCGCAGCATCTGCCAGTCGGTCGTGTAGGTTCGCGGCGTGCTCGGCGCGGTGAACGTGAAAGTGAACGTTTTCTGCTGGCCGGGAGCAATCGAGTCGCTGTCTCCCAGCTCCTGGCGCGCAGCGGCAAACGGGTCGCTGTCGCCCACGCCGCCCAACTTGTAACCGGCGGCCTTCGTCCAGGTCGTGTCCCCGGTATTCTGCACGGTCACGCTCACGCTCGTGCTCTGGCCGACGGTCATGGTGGTGGGGATCGTGTTACTGACGTGCGAGGCGTTGTTCTGAGGCGCAGTCACCGTGATCTGGAAGTACACGCCCGAGTATCCGAACCACGCCACCCCCTCCTTGACGAGCCGCCAGTACTCCGTGTAGACGCCCGGCGTGCTGGGGGCGGTCATGATGAACGTGAAGCGGCAGACCTGGTTGGGGGCACAGGTGGAAACGTCCATTTCCGTCGGGCGGTTGGGCCCCAGCCAGTTGCCCGGCGTGTAGAACGCACTGCTGCGGTCCTGCGGGTTCCACGTCCCCAGATGAACCGGGTTGGACCCGCCCATCTGCCACGTGGAGCTGCCCGTATTGCGGTATTCGACCCAGACGATCGCGGTCGAACCGGCCACCATTGTCGACTGATAGCTCTGGGCGTTGTAGGCGGAATCCAGCGCGGGGGTGCCCACGACCTGCCCGATGTAGTACCCCCAGTCCCAGCCGTTTCCGGGGTCCCAGTGCGTGCCACAGCAGCAGTTGGTGACGTCAATGTGACCGATGATGCCCGGGCCCACCGTGGTCTTCTGTTTCGGGATGCCGCGGCGGTCGCAGATGTTGCGGGAGAGGAGAGCGGAGGCGTTGTACAGGGTCACGGGATGGCTCGACGAGCCGGCGTATCCTTCGTGCTCGAGGCCGACGGCCCGGCTGTTGTAGCACCCGGCGTGCCATGCCCGGTAACGCTCCTCGACCATCTGCCAGACCGTGCCCGCTTCGCTGATGACGTAGTGCGCCGAAACCTGGGCATTGCAGTTCTTGAACCAGGAGCGGGCGCCGGCGGCGGTGCCCTCGATGGTGTGAACGACGATGGTGTCCTTGCTGGTGACGGTGGCGGTGTAGTTGCACGAGGCCGCGGGGTCCCAGATCGCGCCTGGATAATCAGGCGTCGCCATCGTGCGCGGGTCGGGCCCGTCCTTGGGCGCATCCGGATCAAAACCCGCCTCCAGCTCCTCCAGCGTGAGTCGCTTCACGCCTGGCGGCACCAGTGCATCGAGGTCCAGATCAATCGGGCGCGGCGCGACGACGAAACGCTCACCGTATGAGTTCACATAGTCGATGCCCACCTGCAGCAGTTCATATACGCTGACCGCGAAGAATCGGCTGTCTTCGCCGTCGAGGCCCGCGTAGGAAATGACCGCGGGCAGCCAGGCCTCGATGCCCGCCTCCCGGTCGACGCCCGCCCGGTTCGCGTACAGGTCGAGTGCGGCCGCCGCCCCGGCGATGCCCAGCGCCGGGTCGCGGATCAGGTCGTCGGTGCTCACATTCAACGAGCCCGCGGCCAGCACCAGCGAGTCGCCCGTCAGCTCGTTATCGCGCAGTGCCATCACCCCGTACCCGCCCTCCATGGTCGGCACGTTTCCGCGGTTCTCAAGACCGCTGCCCAGCTTGCCCAGCACGAGGAGGAGATCGAGCGGCACGTCGTACGTCTCCGCCGCCGCCTCGAAGGCCGGCATCAGCGGCCTCTGCCACTCCGGCGCGCCGCGCAGCACGGTCGGATCGGGATGCTCGTGGTCGTGACTCAGGTCCGGATGAGCGGGCTCTCCGGAAGCCGGATCAACCGCCGGGGACTTGACGCTCAGGTTGCCGCTCGGGGTCACCCCGGGGCTCCCTCCGCAACCGGTTAGAAGCAGGGACACGGCCACCAGGACGCTCGCGCACAGCAGAGAGTTCTTCGACACGGCTGGTACTCCTCACGAAACAGAACGAAGGGCACAGAGGATGTGACCGCGGATCCCGATGGATCCGGGGAGGTTTCTGGCGGGAAAATGCGCGTACCTTCATCCTTGCCTCGACGCTTCTGCAAAGCATGGCGGCGAAGACCGCAGAGAAGTCGGATTCATTGACAGGATGGGATGCGTTCCATGCACCCATCGTTAGAGTTGCTTGCCAGAAGACTACCCTGTCATTATGTAATCTGTCAAGCGCAAAATTCCAGGATTTGTCTGCGTCGGGTGTCAGCTTGTTGGCAGTCAGGCTGCCGATCGTGATCTGCGACCCCCTGTTGCACGCCCGATCACGGCACTCTCAGCCGGGCTCGCTTCGGGAAAATGACGATATCAACAGAGGCCAGAGCGGATTGCGAAAGCACACGGGCGCGATGATCCCCCTGCACGACGGGCTTCCCGCCGAAGCACAACCACAGCCAGGCGACAGAAAACCGCCACCTCGCCCAGACGACGGTGCTGGCTTCGCGCTAGCCTTGCGGATACCATGATTTAGGGCACAGGAGGCCTCTGATGCGGATTCCGCTCGCTCCGGCCGGTTGCCGGGAGATGCTGCTGCTGACGTTGCTGCTGGGAGGGGCGGGGGTCGTCTCGTGTGTGCTGGCCGTGACGGCATCGCCCTGGCTGTGGCCGCTGGGCATCCTGTTCCTGCTGGCGTGGCTCGGCGGTTTGGCGTTTTTCCGCGATCCGGAGCGGGGACTTCCCGCTGAGGCAGACGTGCTGGTCTCGCCCGCCGACGGGAAAGTGACCGAGATCACGCGGCTCGACCATCACGACGACATCGGCGGCCCGGCCCTGCGGCTGGGGATCTTTCTGAGCGTGTTTGACGTTCACATCAACCGGAGCCCGTGCGACGGCGTGGTCCGAGGCGTCCGCTACCAGGCGGGGCAGTTCCTGGACGCCCGCCACCCCGACTCCGGTCGATGCAACGAATCGAACACGATCGTGCTCGACACGAAAGCGGGCCCCATGGTGGTGCGACAGGTGGCGGGGCTCATCGCGCGCCGCATCGTCTGCTCGATCAAGCCGGGCGATTCGGTCCGGCTGGGCCAGCGGATCGGGCTGATCAAGTTCGGTTCACGGACCGAGCTCATTCTGCCGCTCGACCGCTTCGAGCCGGCGGTGAGGGTGGGAGATCACGTGGCGGGGGCGTCGACGGTCGTGATGCGCCCGGCGGCCCGGCCCGAGCCGCGCAGCCACCGGGTGGAAACGCCCGCCGCTTCGCAGGGGTGAAGGGTGTCCCGCGAGCCGCTGAACCCGACCGGGGCGCCGGTCGACAGCAACCATCGGCACGAAACCCATGATCCGACGTTTTGACGATCACGATCCGCAGCACATCGAAGAACGGCACGCCCGCCGCCGGCGGCGGCGTCTGCGCACGATCTCGATGCTGCCGACGCTCCTGACTCTGGGTAATCTCTATTTCGGTTTTGCGGCCGTCTACTGCTGCTGCCGCGAAGCGCAGGACCTGGGGGCGGGGGTCAAGGCGATCGAGGCTCGGACGCTCAACAGCCATTTTTTCGAGGCGAAAGCCCCTTCATTCCTCTCGATCGCGTTCTGGATGATCACCGCGGCGATGGTGTGCGACGCCCTCGACGGGCGGGTGGCCCGTAAGACGGGGGCCTCGAGCAAGTTCGGCGAACAGCTCGACTCGCTGGCCGACGTGGTCAGCTTCGGTGTGGCGCCTGCTCTCATGATGGCGCTGCTCGTGCGGCGCGAATTCACCCCCTGGGTGGTCGCGTCCGATTTTGCCCGGCATTATTCCCAGCTTTCTCTGTTTTTTGCCGCCATCTACGTCTGCTGCGCCGCCCTGCGCCTCGCCCGGTTCAACATCGAGACGTCGCTCGATGAGGCCGCCCACCGCGGCTTCAAGGGGCTCCCCTCGCCCGGAGCCGCCGCCGGGGTGGTGACACTCGTCTTCCTCCACGACTGGCTGAACATCACCGTCGACTGGTTCCGCACCGCCCGCGTGGTGGTCTGGATGCTGCCCATCCTCACGCTCACCCTGGCCCTGATGATGGTCAGCCGCGTGCCCTACGTCCATTTCCTCAGCTCGTTCCTGCGCCGCCGGCCGTTCAACCACGTCATCTACATGCTGCTGATCGTTCCGCTGATCCTCAAGTACACCGAGTTGACGCTCACCGTGGCCGCGTGGCTGTTTGTGCTCAGCGGCCCGGTCCGTTACCTGTGGCTCTCCCGGGGAGTCGCTGCCGCGCCGGCCGGCCCGCTCCCCGGCGCTGCGCCACTCGAATCGTCCTCTTTTTCGACAGGTCCCGATCTCGATGAGTGACGCTCCACCCCTTCGCGTACGGTTCGCACCGTCGCCCACCGGCTATTTGCACA
Source organism: uncultured Planctomycetales bacterium (assembly GCA_964591605.1). GTDB lineage: Bacteria > Planctomycetota > Phycisphaerae > UBA1845 > PWPN01 > CAYLLT01. The sequence goes on from CAZQEN010000203.1 coordinate 6,509, forward strand.
TCGGCGGCGCGCGGACGGCCCTGTTCAACTGGCTGCTCACCCGCAAGACCGGCGGAACGTTCATCCTGCGCATCGAAGACACCGACACCGACCGCAACGTCCCCGGCGCCGACGCCAAGATCATGGACGACCTGCGCTGGCTCGGCCTGCAGTGGGACGAGGGCATCGATGTCGGCGGACCCTGCGGGCCGTACTACCAGATGCAGCGGCTGGATCTCTACAACGCCGCGATTCAGCAGCTCATTGACGCCGGGCAGGCGTACTACGCCTTCGACACATCCGAGGAGCTCGACGCCATGCGCAAGGAAGCGGAGGCCCAGAAACGGGCGTTCAAGTACCCCCGGCCGACGCAATTTCCTGATGAATCCGACGTGCAGAACGCCCGCGCCGTCGGACGGCCGGTGGTCGTGCGCTTCAAGGCCGGCGACGCTGACATCACCGTGCACGACGAGGTCATGGGCGACGTCACCGTCGCCGCCAGCGAGCTGGACGACTTCATCATCCGCAAGGCCGACGGCATCCCCACGTATCACCTGGCCAACGTCGTCGACGACGCCGGCATGAAGGTCAACCTCGTCATGCGCGGCCAGGAGTTCCTCGCCCAGACCCCCCGCCACATCGCCCTCCAGCGGGCCCTGGGCTATGCGTCGCCGCGCTACGCTCACCTGCCGCTCATCATGGACATGCAGGGCCGCAAACTCTCCAAGCGCGACGGCGACGTCGAGGTCCATTCGTTCCGCCAGCACGGCTACCTGCCCGAGGCGCTGGTCAACTTCATCGCCCTGCTCGGCTGGTCGCCGGGTCAGGATCGCGAAAAGATGACGCTCGACGAGATGATTGGGCTGTTCTCAATCGAGCGCATCGGCCGCACCAACGCGAAGTTCGACCGCGAGAAGCTGCTGGCCTTCAACACCGACTGGGCCAACAGCGCCGCCCCCGAGCGGCTTCTGGCCGGCCTCAACGATTACGCCGCGCTGAACGAGACGCCCATGTGCCGCGCGCTGCGCGAGAAGGACGACGCGTTCAAACGCGAGCTCCTCCGCGTCAATGCCGGATTCCGCACGTTTGCCGACATCGAAACCAAGAGCGGCTTCCTGTTCCTGCGGGACGACGAGATCCAGTACGACCCGAAGGCGGTCAAGGACGTGCTGGCCAGGGGCGACGGCGCGGGCTACCGCATGCTGCAACTGCTGCTGCCCGCGCTCGAATCGCTCGAACCCTGGACACACGACGCCCTCAAGGTACTGATTGAGCGCATCTGCCAGGAGCAGTCGGCCGGTCTGGGCAAGGTGGCCCAGCCGCTGCGCGTCGCGGTGTCGGGCGGCACGGTCAGTCCGGCCATCTTTGATACGCTCGCCCTCCTGGGCAAAACCACCACCCAGGCCCGCATCCGACGCGCCCTGGGCCTCGCGGCCGGCTGAGCGAGATCGCCACCCGCCGGTGCGGCTATCGACACGATTCTCCACGAAAGTCCTGAAAAACCGCCTGATGGCGAGCGCCGGGGACGGCGGCACCCCCTTTTGTGAACATCCTTTCTCAAGAGGTCGATGAGTGCTGTGATGGAGGGACCATCATGCCCACCGATGTCCTGACACTCGCATGTCCGCTCGCCTCGACTCCTCTGCTCGCGGTCCTCGATGGATTCGGCTTCTGGAAGATGGTGGCCGTCCTCGTGATCCTGACACTGATCTGGAAGCGGGTGCGGCCGACCCCGCTGGGCTACATGGAGGCGGTCCGCCTGCAGCCGCACGACCTGCCGGCCGACGTCCGGGCTTTCTTCGATGCCCGCGACGAGCCGCTCAGCCGCTTGGGTTTCTATCCCGCGGGGGACTACCAGACCGTGCACGGAAGGACACCCAACTACGCGCGGTTCTACGCGTGCGCGCTGGAGGACCTGTTTATCGAAGTGGATGTCTATCGCAAACTCGGCGGCGGGTGGCTGGGCACGAAGGATTTCCGGGGCGTCACGTGCGTCACTGTGTTCGAGGATGGCGCGTCGCTGCACACCGGCGATTTCGCTCTGCCCGACGGCGGCGCAAGCGCTCCGCCGCAGTTGATCTACCGCGGACGGCCGGGACTCTCCCTCGAAGAGCTCGTCGCCGCCCACCGCGAAGACGCCGGGCAATGCGCCCTCGAACACGGCCCCGTTCTGGAATATCCGCCCGACCAACTCGCCAGCGTCAGCGTCTACTACGCCCAGTACCAGCGCGAATACTTCGTCAAAAAGGGCACCATCCCACCCCCCGACGGCTACGAGCAGACGAAGGCACTGGTTGAAGTGAATGCCGACTCTACTGCAGAGATCGGCGCTCCCTGACCGGCCCGTGCAGCGTTGCCAGTGACTGGAAGGCATTGCCTTGACAACAACCCGTTGCAGCGGACAACGGACCACGGACCACTCAGTGCTTGAAATGCCGTGTGCCGGTGACGATCATCGCCACGCCGGCCGCATCACAGACGGCCACCGTTTCCGCGTCGCGGTTGGAACCGCCGGGGTGGATGATCGCGGTGATGCCGGCGTCGATGAGCTTCTGCGGGCCATCGGGCACAGGGAAGAAGGCATCGCCCGCTGCCACAGCTCCCTTCAGCTTGTCGGCATGGCCGTTCTCGCGGGCGAGCTGAATCGCCAGGTCGCACGATTTCACGCGCGACATCTGCCCGGCCCCGTTGCCCAGCAGCATCCCGTCGCGGCAGATCGTGATCGCGTTGCTCTTGGTGTGCTTGCAGATCAGCCACGCCAGCCGCAGGTCAGCCATCTCCGATTCGCTCGGCGCTCGCTGCGTGACCACCTTCCACTGCTCCTCGTTGAGCCCGATCAGGTCGCGCGTCTGGACGAGCATGCCGCCGGTGATCTTTTTGTAGTCGAGTTCGTTGGGATCGGGCGGCGTGCTCATGTCTCCGACGGCCAGCAGTCGGCATTCGGCGCCCCATTTGCGTTTTTCGGTCGGCGTCGTGATCAGCTTGACCGCATCGTCGTCAAATGACGGCGAGATCCACACATCCAGCTTGAAAAACGCCGCCCCCGCCGCCTTGCCCCACGAGCCGTACGAATTCATCACCGCCTGCGCGAATGCCAAAGTCACCGGGAAGTTCACACACAACACCCCCCCCGCCGCCGCAATCGGATCCCCCAGATACGCCCGCCGGTATGTGTCGATCGGATCATCGCCAACCGCACACCCGCAGGGATTGGTGTGCTTAATGAACGCCACGGCGTATCCCAAAGAGCCGCGGGCTTCAGCCCGCGCGGTCGACCGGTCTGACTGAACGCCTCCTCCGCCCGCTGTGCCCCCCGCGTCCAAAGAACCGCGGGCTTCAGCCCGCGCGGTCTCACCGCCTGTGTGAACGCCGCATCCACCCGTGACGCCGGCCCCGTCCAAAGAGCCGCGGGCTTCAGCCCGCGCGCCCTCCGCTTCAGGTACGAATGCCTCCCCCTCACAAGAGCCCGCACACAACGGCCGTTCCTGCTCGCTGACATACGCTATGACCGCGGACAGATCATCCCCCTTCTTGATGTGCCGCTTCGAGCCGGACTTGGTGAACCAGCGGGGGGACCCATCGAGCTTGAACGATTTGCCCAGCGCAAACGAAGCGTTGCCCTTGAACAACTGCATCAGGCTTGAGCCGTCCTGATCGCCCTGACACACCACGTGGACATGGTTGGCCATCACGCTCAGTGCGATCAGGTTGACGGCATGCCGCGCCGCGGCATCGATGATCGCCTCGTACGCGCAGCGCGCCTGCCGGGCGGTCAGAAGAACCGGCTTCCCCAGCATGCGCTCGCGGGCTGCCTCCTGAAGATCGATTTCATTCGCCGACCATTCGGTTCCGGGGACATTGCGATAGGTTCTCTCGCCCGTCATTGTTCGTCCGCGGCTGACGAATCCACGTTCATCGCCGGGCAGCCATTGGCCATAGGTGGTCCACGTCAAAAACCAGGAGTCGCAGTTGTACTCCGGCGGCGAAAAGCGAGCTGGCTTCTGCGAGGCAGGCGTTCCCCCAGGCGGGGCGGCCGCGCGGGCTGAAGCCCGCGGCTCTTTGGGAGTGGGTGGAGTTGATGGCGAATCGGATGTTCCCCCTGGTGGGACAACCGCGCGGGCTGAAGCCCGCGGCTCTTTGGCAGTGGGTGCGGTTGACGGTGAATCAGGCATTCCCCCTGGCGGGACAACCGCGCGGGCTGAAGCCCGCGGCTCGTTGTTCAGGAATTCGCGTGTCAAATCCTTCACCAGCGACAGAGCCGCATCGCCGTCTGCATAGTTGTTGAAGGAGATCCTTGAGCGACGGTCATGCTCGGTTGCACTCCCGCCCACCGGCTTGCCCCGGAGGAGCGTCGCCTCCGGCAGGCCTCGAGTGATGTAAACCGTGCCACTCTGATGCGGATTCTCGCCGTACCGCGCAGAATGCATCCGGAGCAACGAAACATAGTCGCAGGCTGAATCAAGCCAGTGCGAGACGGTCATATCGTATCGGGCCGTCATCAGAAAAGAGTTCAGTGCGCACTGCTGGCGGTTCTCCACGATGCTGTGGTCACCTCCGCGCCCTTCTTTCAACTCACGAAGGTTCGTCAGAACGTCTTCGTATGACGGAATCAGCGACACCACCAGCACATGCCTGTGATTCTTCGCCGCCGCCCGCAGCATGCAGGGGCCGCCGATGTCGATCATTTCGATGGCCTGCTCGAACGTGCAGTTCGGGTCCGCGACGGTCTTCTCGAACGGGTAGAGATTCACCACCACCATGTCGATCGGCTGGATGTTGTGCTCGGCGAGCTGGCGCATGTGTTCGGGGTTGTCGCGGTCGGCCAGGATGGCGGCGTGGATCTTCGGGTGGAGCGTCTTGACCCGGCCATCGAGCATCTCGGGGAAACCGGTCACCTGCTCGACCATCGTGACGGGGATGCCGGCGTCCTTGAGGTGCCTGGCCGTGCCGCCGGTGCTGATGATCTCGATGCCGAACTCGTCGACGAGGGCGCGGGCGAATTCGACGATACCCGTCTTGTCATAAACCGCGATGAGGGCTCGTTTGATCGGGATGTCGCTCATGGAGCGTATGATACGCCGTCCGCGCGGCGCGGCCAGTCCCGCCGGCGCGACCCCGCCTTCGCGTTCGCGAGCCCGCGAGGCAGTGCGGCCCCGGAAAACCTCAGTGCAGCGGCCGCTGACAGGAAGGAGGAGGCACGCACCTGCTGGAAATACGCTGCAGGCCGGGTTGCCCGCGATCCATCGCTATCGGCCCAGGGCGCGGTTGAGCTGATCCTCCACCCGGCCGCGCTGGCTGCGGCGCTCGCGCGGGCGCGGCGGGCCGCCTCGACCGGACTGAATCGTGCGGCTCTCGAAGCGCGGTGCGGCCACCGCACCGAAACCACCCGACGCCTGACCCCCGGTGCGTGGCGCGGCCGGCGTGGCTGACGCCGGGCGATACGTGAGGATGGTGGCCGGACCCGCGCTGGCCGGACGCGTGTGCACGGGCCGCGTCGTGGGCTGCGAGGCCGCCACATGGAAGCTCGCCACATCGACCGGAGGGGCCTGCGCCGGCCGCAGGCACCACACCTCGCCCTTCTGCGTGGCGACGACGGCCAGATCATTCAGCGGGTTGCTCACACCCTCGCTGAACTCCGCCGGCGCCTCAAAGACGCCCACCGGCCGGCGCGTGGCATGCTCCACGCACTCCACCGTGCCGCCGGTCCGCAGGATGGCGGTCCGGCCGGGCCACTCCGCCAGGAACTGCCGGCCATGCGGGTTGAACCAGCTCGCAACCTCCGGCGAGAGGCCGATGCAGTGCACGCCCCCCCGGGCGAGCGGCTGGTAGACGGCCGTCCGCGTGACCACCGGACCGCAGGCCGGCTGCCCCTGCAGGCGATACGGCTCCCGCACCGGCTCGCCGCTGATGCGATCGAGGGCGTGGAGCTGGGGAACATCGCCGCCGGTGGCGATATACAGCGTGGAGGCGTCGCTGGCGATCCACCCGCGCGGCTCGCCGCCGAGCTCCCGCGTGTAAAGCTTGTGCCGATCCATGGTCACCCCGTGCACGAAGCCCTCATCATCGGCGACCACGAGAATGTCCTGCTCGGGCAGATAGAGCGGCGACAGCCGCACCGGACCGCGCGTGCCCACCTGCCAGTGCGACGATCCGGCATCCATCCCCATGAGCCAGACGCGGCTGTTGACGGCGGGAAGGAAGATCGACTCGTCGAACACGTCGACCGAAGCGGTCGGCGCGGCGTGCAGCCTGACCCGCCGGTGCACCTGTCCCGTGGCGAAATCCACAAAAACCGCCTGCGTGAAGGTGGTGAAGACGGCCGACCGCTCGGGTGCACCGGCGCTGCCGCGATAGAGCTCCGGCCCCCGGATCCTCTGACTGGCCGGCGCGACATCCGTCCCCCACAGGTACAGGCCGGTGGCCGCGTCGATGGCCCGCACCCGACCGTCCGTGCCGATCGCAAACAACACGCCATCGACCAGGTGATACGAATCGATCCGCGCCGTAAAGCCCAGCGGCAGGGACACCCGCCAGGCCACCTGCGCATCCAGGGCGGGCGGCCGATCCTGCCTCGGACGGGCACGCCCCGACTCGGCCCGGGCGCCGGCGGCAGCGGCGGACAGCACGCAGACAACGAGGACATCAACGAGGGGACGGCACGTCTGGCTCATGAGAGAATTCCCTTGCGGAGGGTGCTCCACGCGGCAGGGCCCGGGGATGCTGCAGATACGCAGGCAGCCGCACTCCGCGCGGCAGGCCGCACGGGCCGACGACCCAGGCAACGCCACATGTTATTGGAGCCGCACAACCCCGGAAGGTCAAGGCGGGATCAGCGGGACTGGAGCAGGTCGCCCATGGTGAAGGCGTCCTCGACCGACTCCACCTTCCCCTTGCCGTCGAAGTGCACGGAGAAGGCAATCCGTTCGGAGTACTTGTACGTCAGGATGAAACCGTGCGGGACCTGGTTGTCCTTGACCGCCTGTTTGACCCGCTCCTCCCTGAATTCGACAGGGGTGCCTTCCTGGAACTCCTCGTTTCCGTCCTTGTCGACCATTTTGTTGATCTGCTGGTATCTGGGATTACTTCCCGCGACTTTGACAACCTGTTGGAGGCTCATACCGGGTTTGATGGCCGCCCGGGCCTCCTGGCCCTGCTTGTCCGGGTCAAAACTGGCATAGCCTCCGAACATGTAGACGGCCCCCAGCGCGAGCCCGCCCACAACCAGCAGCGTGATGATGGCTTTCATGACTGAAGTGCTCCTTGAGGGTTGGACGTGAGACGGACCCGGGCCCAACGGCCCGAC
>CAZQEN010000204.1:0-13762 GCA_964591605.1 uncultured Planctomycetales bacterium
CACCACAATCACCTGGCCCATGGATCGACTCACGCGGCACTCCGCCGGCTCCGGCGGACCGCCGTCGTTTCTGACTCAGCGCGGCTCCCGCGTCCGCACCGACGCGCGCAGCTCCTCGGGCGAGGCGGTGGCCGCACCCTCTTTCATGACCACGATCGCCCCGGCATGGTTGGAGAGGCGGGCGGCGGTCTCGATATCCGCATCGGCGGCCAGGGCCGCCCCGAGCGTGGCCGCCACCGAATCGCCCGCGCCGGTCAGATCGACGATTTCCTCGGTGCCGACGGCCGGTATCTGCACCACGCCGTCGCCGCGGCCCAGCACCATGCCCTGGTTCCCCAGCGTGACCAGCGCCGCGCCGGCGCACAGCGCGCCCGCCAGCGCCGCCGCGAGCTCGCCCGGCGCCGCCGCCCGCAGGCCCAGCTCATGCGCCGCCGCCTGGGCCTCCTCCTCGTTTGGCTTGACCACCGTCATTCCCGTGAACTGGTGCAGGCTGTAACGCGAGTCCGCCACGACCGGCTTGCGGGCGGCGATTTCCCGCAGCAGCCCGCGCAGGGCTTCGTCGAAGCCGCCGTAGCCGTAGTCGCTGACGATCCAGGCCGACACGTCGGCATCGACGCGGCGCACGCGCTCGGCCACCTGGCGCAGAAGCGTCCCGTCCGGGGCGCTCGGCGGGTGGCGGTCGAGCCGCAGCACCTGCTGGCGCGAGGTCAGCTTCGCGCCGGCCAGAAACCGCGTCTTGGTGATGGTGGCCCGGTTGGAGGCGGTGAGAACCTGGTCGCAGCGGGCGGTGCCGCCGTTGCCGCCGGTCTGCAGCGCGGCCAGCAGGCGCCGCCCGGCGTCATCCTCGCCGAGGAGCCCGACCACGCACGCCGTCGCCCCCAGGGCCGCCACATTCGCCGCCACATTCGCCGCCCCGCCCGGACGTAGCCATTCCTCTTCGTACTGCACGATCAGGACCGGCGCCTCGCGGGATACCCGGTCGGTCAGCCCGCTGACGTACAGATCCGCCACGAGGTCGCCCACCACCCCGACGGCCGCCCCGCCCAGGCGGTCGATCGTTTCCAGGAGCCGGTCACAATGCGGGGAAGCTGGCATCACGCAAGAGAGACGCAGAGATGGAAAGCCTGCAGGATGGAAGAATCGAGTCTCGGCCCGCGGCCGTCTCTCGAAGCCACCCGGTCGACCAGGTTCGCCATCCGGATTCTCTGTGCTCTCCGTGTCTCCGTGGTGATAGGGGCTCAGACGCTTGACATCCGTTCCGCCAGCAGCACGCGCGCCTTCTCCAACACCATCTCGCTGCTGACGAGCGTCATGCAGCGATGGTCGAGCGGGCAGACGCGTTTCATGCAGGGGCCGCAGTCGACGGGAACCATCAGCGATCGCTCATGCTCGGCGTCGGTGGCCGTCCACTCCGGATCGGTCGGGCCGAAGATCGTGACCACCGGCGTGCCGAACGCGTTGCCGAAGTGCCGCGGGCCGGTGTCGTTGGTGACCAGCAGGCTCGCCCGGCGGATCAGGGCCTTGCTGGGCCCCAGCCCGAGCACCGGGCGGTCGAGCACGATCGGCGCCTGACGCATGCGGTTCGCGACCTGCCGCGCGATCTCGGTCTCCCTCGGGCCGCACGTGATGAACACGGCCGCCCCGTGCTCGCGGGCCAGGGCATCGCCGACTTCGGCGAAGCGCTCCGGCAGCCAGCACTTGGCCGGGCCGAATGAGGCGCCGGGATTGAGCACGATGATCGGCCGGCCCGGCTCGAGCCCCGCCTCGATGATGGTCTGCTCGACGACGGCTTCTTCCTGCGGCGTGGTGAACAGCTCGAGGCGGCTCGGGCAGTCGCGGCAGCCCAGGTATCGGGCGATCGCGTTGTAATAGCGCGTCATCGGCACGGGCAGGAACTTGCCGTTCGCCTTGGAGGCCAGCAGCTTGTCGGTCAGGAGCAACCCGCGCCCGTCGCGGTCGTAACCCACCCGCCGCTTGATGCCGGCAAGGCGGGCCAGCATCGCCGAGCGGAACGAATTGGTCAGCAGGACCGCCCAGTCGTAATGGTGCTCGCGAAGCTGGGCGGCCAGCCCCAGAAAGCCCTGCCGCCGCTGCGGGCGCGTCCGACCCTTACCGCTGGGCCAGAGAATCACCTCGTTCATCCAGTCGCCCCCGGCCAGGATGTCGGCGAGGTGCGGTTTGACCAGGAAACTGATGTGCGAGGCGGAAAATCGGTCACGCATGGCCCGCATCGCCGGGGTGGCCAGGACGAGATCCCCCACCCAGTTGGGCATCACCATCAGGATGCGAGCCGGGTCTTTGCGCTGCCCATTGCCGGACGAGGAGGACGGGGTCCGGGGCCCTTCGGAGTCGGAGAATCGCGCCATGCGGGCATTTTAAGCGGGTCCCCGCCCCGACTCAAACGCGCGTCATCCGCCGGTTGCACCCGGATGACCGCGGTCATTCCCCGGCCATCACCCGGGCGGCTACGATGAGCGGCATGGCGATGCTGCGGCGTACGGAACTGGTACACGAGCTGGCGACGGCCGGCGGCTTTGCCCGCGCGGGCATCGCGCCCGCGGGGGCCCTGCCGCGCGGAGAATACGTCCAGCGCTGGCTGAGCGAGGGGCGGCATGGGGAGATGGCCTATCTGGCGCGCTGGCGGGAGCTGCGCGGCGATCCGGGCAGGCTCCTGGCCGGGGCGCGGTCGGTGATCGTGGTCGCCGAGCCGTACCGGCAAAAAGGTATAGAGAGGGACTCAGGGAGAGGCAGAGACGGTGGCATCCGGGGGCGCGTCGCCCGGTATGCGTGGGGGCGCGATTATCACCGCGTGATGCGCAAAAAGCTCCAGCGGCTGGTGAAAGGGCTGCACGAGGCGATCGATGAGCCGTTCGAGACCCGGATCTGCGTGGACACCGCGCCGGTGATCGAGCGGGAGCTGGCCGCGCTGGCGGGCATCGGCTGGATCGGCAAGAACACCCTGGTGATGCACCAGGATCTCGGTTCGTTCTTTTTTCTCGGCGAGATCATCACCACGCTCGATCTGCCGCCGTCGCAGCCGGCCGTCGATCATTGCGGCACGTGCACGCGCTGCCTGCAGGCCTGCCCGACCGGGGCCCTGACCGCGCCCTACCAGATGGACGCGGCCCGCTGCATCTCGTATCTGACGATCGAACACCGCGGCGGCATCGCGCCGCAGTTGCAGCCGCTCATGGGCGACTGGCTGTATGGGTGCGACATCTGCCAGGACGTCTGCCCGTTCAACCGCGATACGCCGCTGGCGACAGAGGCCGCGTACCTGCCGCCGGCCGATCATCCGCTGCTGCCTGATCCGGCGGTGGGCGACGTGCTGAAGCTCTCGGAGAAGGAGTATCGGGAATTACTGGCGGGCAGCGCGATGAAGCGGGCGACGTTGCCGATGCTCAAACGAAATGCGGAGATCGTGCGGCGCAACCGCGCGGGTGAACGTCATGAATGATCGAACGTTCGTCGCGTAACCCCTCGCTTGCGCTTCGGGCTCGGTTGATTGCCCCTCGCCTGCCGCTCGCGCCCGGTCAGTTCCAGCCGAGGGCCTGCTTATAGACTTCGATGCAGCGCTGCGCGGAGTCGGTCCAGGAGAGTTTCTTGAGCTCGATCCGCCCGTGCTCGCGCAGGGTGCGCTGCAGCGGCGGGTGGCGCAGGACGGCCACGATCTTGTTGGCCATTTCGTTGACGTCCCAGAAGTCGACCTTCAGGGCGTGGCTGAGCACCTCGGAGACGCCCGACTGCTTGCTGATGATCACCGGCACGTCGTTGTTGATGGCCTCCAGCGGGGCGATGCCGAACGGCTCGGAAACGCTGGGCATCACGTACAGGTCGGCCATTCGGAAGACCCGGTCCACGTCCTTGCCGCGGAGGAACCCGGTGAACAGCACCTTGTGGCCGATGCCCATCTGCGTGGCCAGCTCGATGGTCCGGCGGATCATATCCCCCCAGCCGGCCATGATGAACCGCACGTTGTCCATTACCTCCAGGACCTTCCGGGCGGCCTGCAGGAAGTACTCCGGCCCCTTCTGCATGGTGATCCGGCCCAGGAACAGCACCAGCTTCTCGTCGCGGTCGATGTCCGGCGGCGTCGGCGGCCCGTTGCCGTTGAACTCGATGGCGTTGTAGACCACCTCCACCTTCTCGGGCGGCACCGCGTAGCGCGAGGTGACGATGTTCTTGGTCAGGAAGCTGACGGCGATCACCTTGCGGGCATAATGCAGCCCCTGCCGCTCGATGTCGTAGATCCGCTGATCCACGTGTTCGCCGCTGCGGTCGAATTCGGTCGAGTGGATGTGGACCACCAGCGGCTTGCTGGTCATGGCCGCGACGGCGATGCCCGCCCGGTAGGTCATCCAGTCGTGGGCGTGCACCACGTCGAACTGCTCCTGGCTGGCGATCAGCGTGGCCAGGCGGGCGTAGCGCTCCACCTCCGTATACAGGTTACCGCTGTACTGCCCGGAGGCCGGCTGGGCGGCCTGCGGCGCCTGCGGGTCCGTGCGGATGCCCGCCACCTCGAGCGCCTCGCGCTCGCGGGCGCTGGTCGCCTGGTGGCGTATCTCCTCGGCATACTGCTCGGGCGTCACGTAGGGCGCCATCCGCGCATCCACGGTGCGGAACGTCACGTTCTCGAAGCCTTCCATCTGGTATGAATGAGAACCTTGGACTGGCACACCCTGCGCGGAAACGAGCTTGACGTGGCCGGTGAACTGCGATTCGACCGGCTTGGGGAGCAAAAACAGAACTTCCGCGCCCAGGCTGCTCATCGCCTTGGTCAGCCCGTAGCAGGCCGTGCCCAGACCGCCCGAGATGAAGGGCGGAAACTCCCATCCTAGCATGAGGACTTTCATGGCTGCCGAGCTCCGAGATGTTCGGTCGACCGCTGCGTGTGCGGAACAGGCAACTTCCAGGCGCGGGACATTCGTAAACTCGGCGGGTCGTTACGTACGAACCGACACCGATGGCATCAGGCGGCGCGCCGCAGATCGCTGCCACACTCACAAGAGACACAGGAGGCAACCAACGCAGGGTTTCTGCTGGTCGCTTCGTGAAACAAGCCGCCGCGGCCGCGCCCGGACCGTGGACAAATGCCAGATGTCAAAATAGTCCTCACAGGCAGCCATGTCAAACGCACCGCGCTCGCGCGCCGCGCTCGCGTTTCAGTCGTTCGATCCATCATGTGTCGGTTTTTCGCCACGCGGCAGACGCGAACCGCGCGGGTGCGGCTCAGCGCGTGCGTCGAATGGGTGCCCCATCCATCTCGCAGCGCGGAATGGGGGACGGATGCGAGTTCGGGCTTTACAGCTCCGATTCCGGACGACCCACCGGTTCGAGCGGGCCGACCAGGTCTTCCACGCTCGGTCCTTCCCATTCCATCGTCGCGTTCAGCGCGTTCTTCTCGCACAACCGGTACAGCACGTCCAGTACGACGGCGTAATCCAGCCCCAGTCCTTCCAGACGGCCGTTCGCACCCATTCGCAGATTGTTGCCCATGAAACGCACGACCACCGCCGCCGACAACGGCACCTGGAACGGCCCGACGTTCCGGCCGCCCACGTCCTTGCGCAGCAGGGTAACCGTCCGGGCCGACGCATCCGCGCTCAGCGTCACCGGCTGGCCCGCCTGGGCATAGAGCAGCGGCGGGCGGAACAGCATGCGATCCCCCCCGATCAGGGCGATCAGCCGGCTTTCGCTGCGCCGGGCGTAAATCAGCGGTGGGCCCTCGGACGGCACAACCTCAAGCATGAAGTTCGGCGGTAACTCACCGACCACCGCCCGCGAAATCGCCCCGGGATCCACCTTGCGCAGCGCCTCGTACGCCCGAAGGCGAATCCGGTTGTCCGAATCGGAAAGCTGCTCATACAGCACCCCGGCCGCTCGCACCGTGTTCTTGCAGTATCCCAGCTCGCGGATGGCCGCCAGACGGTAGGGACTCTTCGGGTCGCCTGCATGACGGGCGACGACATCGACGGCCAGGTCATCCCCCAGCCTCATGCCGGTCCGGGCGGCGTAAAAGTTCACCTGCCGACGCGGATCGGTGTAGAGCGGTTGGAGGACCGGTATCACCGAGAGCCCCATCCCTTCGAGCGAGAGGGCCACGTCTTCGAGCGGCGCGTCGGGCCGGCCGATTTCACCGATCAGAGCCTTCGTCCGCGCTTCCCGCTGGATCGGTGAACTGGCCAGCGGCAGATGCATCACCAGCTCCAGGAATCTCTGCCGTTCGTGGGCGTATTCCGGCGGAATCTGAAGCTCGACGTTGCTCGGACTGACCGCCTTGGCGATCTTCTCATCCCTCGTGAATCGGCGGTTGATCGTGTCTTCGATCGCCTTCACCGTGGCATACGACTCGATGATCGAGATGAGACTGAGCCGCCGGTCGATCTTGTTGATGCCGCCACCGATGATGGTGCCCTCCCGGAGATTGGCCGAACTGGGGCGGGTGGTCGCCCCGGACGGCGATCCTCCGGACGACACGAAGGGGTTGGTGAAGATCGGTCCGCCCGCACGCCCATGGATCCGGCCTTCCTGGCCCATGCCGGGCGAGGTCTCCTGGAAGATGCGAAGATCGCAGGGGACCAGCGTTCCGCCCACCAGCGACTGGGTGTCCGGATCATCCGCGCGGACGATCACGTCGAAGTGCTGGTCCTTGCGGGCGCCCGCCGGGATGTCGGCGGTCACCTCAACCACGGCCGTATCCAGGCTCTCCAGCTGCCGCTCCGGCGAGGGCAGGTTGCGTGCCGCCTGCGGGTTGGCCAGCCGGTACCGACGCAGCTCCGTGAGCACTTCCTCCCGGACGCTCGGGCGCACGTTGCGGCTGCCCTTGTCCCCCAGGCCGATGACCAGCCCGTAACCGCGGACGCGCATCATGCGCGTGCCCTGCAGATACGCCACTGAGCCCACTGTGCCTTCCGTGGCGACCGAAGGCCGCGCCCGCGTGACTTCCGGGCTCATCGTGCCGGCCGGCCGGGTTGTCGCCGCCTTCTCGCGATTCCAGTCCCACTTCCAGTCTGATTCGCTGCAGCCGGCGAGGCCCAGCAGCGCCACCGCGGTCAAAATGCCGCCGCCCCGCCGCCAGGCAGCGCATCCAGGCCGCAGAGCGTTATCGTCACGAAGCGGGCTGCATCGCGTGGGATGACCGGCCTTCAGACTCCACGTCGAACCGATGCGGGCGTGAGTCGACACGGTGCACATCTCCTGGGCGGGGGTCGGAGCGATCAAACGGGGGACGGCTCGGCTGATTCCGGCTTGGCCGCAGTCTCGGGGAACCCAAAGGCCCCCGACTCATCCGTGGACGGGCCGTACGATACCGCATCAGGCGCCACACCGTCAATCGACCCCGTCAGTCCGCGTTCTGTTGCCCCATGATGACCGGGACTGTTAACATCCCCGTCGAGTCGTGGCTTTCCTGCAGGAATTGAGGAACCTTCCCATGCGAAATCGACATTTTGGGCCCACCCTGCTCCTGATTGGGCTGATTCCCGGAATCGGAACCGAATCGCGCGGTGCGACCGCCGAAAGCCAGGCCGTTCCCGTCGCCCAGGGCGTTCCTCAGCTCTTTATCGATGACGTCCTGATCGAGTCGCAGTCGGGTCTCAAGCGGACGCTGCATCAGCCCGTCAAGGACAAGGGGGGCAACGAGCCGCTCATTCCCGGCAATCCCGGCGATACCCTCATGGGATACGGCACCATCGTCTACGACACGCGGCAGAAACAGTACGCCATGTACCTGCGCCAGTTCGAGGTGGACCGCTTCCGCCGCGCCACCTCGAAGGACGGACTCACCTGGGATCAGACCACGCAGGATGAGCTGGAATCGGTCGAGTTCGACTTGAACCTCCCGGTCCCGCCCGAGTTCCGCAAGCGGTTCGGGACGGACATGTTCTCCTGCTATTACGACGCCAAAGATGAGGAGTACCCGTACAAGGGCTGGCTGTGGCTGGCGAACTGCGGGCCCGCCCTGGAGGGCATTCATTACTATCACTCGCGCGACGGCCTCAAATGGGAGCGGGTCCGGCAGGTGATCGACGGTTTCGCCGAACCGGGCGATCCGACCTGCGTGAAGCTCGAACTGCCCGACCGGACGCTCTACGGCGTCGGCGACGTCACGCTCTTCTCCTACGACTCCCTTGAAAATCGCTTCCTGGGGATCTTCAAGTTCTTCGACCCGCGCCGGGACATCCCGAACTCGTCGCGGTCGCGTACGTACCTGTTCCTCGATCGCATCGACCAGCCGGTGGACACTTCCCGGCTGCGCGAGATCGCGCTGCTCCCTGCGCGGGCCAACCGCAGCGGCGACGCCGAGTTCGACGAATACTACGCGTCATCCGCCTGGCGATACGGCTCCCTCTGGCTCGGCGGCCTCAAGATCTTTCACAGCCAGGGAGATTATGCCCACTCCGCGGCCGGCTGTGCCTTCATGAAACTCGTGGTGAGCCGCGACGGGCTCAACTGGACGAAAGTGCCGTTCAACAACGACAGCGGCGTTCCCGAGGTCTTCATCCCGAACGGCAAAGAGGGCGGCAACAACGGGCGCAACGACGGCGGCTACATCAGCGAGTTCAGCCAGGGCCCGCTGCGGATCGGTGATGAGCTGATCTATTACTACGCCTGCTCGTCATTCGGAAAGAACCAGGACCCGAAAGTGCGCATCCGGGGCGGCGGCGTCTTCCGCGCCCGCCTGCGCGTGGACGGCTTCGTGTCCGTCGACGGCGGAACCCTCACCACCCGTCCGCTGGCCCCCGGCGGATCGGAGCTGAGCGTCAACGGCATCGGCCCCATTCGCATCGAGGCACTCGCCCCCGATGGAAAGGTGGTGGGCTCGGCGGACGTGAGCGGCGATTCGCTGCGGCACGCGGTTCGGCTGGCCGGCCGCTCGCTCGGCCAGGCCGCGGGCGGCAAAGACGTCCGGCTGCGATTCACGGTCAACCCGCCCGGCCGGCTGTACTCGTTCACCGTGCGCTGATCAGCAGCCCGGAGGCATCGGCAGGTTCGAGCCAGCCACGCACCTGAAGAACTCGATGAGATCAATGGCGTCGACGTGATCGTCGTTGTCCATGTCGGCGATCAGGCACTCGGGCCGGGTCTCCGGGAGCTGCACCGCGGAGATGCACAGTTGCAGCTTCGCGAAATCGCTCTGATCCGAGTCCCCGTCGCCGTCGAGGTCGGCCGAGATCACCGTCAGGGCCGATTCATTCGAGATCACGGCCCCGCAGCCGGCCGTCACGACGCACCGGTAAGTGCCGCGCACCGTGCTGTCAATGTTTGAGATCTGCAGCGTCGGCCCGGTCGAACCGGCGTAATGGGAGTCGTCGGAGAGATTCTGCTGGTCGCGCTGCCACTGGTAGCTGATCGCGCCGTCCCCCAGCGCCGAGACCGTAAAGCTCGCGCTCACGTTTCCGGTCACCGGATGGATCGTGACCGGCTGCGGCTGCTGCGTGAACTGCGTGACTTCCCTGAGCCACAGTCCAGCGGAATAGGATGTCACCGGTCCGTTGCTGTCGGTGACGATGCAGCGGTAGCTGGCCTCGTCCGTGCGGTCGGTCCCGCTGATCGTCAGCGTGGGCGTGGCCGCGCCGGAGACGTGCCCGCCGTCGCTCAGGTCGATGCCGCTGCGCTGCCAGCGGTAGGTGAGCGTTCCACTCCCGCTCGCCGAAACGCTCAGCGTTGTCACCGCGCCGGGGCAGACGTACCGGTTCGTGGGATGGCTCGAGATCACCGCCCGGTTGCCCGCGCTGACGGCCGTCAGATTGCTGTGCGCGACCCAGCCGGTCGCAGTGCCAAAGTCGCACTTCCACCAGTAGTATCCCTTCGCATAAATGCCGCGGAGGGAATGATCCAGGATGACCCCCTGGATGTTCGGATTCAGCGTCGTCTGCACCGCATAGTTCGTGCCCGGCCCCAGCCGCACGTTGCTCGAGCCGCTCGTCCGGACCGTCGCCCCGCTGTTGTAGGTCGTCGCCTGGAGCTTCGGTTGCGGCACCACCATCATCAGGCCGTTGGCGACCGCACGGTCCGTCCCGTCCGACGGATCGTTCCGGGTGACCCCGTTGACCACCATCGTCGATGATCCGCCGCCGTCCAGGTTCATGCCCCACGTGGCATCCAGATAGTTCTTACAGAAGTTGCCCAGCTCGGTCATGGTCATCCCCACGCTGACCGCAGACCGCCCGTCACAGACCACGAAGAACACGTAATCGTCGTTGTACGCGACCGCCGTCCGCGGGTGCCGCACCGCCTGGCCGCCCCAGACCACCCCCTGCCCCAGAAATACTTCCCCGCCGCCGATGGCGGCGAACGTGCGATCGACGTCGTAGTAACCGTCGAGATAGTTCGTGATGTTGACCGCCTCGCCCACGGCGGCATTCGCCAGCACCGTCGTCGCCCGCGTGCCCGAGGCCGACAGCACCACGTGGTCGAACGGAATCGGCGTGGAGCCCTGGTTCTGGCGGATCTGCCGGATCTGACCGCGGATCGGATCCGAGGGCGGGACGGGCAGGTTCGGCCGCGTCAGCTCCACCAGCACCTCGACGCCCGTGCTGCCGGCGGGCGTCGCCGCATCATACTGCGGCGTGTACAGGATGAGTTCGTCCGTCCCCCGGGCCCGGTTCATGTCCGTGATCGCCTGATTCGCGCCCGTGCCCAGCCAGGTGACGCGGATCAGGGCCGTGCTGGCCTGCGTGATCCGGGCCTGCCGGTCCATGCCGTAGAAGAAGTGGTAGGAGGGATCAATCCACCTGGCGTACCACCCCGTGTGGACCTGCCCGTTGGTGGGGACCCCCGTCGATGTATTCCAGAAGTCGCCGTTGACGGCCACGATGACGTCGTTGCGCTGGCCCCAGTCATGCCCCCAGAAGCTCAGGGCGTCGTCGTAGCGGCTGGCCTGGTTGCGGATCGTCTCGGTCCCGCCCGAGAGGCGGCCCTGCCCGATGCTGGTGTCGATGATCACCTGCGGATTGTGACGGTCCATCCGGGCCACGAACAGGTTGTTCGGATCGGGCAGCGTGAATTCCTGGTATTCGATGCCGGTCCCCACCGGAGTCCACGCCCGGACGGCGGGCAGAAACACGACCAGCACGGCGCAGCCCCACGCCAGCGCGGCGCAGCGACACAGCCGTTGCACACTTCGACGCGACATGAACCATTCCCTCGTCCCCGGGGGCTCCGACGCGCGATGCAGCGCGATCCACCGGGGTCACGCGGGCTCTCCGCCAGGCCCGCGCCACGGCCGTCGGCGGCCGAGCAGTTCCCAGCCGTCCATTGTAGCAGCGCGAAGGGGCGTCACCCCTGCCAAGCCGCCAATTCTTCCTTGGTTTGGATCGTTTCGGCCACCGGCTCCTTCGCCGACCAGTCGACCTGGGCAAACTTGATGCAGCCCGCCACCATCCCGGCGATCAGCGACCGGTTGCCGCGGCTCTTGACGATCTCGACGCACACGCCTTCCTTCCAAAACTGCCGCCCCTCGGCGAAATCGAAGTGATCGATGCGGTCGCTGGGAATGATCCATTGCCGGAACGGCGCGGTCCGCAGCGCCACCTTCACCAGCAGGTACCATTTGTCGTTGCGACGGACCAGCCGGGTCGATTCGAGGCTGCCCTGCTTGTGCCCGCCCGTGAGCTGGGGCTCATAACCGCTCGTCGGGCCCATGATGATCGGACCATGGTCCTCCCACGTTTTGAGATCGCGGCTGGAGCACAATGCAATGCACGATGCGCCGGTCCTGGTGTTGGCTGTGTAAATCATCCAGATCCGGCCGTCGTATTCCACCAGATCCGGGTCGCGGCAACTCGAAATCCGGTCCGGGCTCCAGTGGGCCCACGGCCGGTCCTTGCAGGGGGAGATCGGATTGCTCTCCCACCGCCTCCAGTTGAACAGGTCGGTGCTCGAGGCCAGCCCGATGTCCTGCGAGATGTTCCGCCGGACACCCGTGTAGGCCATCAGGTATTCGTCGCCGCGACGGATGATGCACGGCGCCCACACGTGTCCGTCCTCCCAGGTCCCCGGCCGCACGAGCATCACCGGGTCGTGCACCTCCCACGTGAAAAAGTCCGGCGTGGAGGCGTGCCCGAAGTAGATCTCGTGGCCGGGGTAGAACGGCGTCCCTTCCTGAAGCCGTCGCTCGATGTAGAAGAAGTGATAGCGGCCCTCCCGCTCGGCCACCGCGAAGTCGGCCACCTTCCCGCCGATCGGCCGAAAACCGGTCTTGAGGATGTCGATCTCCGGGTGCCGGTAGTACTCCGCCCGCAGCCGGTACAGGGTCTCCTCAAATTCGATGATGTTAGTCCCGGCGTCGGATTCGGCGCGGGCGCGGGATAGCGCCCCCGCCGTGGCAAACGCCAGGCCCCAACGCAGACACTGCCGTCGATCGATTCTCATGTCAGGTCGATATCCATTCATGGTACTTGCAGCCCTTTCACTTTCTGTTTACAAAGCATGTTCTATTATGTCAACATTCCGGCGATCACACGATCCAGGCCGACAACGGATGAAAGGAGACCGACAGTGGACAAAGTGACCAGACGACAGGTTCTTCGGACGAGTGCGGCCGGCGTCGCGGCCGGCATGGCTCTCACCGGCTGCAGCCAGACGCGGACGGGCGCCGGCGCGCGGACTGCGAACATGGCGCCGCCGCCCCTCAAGGAGGGCGAGCCCATCCGTACCGGTTTCATCGGCGTCGGCGGCCGAGGTAGAGGCGATCTCCAGGCGTTCCTCAAGCAGCCCGGCCAGCAGGTGGTCGCGGTCTGCGACATCAATCCCGAAAACCTCAACCTCGCGGCCAAGGCGGTCGAAGAGGTCCAGGGGAAGGCCCCCGACACCTACAGCAACGGCCCGGACGATTTCAAGCGGCTGCTCGACCGCAAGGACATCCACGCGATCGTGACGGCCACACCGTGCTTCGAGCACGCCCGCATCATGCTGGCCACCCTCGAGGCCGGCAAGCACATCTACGGCGAGAAGCCGCTGGCCCTCACCGTTCGCGATTGCGACGCCGTTCTGGCCGCGGCCAACGCGCGGCCCAAGCTGGTCGCCCAGGTCGGATTCCAGTGGATGGCCAGTCCGCGATTCATCGAGACCATCCAGCGGATCCATTCCGGCGAGCTGGGCGAGCTCATCGAGGGCCGTTTCTTCCGCCACAACCGCGCCCCCTCGCTCAAGGGCTGGTTCAGCTTCCGCGAGA
Source organism: uncultured Planctomycetales bacterium (assembly GCA_964591605.1). GTDB lineage: Bacteria > Planctomycetota > Phycisphaerae > UBA1845 > PWPN01 > CAYLLT01. The sequence continues at coordinate 13,178 of CAZQEN010000204.1, forward strand.
AGTCGGGCGACTGGATGCTCGAACAGGCCTGCCACGAGTACAATGTCATGAACTGGGTCGCCCAGACGACGCCGCTCAAGGCCTACGGCATGGGCCGGCGCGGGCTCTTCACCGAGGGCGACCCGAATCGCGACGTCACCGATTACTACGCCGCGATCATCGAGTATCCCAACAATTTCATCGTCCACTACGCCCACGGCTGGATCAGCCCCGACGGCTTCAGTGAATTCGCGCAGAAAGTGTTTGGCACCAAAGGAGCGGTCGAAGTCGGCGGCCAGCGGATCGCCTCGATCGAGCGCGGCAAAAAGCTTCCGCCACTCACCAGCCCCGGCGGCGACGACACGGAGCTCGCTTTCAAGGCCTTCCTCACCAGCATCCGCGAAGGCAAACCCTCGATCGCCCCGGTGAGCTTCGGGCGGAACGCCTCGCTGCTTGCCCTCCTGGTCCGCAAGGCGGTCGATGAACGCCGTGAAGTGACCTGGAAGGAGATGCTCCGCACCTGCTGAATCGCGCAGAGTGACCCGCCGGCGGCCCACCAGCCCGGTAGCGGTCGCCCCTCGTGGCGACCGGGTGATGGACGTGTCC
>CAZQEN010000205.1:0-13632 GCA_964591605.1 uncultured Planctomycetales bacterium
GCAGCATCGCCTTGCGGCGATCGCCGTAGCCCGGGGCCTTGACCGCGCAGATCTGCAGAATGCCCCGCAGCTTGTTCACGACCAGCGTCGCCAGTGCCTCACCCTCGACATCCTCGGCGATGATCAGCAGCGGCAACTTGGCCTTCGCCACTTTCTCGAGCAGCGGCACGAGCTTCGTGACGCTCGCGATCTTGTCTTCATGGATCAGGATCAGCGCCTTCTCGAGCACGCATTCCATGTTCTCGGGGTCGGTGATGAAGTGCGGGCTCAGGTAGCCGCGGTCGAACTGCATGCCTTCGACCACGTCGGTGAACGTCTCGGCGCTCTTGCCCTCTTCCACCGTGATGACGCCGTCCTTGCCGACCTTCTCGAACGCGTCGGCCAGGAGCTCCCCGATCTGCCGATCGTTGTTGGCCGAGATCGACCCGATGTTGATCAGGTCTTCCTTGGCGGAAACCTTCACCGGCTTGGCGAGTTTCTTGATCTGCTCGGTGACCGCCTCGACCCCCTTGGCGATTCCCCGCGCCAGGGCCATGGGGTCGGCGCCGGCCGTCACGTTCTTGAGGCCCTCCCGGTAAATCGCCTCCGCCAGGACCGTCGCGGTGGTCGTCCCATCGCCCGCCGCGTCGCTGGTCTTGCTCGCCGCCTCCTTCACGAGCTGAGCCCCGAGGTTCTCGTACTTGTTGGAAAGCTCAACCTCCTCGGCCACCGTGACGCCGTCCTTGGTCACGTTGGGCGAGCCCCAGCCCTTGTCAATCACGGCATTCCGCCCACGGGGCCCCAGCGTGGCCTTGACCGCCCGCGCCAGCTTTTCCACGCCCGTCAGCAGACTCGCTCGCGCCTGCTCCTCGAACGCTAACTGTTTTGCTGCCATATCTTTACATCTCCTTCATTCTTGATCGTCGGGGCCCGTGGTGTCGGACGCCCTGCTCCGCCGCACACACCGGAGCGGCAGACTCGGAATGCCACAACCTCAGCTCATCTCTCTTGAAAGGCAATCGGCCTGCGTCAGATCCGAGCCGACGCCCGACACTGCTGCCCGGACTCTTCCCTGCGAGTATGACAGAGAATCTTCCCGGTACCGCAGCAGTAGCAAGGACAGTGCCACGACCCGACACAGCCGCCGCAATTCTCAAACTTTTGATACTAAAAGCTTTACAGAAGCATGACCGCCGCCGGGAGCCACTCCGCCCGGTGTCAGCGTGGCAGCCAGTGTGTCATCCATGCCAATGTGACAGTCAGAGAGCGGGCTCTCGGAGGCCGAGTCGCCCAGATGAGGCTCGAGGGACCGGTCCATCGGAACCCGAGCGATCATCAAAGCCGGAACGCCAGCGATGGGTCTGACGCAGATAAGAAACCCGTCCGGACGCCACCCGAACCGACTCAGCTCCTGCCCTCCGCCGGCAGGAAGCCCCGTTCCCTGGCCAGTTCGACCAGCCGGCGATGGTGGTCGAAGCCCTCTTCGGCCAGCTCCTCGAACAGAGTTTTGATTTCGGGGTTGCGCACCCGCGTGCTCATCGCCTGGTAAAACTGCGAGGTCCGCAGCTCGGTGTCCACCGTCATCTGCATCACTTCGCGGTAATCCTGGATGTCGCGCACGTTGATCAGGCGGGGGCCCGTCACCACCAGGGCCTTGTCTTCGTCCGAGAGGTAGAAGGAGCTTCCCGGAAAATGCTTGTCCAGCAGCTTCTGCAGCCGTTCCCGATGACCCTGTTCCTCTTCCGCGATCGCGGCGAACGCCTTCTTGTCCGCCTCCCCGGGCACCTTCTCCGCCAGAACCATATACCGATATGCGGCCACGGATTCGCCGTAGATCCCGATCGTCAGGATCTGATCCTCGCGCAGGTCCGGAAAGGTCGGTTCACGCTCAGCGGGCATCGCTATAGGCTAATCGCCCCATGGCGGCCGTTCAAACACCCGCCCGTAGCCACGACCCGGCGGGTGTGGTAGCATGTGCACCGATCGGACCACGTCACTCAGAGAAGATGACGGCCGTGCCGCAGGTTCCATGAAAACCCGGTGCAGCCGACGAGGGCATCGCGGAGTCGTATTGCGATCAGGAGACCTTCGGATGGCTGATTCAGGCCGCTCGGTCCCCAGCAGGCACGGATGCCCCCCATCCGCCGCCTTCACCCTCATCGAAGTCCTGGTGGTGGTGGCCATCATCGCCCTTCTGATCGCCGTTCTCATGCCGAGTCTGGCCCGCGCCCGCGCGAACGCCCGCGCCTCGGTCTGCGCCAGCAACCTGCATCAGTTCGGCCTCGCCCTCCAGATGTACGACAGCGAGAATCGCGGCTACATCCCGCGCGGGGGCACCCACGTCTCCCAGCATTGGGTCATGCTGGTGGCCCGCCAGATCGGCGACAAGCGCAAGTACGCCCACGTCGAGCAGGTGCCCGTGGAACGATACCCCATTTACTCGTGCCCTGAACGCGTCCGCACCCTGCCCAACCCGTTCATCGATTACGTGATCAATACCATGCCCAGCGACCTGCGGCACGGCGAGACGCGGGAGGTCGACGCACCCACCCGCGCTTCCGTCTGGAAGTATCCGGGGCGAATCGTCCTTCTCGGCGACGCCGCCTTCGAAGCCGGATACGCCTCGCACCAGGAAGGCGCCAGCACCGATCCCGAGCTCCGCCAGAGCCGCGAAAACCATGAGCGGGCCATGCAGTGGGTCCTGGGCACGCCTTTCGACGCGGTCACCCAGGGCAGTCTGAGCCGCATGGACTTCTATCACCCCAAGCATCTGCCCTCCCAGCCCTCGCGGCGCGGCGGGGTCAAAACGCACATGCGCACGTTCGCCAACTGGCTGCATGCCGACATGCACTACGAACGGATCGTGGGGCTCAGCGGCGCCCACACCTGCAAGGACTGGCTCCGCATGGCCGGCATCCTCGACCGCAACCTGAGCTGCTATTAACCGCTGCTCCCGCTCCGATCCCTGTCAAGAACGTCCGGCCGCCTCGCCGATAGGACAGCGGAGGGGTCGTTGCCGGAGCCGCCGATGTCCGCCATCCCTCCCAACCTGGTGGGCCCCATCCTCCAGAGCCCCCTGGCTCAGGGCCAGATCAGCGCCGCCCGAGACAACGAAGAGGCCCAGCGGGCCGCCGGCGACCGCCGTCAGAGCGGCGCCATCACCGAGGCAGACAGCACCGTCGAAACCACCGACAACGACACGGCCGTCTACGCCGACGCCGAGGGCGCGGGCAGTCAGGGCCGCGCATTCTCCGAGCCCCGCCAGGAGAACGCCGAATCCGATGCGCAGACCACGGCGCACCCCACCGATACCGGACAGCACATCGACATCGAAGCCTGAGTCAAAAGAGCCCACGACCGCTCGGCCGTGGGCTCAGATCCGGCATCACCGCTCGATCACGCGTCTCAGGGGGCCGTCACGTACCCGCCGCCGCAAGCTGTCGTCCCATCGGAGAGGGCGCACCCCGCGTGCCGGCCAGGTACCGTACCGCGAGCGCTACGGCCAGCACCGCCACCATTACGATCAGGACCCACTGCACCGTCACGTTCGTGACCGCCATCGCGATCACCGCCATCAGCGTCAGCGCGGTCAGCACGATCGACACCATCCACATCGCCTTCTGGTGCTGCAGCATCGGCACCGAAATGGCAAACGTGCTGTACGAGCCCGAGATCGAGCCCACCACCATGGTGAAGGCGAACCCCTTGATGCCCTCGCCGCCCCAGATGTACATGATCAGCACGACCATGAACACCGTCAGCACGGTGAGGATCGTCCGGGACAGGGTCTGGTTCACCGAGTCATTCAGGAGCTTCGGCGACAGGGCCGCCAGCCGCCCGCGGTTCTCGCGGACACGGTCGAAGATCACGATCGAGTCGTTGATCGAGTACCCGATGATCGTCAGCAGCGCCGCGATGATGTTCAGATCGATCTTGAAGTCCCGCAGGCCCAGCAGATGCCCGATCGGCGTGTCCCAGAGGTAGTGCGAGGCGACGATGCACGCCAGGGCCACCGCCACGTCGTGGTACAGGGCCAGAATGCCCGCCAGCCCGAACTCGAGTGACCCGAACCGCACCCACAGGTACGCCGCGATGGCCAGCAGCGAGAGCACCACCGCAATCACCGCCTTCTGGGCCGCTTCCGACGCCACCTGCGCCGCGAACTGCGTCACCCGCTGGAGCGACTGCGTGCTCCCCAGGGCCGTCTGAGCCAGCGCGAGCTCCCTGGCCGCGACGTCCTGCTGCCACTCGTTCGGCAGGTCGTAATAGGGGATGTTCGGCTCCGCCACGATGATGGCGACCTTCTGATAACGGGCATTCTCTCCCGAGCCCGTGTTCCCGTCGGCGAGCGTGAGCCCGACCACCCGCCGCAACCGCGAGCCGATCCCCTCGAACTCGGTCAGCACGCGGGCATCCGCCAGCCGATCCTCGATCTCCAGCGTCGTCTGAGGCGGCTGAAGCTGGTCGAACACCAGCACCGCTCCGCCGCGCAGCTTGCTCACCGGCTCCTGCGAGCTGCCACCGATCACGTCGGCCAGCACGTTCGCATCCTGCCCGATCGGATACACGCCGTCCGCCGTTTTCGGATCCTTGACCAGCACGGCATCCACCGGCCGCTTGATCTCAAGCACGTTGCCCATGACCGCCAGCACCGCCTCCGTGACCACCCCCCGGTTCGTCTCCGTGGTGACGATCTCGAAGCCCTTGCGCGCCGTACCGGCCACCGTGGTCTCTTCCACGCTCTGCACCCGCGCGCCCTGAACCTTGTTGGCCGCCGATCGCGCGTAGTCCGCCGCCTCCTTCACCCGCCGCGTCACCTCGTCCGCGGTGACCGCGGCCGACGCCTCATCGCCGGTGATCCGTACGACCACCCCGCCCTCCGCCGGCTCGATCCCGCCGCGCGTGACCACCTGCTCGAACGTCGGAAGCAGCAGCGCGCTGATCTGCGCACCGGTCAGGCCGCCCGGCACCGAGATCTGGAATCCTCCCGGCTGGCCTGTCGCCTTCACCGTCGCGCCGTCCAGATGCCCCGCAGCCGCCAGCAGCCAGTCCGCCGCCGAAGCCTTTCCCGCCGCACCGCCGGCCACCAGTTTGCGAACGCCCTCATCGTCGAGCGTGGCCCCCTCCTTCAACTGAATCTGCACGCTGGTCCCGCCCACGAACTCGATGTCGAAGAGCTTCTCATCCCGCAATCCCACGGCGATCAACACAAAGCCCACGCCGATCACGACGGCGGAGATCGCCCAGAACGTGCGGTACTTGCTCATCCAGTCGATCGTGGGAGCCGACATGAGCTTCATCATCGACAGGCGGTTGGCCCGCTGGTGCCCCGACGCCCGATACGCGAACCGGAACGCCCACAGGGTCAGCAGCAGCGCCGCCGACGTTCCGAACAGAATCAGCAGGAACTTGCCCAGACCGTACAGCGTCGATTCGTCCGGCGCCTCCCTGTTGAACAGCCAGCCGATCGCCACGCACAGGCCGCCGATGCCGGCGAGGATGCCGCTCATCAGCCACGCCTTGCGCGTCTCGTCCTGGTTCAGCGTGCTCGGAATCATCACGTAGTAATACTGGCGCGTGACGAACAGCGCCGTGAACATACTGATGCACAGACCCAGACCCAGCGTCAGGCCGAAACCCTTGATCTCCTCGCTCCCGATCCAGAAAAGAATCACCGCCGTCAGGATCGTGGTGAGGTTCGAATCGAAGATCGCTGAGAACGCCTTCTCGTAGCCGAGCTTGACGGCCATCCGCGCCGACACGCCCCGCTGCAGTTCCTCGCGCACGCGCTCGAGAATGAGCACGTTCGCGTCCACCGCCATGCCCAGCGTCAGGATGATGCCCGCAATCCCCGGCAGCGTGAACGTCGCCTGCAGAAACGACATCACCCCCAGCGTGATGACCAGGTTCAGCAGCAGCGCGATGTCGGTGATGAGCCCGTTGTACGTGTAATAAACGATCATGAACGCCGCCACCACCAGCAGCGAAATGATGCTCGCCCGCAGACCCATCTTCCGGTTTGTGTCGCCCAGCGACGGCCCCACCGTCTTCTCCTGCAGCGGAACCTCCTTGAGCCGCGCGGGCAGAGCCCCGGCCTCCAGCGTGTTCACCACGTAGTTCACGTACTGCGGCGTGAAGTTGCCGGTGATCTCGCCGCGGTCGTTGATCTGGCTCTGGATCGTCGCCGCCGAAATCGCCTCCTCGTCCAGGAAAATCGACAGCGGACGCTGCAGGTTCTCCTGCGTGAGCCGCCCGAACTTCCCGTGGGTCGCCAGGTTGAACGTGATGTTGATCCGGCCCATCTGGTCGCGGCCCGGCGCCGCGCTCTTGAGAGACCACTGATCCTCGGCCGTCAGCGTCATGTCCCGCGTCGAGTGGGCCAGAACGTAGTCGTTGCCCGCGTACGACTCGACAATGTAATACTGCCGCGGGAAGTCCTTCTCCGTCTGCGCCTTGGCGATCTTGAACCAGCGGTAGTTGTCCCCCACCCGCGGCCGCGGCCCGTATTTGGCCAGTTGCTCGACGTACTTGGACACCGGTTCGTTGTACTTGGGATTCGACGAATCCAGCATGTCCGGGTTGCTCTTGTTGCGCTCCGCCAGAATGCGGAACTCCAGCACGCCGGCCCCCCGCAGCAGCCGCATCAGGTCCGACGTGTCGTCCAGCGCGCCTTTCACCTTCGACCAGTCGTCATACGCCGCCGTCATCTGGTCGACGATCGGGAGAAGATCAGGATGCTTCTCCCGGAGCTGGGTCAGTCCCTTCTTGCGGACCTCATTGTTGCGCCCCAGCTCCAGCAGGTCCGTCAGCATGCGCGGATCCAGATTGGTCTGCAGGATCGCCTCGATGAGCTTGTTGCGCTCCTCGAAAAGCTTGTCCATCTCCTCCGCCACCGCTCCCTCGGGCTGCGAGGTCGCGGCGCGCATCTTCTCGTACTTCTCGTGCACCTCCACGAGCTTGTCGAATTGCGGCTGGCGCGACGGTACCAGCTTCGACATCTCGGCAAACGCCGCCTGCCGCTGGTCGGCCGGCAGCACGAGCGCTGCCCGGATCTGGCTCTCCGTGATGTTGCTCGTCTGGAGCTGATCGCGGGCGCTCTCAAACGCCTCGCGCTGCGCTTTCTGCCGCTCCGGCGGACGCGGCATCTGGATCTCCAGACGGTTCTGGCCGATCGGACGCCACACCAGGTTCCGGTTGCCCTGCGGGTCCACACGCTCCTTCAGGATGCTCGCCACGCGCTCGGCCAGGTTGATCTTGTCCGCGGCATTCAGCCCCGTGTCGTCGATCTCAAACAGCAGCCCCGCCCCGCCCTGCAGATCGATGCCCAGCTTGAGCCGTTCCCGCAGCGGAAACATCTGCCAGAGGCTCAGACCCACGATCAGCGTGATCAGTCCCAGTTTCGACCAGAGGTTTTTCTCACCCATGGGGGTTTCCTTCGTTTCTCAGTGTCCTTCGAGCGGCGATCGGCGCCTCTCGATCCATTGATGCAAGCCGATGACAAGCGACCAGGAATGTGTAAGCACACAGGTTGAATCAACACGTGGAGATGAGAGACCGGCGGCGCGGTCAAGTCGTGCGTCGGCCTCACGCCCCGGGCGGCGGTGCGTGGGCATAGTGCCCGATGAGCCAGACCGCCGGGTGCGGCACGCGCGAGGACCGCAGCGGGCTGCTCGAAGCCCGGCGCGGCAGCGGAGGCACGATCCGCCCGCACGGGTCGCCCGCGGGAAGCGCATCGGTCGCCGCCGGAGCCGGCGACGACTTCCCACTCAGACGGCTCGAACTCCCGTCCCACAGCTCGGGGACCGGCGTGATCTTGACCTTCTTGGGTTTGCTCGTGTCTTCCGGAGAGGGTCTGGCTGAATCCGCACAGGCGGCCTTCTGGACCGCCGGCTCGCCCTGTTTTCGGACCGGCGCGGATCGGGCGCTCGCCGGCAGCGCGCTCGCCACCAGCGTCAGCACCATCAGCCACAAAGCCCGCAGCATCCGCATCCGGTCACACTCCAGAGGGGCGTAGTATAGCTCCCGCCGCGCACCTCAGGCAAATATCGGCCAATCACTGGATGCAGATCCGTTCCTGCGCGCCAGGGGGTGGCCCGTCGGGAGGGCGGCGGACACGAAGATCGGAGGCGAACAGCTCCCACCGGCGCTCGATCCTGTCCGGACGACTTCAACGCCCCCATCTTCGAGTCCCCCACCCGCTGCGCGATGGGCTACCCGGTCGTGAAAGCACCGGCATGCACCCTCAATCGCACTCTCCCACTTTCTCACCTTCGCACTTTCTCACCACCGCGCCCGTCACGGGTCCGGCGTCTCCGGGAAAGGCTCCCCCTCCGCTGCCGGCTGCGCCCGCAACGAACGGCTCCGACTCCGGGAGCTGCTGCGCGGAGCACGCAAACCCCGCTGCTCAGCTTCCGCCGGCGAGCTGAACCACCGCACGTTGCGCTTACTCAGCTTGCTCGCCATGCTCGCCCCCGGCGCGTAATACACCTGCCCTTTCAGACTCGCCAGCACCATCTCCCGCGACGGCGGCCCGATCGCCCCCAGCAGAAAATCCGTGATCTCCTTCTCGAGACCCGGCACCTTGCCCAGCATCCGGGTCCCGTGCAGGGCCAGCAGGTCGCCCCCGGCCGCCGGGTAGATCCTGACCCTGCTCTGCCCTCCGATCCGGGCCAACTGCTCCGACGCCGCCTTCTCCGGTTCCGCGGCAATCAGAAGCAACGGTCGTTTGCCGTATTTCTCCACCGCTGAAATCGAATCCAGTCCCAGATACGCCGTCCCCGGCGTCAGGCACACCACCGCATCCACCGACTTGTCTCGCGCCGCGTAGTCCAGGGCCACGCTCGAACCCACGCTGGCCCCCACCAGGGCGATCCGCGAGGGATCGATCCCGGGCTGCTCGACGATCCAGTGGTAGGCCGCCTCCACGTCCCTGTCCATCGCAGCAAACAGGTTCTTGTCGCGATCCGCCACTCGCCGCGCCAGCCCCATCTCCGGCATGCCCACGCTCTCTCCGTGGCCCCGCAGGTCCACAGCGAGCACTGCAAAACCCGCCCGATGCAGATGCGCCGGCAGCGCCCCGAACGCCGATCGATCCGACCGGTACATGTGCAGCAGGATCGCGACCGGTGCCTTCTCATTGCTGTCTTTCGCAGGTGTATAGCCAGCGAAGATGACCAGGTTGTCATCCGTGGTGAAGCTGACCCGCCGCACCTTCACTTCCGCGGGGGCGGGACGCGACTGGGCATCAGTCGCTCCGCACAGCGTCAGCCCCGCCGCCCACGACACGAAAACACAAACCGGGATGGTGCGTGCCAGCATATGGGTGCTCCCACACTGGGGATTTGTCACAACGATCCGAAGCGAAAGGCGGCGCGGATTCTACCAGCCTCCGGATCTGCCTGCCATGGGCGAACGGTTTTGAATTCGAGGAAAGTGCCTTTGCCTGCAGTCCGGAAGCCGATACGCCCCAGGGGTGACGGACAATCGTCGCTGGTGCTACCGGGCCGTCCCGAACCGAGACGCTCCCCCGGGGTGTGGGCGCGTCCTGCGTGCCTCAAAAGCTCAGATTCTTCGGACCCTGCTCAGATTCCTGGGAGGACCTGCTCTCAAATCTCAGATCTGAATTCCGATTGCAGGCAACGCCCGCGCCGGGTCTCCGCCGTCGCCTTGTCATAACGCGATCCGAAGGCAGATTCGAGCACCCGAGGCCCGCGCGTGCCGCTCCACACGCACAGAAAGACGCGCAAGAGCTTATAAAAAAAGGGTTTACGCTTCAGAGAACGACGGCCGCATCCCCGGATCACATCGCCGACGACTGACTCGTCTGCACCGGGTGACACGTCGAAGTCGAGGGGGCCGGGTTCGGGGCGGGGCTCGGGGCCGGCTGACCCAGCCGTTCCGCCAGCCGGCGAAGCGGCTGAATCGGAACATCGGGGTCCCATCTCTTCTCTTTCTGAAACGCCTCGGCCAGGCTGCGGGCGGCCGGACGCAGCAGCGTCACAAGTTCCCGCTCGTTCACGCCCAGCGAGGCCGTCGTGTCCAGCAGCCGCCGCCATGCCGCATCGCTGATCCACCCGTCCTCGGCCAGACCGGTCAGAATCCGGCGCAGGAACTTCTCCGCCGATTCGGCCAGAAAGCCCAGCAGCAGGTCGCGCGTGGAGACGCTCAGGCTGTCGGCGATGGATCGCAGCTCCGACATGTCCTGCTCGTCCAGATAGCCGCAGGAAATCGAGAACGCCAGATACTCCTCGAACACCCGCCGTCCCACGCGAAGCTCGATCCGTCGTGACTCCTCGGGCGTCATGTGCAGCGTCCGCCCGATCCACTGCAGGCCGGTCCGATCGGTCCCGCTGATCATGTTCTTGCGGAACACCCGCTTGAGCGTCAGCTCGTACAGCCGCTCCTTGACGAGCAGAATGTCTTCCGGAGGAATCTGGAGAGCCTCCGCCGCCACGTGGATGTGGAAGAAGTGCCCCTCGTGGCGCATGGACTTCGCCAACTCGCGAGCCATGGACTCGATGCGCTCATTGCGCTGCGGGTCCAGGGTCGCGCAGTTGGTGGCTTCCAGCAGTTCGCGGACACGCTCCAGCATGTCGAACAGCACCCCGTCGGATCGGGTCAAGCCCGGATTTGACTCGCGCCCATGCTACTCCGCAGAGGGAGAAACTTCAACCCGTTCCCGCAACAATTCACAGATCAGTGTCACTTGACTCGAGCCGGCCGTTCGCTCGCCCGCGGGAGACCCCCGAAGAGTGGATGTGTCCGGGAAGGGGGCTCCCATGGGCCGACCGCAGGACCGCCGGGGACCATGCGCCCCGCTCGATCCTGACCGCACACCACCTGTAACCTCAATCGGCAAAAGAGGCTAGAAAACTCTTGACGTAGTCCGGGTCGCCGGCAAAGTCGCAAGGGAGGGTAAGGTGCTCCGTGCGCAGCGAACGCCCCCGCCCGGCCTGCTTCAGAGCCGTTTCCAGCCGCTGCCAGGTGAGCCCCCGGTGGTTGGTGGCCAGCAGGATCGCTCCGCCGGGCTTGAGCCGCCCAACCGCCGCCAGGCAAAGGCTTTCGAGCCGCTCATCGAGGACGAACGTGCGGTCCGGCCGTCTCAGACGGGCAAACGTGGGCGGATCGAGGATGATCAGGTCATACCAGCGGCCCTGCCGCTCTGCCCGCCTGAAAAACTCCAGCACATCCGACGCAAAAAAGCGGTGCTCCCCCAACTCCACGTCGTTGGCCGTGAAATTGGCCTTGCCCCACTCCAGGTAACGCCTGGACGCGTCGACACTGTCCACCACCGCCCCGCCCGCGGCCGCTGCCACCGAAAAGCCGCACGTGTAACTGAACGTGTTCAGCACCCGCCGGCCCGGAGCCAGTTCGCGGATGCGTCGCCGGTTGTCTCGCTGCTCCGGGAAAACCCCCGTGGAGAATCCGTCGTACGGGCGGACGATGAACCGCAGCCCGTGTTCTTCGATCGTGATCTCCGGCTCCACTGTCTCGCCGATCCACGGCTCCGGGCGGCGATGCTCCGCCTCCACCTGGTCCGCTGCCCGGCTGCGATCTTTGACGAAGAACTTGCGATAGACCGCCCGCGTTCCGAGTCGCTCGTGAAAGAACGCCACGGCCGTCCGCACCTGCTCTTCGGTCAGACGCAGTTGCTCCTCGTGTAGCTGGGCGATGAGGACCGGCCCGAGGCGCTCGACCACAAGGCCCTCCACGCCATCCGCACGGCCATGCAGCAGCCGGTAGGCGGTGAGATCGGCTCTTTCGATCAAGCCTCGTCGCTTCTCGCAGGCGACGCGAACGCGGGCGATGAGATCAGTCGTGGAAAGGGCTCGGGACATGGAGAAAACTCACGCCGCCGCGGGATCGTGTCTGGATCAGAGCTCCGCCATCCGTTCCCAGAGTCTGCTGGCCTGACTGGTGTTTTTTCGACGGAACGCGGCTTCATCCATGGTCGTCGCCACGCGGTCCCGGAGTCTCCACTTCCCGGCCACCATGACATGTCGCACGTGGCGCGCGCCCAGCGCGAAGATCAGATGCGCCGCGGCGTTGTCGTCGTGGAGCGGCGTGGCCGGCACATAGTCCGTCACCACAATGTCGGCCGCCGCACCGCGTGCGAATCGTCCGAGCGCGGTGCCCAGGAGCACGCTCGCCCTTCGGGCGGAATCGACAAGCATCTGAACAAAGTCGGCCGGGCCCAGGTGTCTGGCGCCGGAATCCTGCCCGGATGCGGCACCGGCGTCTCGCCCGTGTGTAGGATCGGCATCCTGCCCATGTGTGGCACGGGCGTCTCGCCCGTGTGTGGCACCGGCATCTTGCCCGTGTGTGGCACCGGCATCTTGCCGGTGCTCCTCGGCTTCGGCATCGGTCATGAGTGCGGAGCGTCCCCCGCAAAGACTGTCGCGCCACTTGAACCACGCGGTCTGCAGTTCGCTCAGCATATCGCTGCCGATGCCATCGGTGCCGAGTTGCACGGGACGCCGGATCCGCGCGAGCGGGGCATAACCGACGGCGTTGTTCATGTTGGAGCGGGCGTTGTGCGCGATGGAGACGACCGACGCGTTCACGCGGGCCAGATCGCTTTCGCTCAGATGCGTGCCGTGAGCCAGAATCGACGGCAGCTCCAGAATCCCCGCGCGGTCGAGCCGATCGAACAACTCCGCCCCGAACTGTTCGCGACAGATCCGCGCATCGCAGGGATCCTCGGCCACGTGAATGTGCACCCCGGTGCCGAATCGCCGCGCCAGGTCGGCCGTCGCCCGCAGCGACTCATCGCTCATCGTGAATGCGGCATGCGCGCCGACGAGTGCGGCAAACTGCTGCGGCGTATGGGACTCGCGGCGAGGCAGTGTGGCACCGGTATCGGGGTGAGGCAGTGTAGCGCCGGTATCGGGGCCGGGCAATGTGGCACCAGCCTCCGGCTGGTGGGGTGTGGCACCGGCGTCCCGCCGGTGCGACACGGGCGTCTCGCCCGTGCCAGCCGTGTTCGTGCCGCACCTGTGAAGATATCGTTCATTTTCGCGAAGCCCCGCGTCGCGCCCTTCAAGCCCGTTGCGATCCGTGGCCTCATAGCACAGCACACCGCGGATGCCGACCTTCCGCAGACCCGCCTCGATTGCATCAAGGCTCCCGTCGATGGCGTTCGGTGAGGCATGATGATCGACGAGCGTCGTCGTGCCGCAATGCAGCGCATCGAGCGCGCCGATCGTCGCGCTCGCCTCGATCAGCGGCAGATCGAGCGCCCGGTCCAGGCGCCACCAGACATGCTGCAGGATCTCATGGAAGTCCCGCGGACTGACGGCCGGCGGCGGCATCCCCACCGCCAGCGCCGAATACAGATGCGTATGCCCGTTCACCAGCCCCGGCATCACCACTGCCCCGCCCGCATCGATCACCACATCCCCCGCCACCGCCTCCACCTGCGGCCCCACCGCCACAATCATCCCCATCTCCACGCGCAGCTCGCCGCGCCGGACCTGGAGAGGATCCAGGTCGAGCAGCACGGCGTTGCGGATGATGGTTCGGGCGGCGGTCATGCCGACACTTCACCTGTTCGAGCCAGGAGGGCGAAAGCTTGTTGCGCCCCGTTGGGGCTCGGGAGGTTGACGCGTCTGATACCCAGGGCGGCGCTCGCGATGCTCGCTCTGCCCTGGGCTG
>CAZQEN010000206.1:0-13515 GCA_964591605.1 uncultured Planctomycetales bacterium
GTGTTCCCTTCTTCGGGACCCTTTCGCTTGGGCAGTGAGTATCCCGATGTACATCGGGACCCATGCCACCCGAGAGACACGCTGCTGTATTGGGGATGCAGCCCTCCGGCGCGCGGAGGCATCCAGTTTAGGGCTAAAACGGCCGCTGGCGCATGGTGCTGGCCATGATGGCCTTGGCGGTGTGGAGGCGGTTTTCGGCCTCGGGGAAGACGATGGACTGGGGGCCGTCGATAACGGCGTCGGCGACTTCGCTGCCGCGGTCGGCGGGAAGGCAGTGCATGTAGACGGCCGTCGACCTGGCCAGCTTCATGCGGCGCTCGTTGCAGATCCAGTTCTTGAAGCGGGCGTTCATCGCCAGGCACTCTTTCTCGATCTTCTTCATGTCATCGTCGTTTTTCGCATCGCAGCGCTGGAGCATGAGGTCGTAGGCGCCCCAGCTCTTGGGGTAGACGATGTCGGCGTCCTTGAACGCGGCGTCCATGTCGTCGACCACTTCGAACTTTGTGCCGGCGGCCTTCGCGTTCTGACGGGCGTACTCAAGCGTCTTGTCCATGAGTCGATAGCCGGGCGGGTGGGCGAGCGTGACGTCGAGGCCCATGCGGGTCATGAGCGTGATCAGGCCCTGGGGCACGGAGAGCGGCTTGGCATAGGACGGGGCATACGCCCACGAGACGGCGATCTTGCGGCCGCGGAGGTTGCCGGGGCCGAAGTGCTCGCGGATGGTCATGATGTCGGCCAGCGTCTGCGTGGGGTGGTCGATGTCGCATTGCATGTTGATGACCGGGACGTCGGTGGCCTCGGCCACCTGGCGCATATACTTGTTGCCTTCGTTGAGGATGAGGTCATGGCGGATGGCGATGCCGTGGCCCATGCTGCCGAGGATCTTGCCGGTGTCGAAGGCGGTCTCGCCGTGGGCGATCTGCGTCGAGCGCGAGTCGAGGAAGTGGGCGTGGGCCCCGAGCTGGGTGGCTCCGGCCTCGAAGGCGTTGCGCGTGCGCGTGCTGTTGTCGAAGAAAAGCAGGAAGATCGTCTGGTGCGGCAGGAGGAGCGTGGGCTCGCCGCGGTGGAACTTCGCCTTGAGCTCATCCGCGCTGGCGAGCAGCGTGTTGATCTCGTCGAGCGTGAAATCCTGCGTTTCGATGTAATCGCGACCCTTCAGACTGGCCATGAGGCACTCCCGTTTGGAATTCCTGCATCATGGGGGTGCACCGGAGACCTGTCGTGGGTGTGGCCGGCAATCCCCCAAGAGCGGCTTTATATGACGGGAAAACCGAAGATTTGTCCACAGGGTGGTGGAATGACGAATGTCTAAATCCCAATGCCTCATGAATGACGAAGTCCGAATGACGAAAGGGGACGTGCCTTCGCAGTATGTCGTTGGCATTCCGTGCGCAGGGGCCGTCCGGTGGGAATGGGGAGGGCGGCTGTGCGGTGGGCGGCGGGGCGGATAGAATGGGTTGTTCGGTGCTGGAGAGCGTTCATGGATGTGGCCACTGTGTCCCCTGTTCCGGCGGCGGATGATGATGTGTCTTCCGCCCGGCTGCTGGACCGTCAGGCGCTGGCGGACGATGTGCGGGCGCTGTCGGTGGTCCGTGGCTGGCGGTCGGTGGCGGCGCTGCTCACGCAGTATGCGGTGATGGCGGCGGCGATCGGAGCGGCGGTGTGGTCGCAGGCGTGGCCGGTGTACGTGATCGCGGCGATCGTCGTGGGGAGCCGGATGCATGCGTGCGGGGTGCTCATGCACGAGGCCGCTCACTTCCGGCTGCTGCGGAACCGGTTCCTCAACGACACGGTGGGCGACGTGCTGTGCGCGTTTCCGATCGGGGTGAGCACGTCGGTGTATCGCCACTACCACTTCCTGCATCACCGGTACGTGAACACGGCCGAGGACCCGGATATCCAGAAGGTGGCGGGTGACGAGGAATGGTCGTGGCCGAAGACGCAGTGGGAGTGCTTCAAGATCTTCGCGCGGGACCTGCTGGGGCTGAGCCTGCGGACGGCGCTGTTCTTCATGTGGTTCTGGTCGAGCTGGCGGTGGATGCGGCGGCGGCCGGGGACGCCGGCGCTCTCGATGCGCGAGCGGGTGACGTTCGTGCTGTTCTGGGCGGCGCTGGCCACGGGGCTGACGCTGCTGCACGCGTGGTTCTATTTTCTGGTACTGTGGGTGATCCCGGCGTTCACGGTGCTGACGGCGATCTTCCGGATCCGCAATCTGTCAGAGCATTACGGGGTGGGCAGCACGCACGAGCTCAACGAATCGCGCAACGTTTACCCGACGTGGTGGGAGCGTCTGCTGATTGCGCCGTGCCACGTCAACTTCCATCTGGATCATCACCTGTTCCCCTCGGTGCCGTGGTACAACCTGCCGCGGCTGCATCGACTCCTGCTGGGGCAGCCGGCGTACGCGGCGAACGCCCACCTGACGAGGAGCTACACGGGGCTCCGGCGGGGTCTGCTGGCGGAGGTGCTCGCGGCCAGCGCCCCGATGCCGCGAGGACTCGTGGCTCATGCCGCGCCGGCGACTCGTGCGGCTTGAGCGGGGGGGACGTCGTCGTGGATGCGGGGTGGGCAGGATCGAGGCTTGTTTCGCGCGCATGCGGGCCATTAGAATGAGGCGATGCCCAACACTGTTCACGTGAGCGACTGGCTGTGCTTGCGGCACTCACTCTGCTGGAGACTACCGATGAAGCATTGGGTCTGGCACAGGAGTTTGTGGACAAGCGGGTGGTTCCGGCCGAGGCGGCCGAAGACGCGCTGCACATCGCCGTCGCTGCTACGAACGGAGTCGAATACCTGGTCACGTGGAATTGTCGCCACATCGCGAACGCCGTCATGCGGCCCCAGATTGAAGCCGTCTGCCGAGCTGCCGGCTATGAGCCGCCGATCATCTGCACGCCAGAGGAACTGATGGAGATCGACGAATATGAAAGATGATCCGATTGTTGCCGAGGTCCGCAAGACGCGCCAGGCCCACGCCGAAGAGTTTGGGTACGATTTGATGGCCATCTATCGCGACATTAAAGCGAAAGAACGCGCAAGTGGCCGTGAGTTTGTTCGCTACCCACCGCGACCTGCGAAGTCGCAGCCCATCTCGCCGGCGGCACGATAGCAGCGAGCCGCTGCAGCACTCATGACCGGCCGGGTGGTGCATCTGCGTCAGGATTCTGGCCACGGGACCCACGTCTGACGAAATGTGGTTTTCAGATCGGCCGGCATGGCGAATTCAACTCTTCTCTCCGATCTGAACGGGTTCAGAGATACTATTAGGCGATCCGATGTAAAAGACTCCGGTTGAAAGTAGTACGTTGTCATGCGAGACGCATAGACACGGCGTTCTCGAAAGGCAACAACAAGCAGTCGCTGCCGCCTGAAGATCCCGAATCTCTCGAAGTATCGTGGAACGGCCAGGTACTGTGAATCATCGGACCAGAGGAAGCTCGGATTGCATCGCTCGATGTGGAGACCCGACGAAACGCACAGTATGCCCGAGGTCGGATTTGACATCGAGACTTCGCAAGCAGGGTTGATTTGGGCGACGAACCTGCCATCCGGTGAAACCGCGCGATAACGACGTCGCCAGATGGGAAGATTGTAGGGCCACTCCTCATCGCTCATCGTCTTCGGCTCCTCCCCTCCCCCCAGGCAGTTTCCCGCCTCCTGTTCGCTTGCCGGCGGTCAAGCTGCAGTAGACCACCGGAAACGCGGTGTAGAAGGCGGCGGCCTGGATGAGCTGTTTGATCGGGACCGAATCGTTGACGGTGTGGGCGACGGATTCGGGGGCGGGGCCGAAGCCGACGCAGGGGATGCCGAACATGCCGTTGATGGAGACGGCGTTGGTGCTGAAGGTCCAGCGGCCGACGGTGGGCGTTTTGTGGTAGAGGGATTTGTAGGTTTCGACGGCCGCGGCGACGGGGGCGCTGTCTTCAGGGACCTGCCAGGTGGGGAAGTAGCTTGTCGTCGGATAGGTCAGGCCGGTGTAGGCGGCGCGGGCGTAGCGGCGGGTTTCGACTTTCGCGTCCGGGACGCCGGCGCGCCGGCAGGCGTCGCGCACTTCCTTGAGGGCGCTGGCTTCGGTGTCGCCGGTGGTCAGGCGGCGGTCGAGATGGATGAACGCCTGGTCGGGCACCGCGCACATGCTCGGCGTTTTGCAGTCGATGTAGCTGACGGTGATCGTCGCCTTGCCCAGGAACGGGTCACTGCGCAGGCGGTCGTTGAGCTTTTCGATTTCGCTCACGATCTTCGCGATCCTGTAGACGGCGTTGACGCCCTTGTGCGGCATCGAGCCGTGGCAGCTTTTCCCTTTGACGGTGACGCCGATTTCCATGCGTCCGCGCTGGCCGCGGAGGATCTGGCAGTTGGTCGAATCGGTGACGACGACGCACTCGGGCCGGAACTTTCCTTCGCGCACGATGTACTGCCAGCACAGGCCGTCGCAGTCTTCCTCCATGACCGTGAAGACCATGTAGAGCGAATACCGGTCGGTCGGCAGCTTCAGATCGCGGATGATCCGGCCGGCGTAGACCATGCTCGCGGCGGCGCCCTCCTGATCGCCGGCCCCGCGTCCCCAGACGCGGCCGGCCGCGACTTTGCCCTGGTACGGGTCGTGCTTCCACTCGTTGCGGTCTCCGACGCCGACGGTGTCGACGTGGGCATCGATTGCGATCACACGGGGTCCGCGGCCGATGCGGGCAAAGAGGTTGCCCAGGCCGTCGATCTTGATCTCGTCATAGGCCCTGAGCCTGCGGAGCTCTCTGGCGATGCGGTCGATGACCGGCTTTTCGTGCGTGCTCTCACTGGGAATGGCGACGATGTCGCGGAGAAACTTGACCATGTCGTCGCGGTAATGCGCGGCGCGGGCCATGACGGCGGCTGCGTTCATTGACGTCTCCTGATCAGACCGGCGGGTAACGTACTGAGGCCTGGAAACGGCGTCAAACCGCCGCTTCGGAAGCAGACGGAGTCTGCCACTCACGCCGGCTGCGAGGCAGGCTCGGCGGTCTTGGTCGGGAGGGCCGCCGGCGGGGGGTTGGCCGGCCGGGCGGGCCAGTTCACGAAATTGCGGGAGGCGAAGAACTCCGAGACAACCTGACGGAGCTGAGCCTGGATGGTGTCGGGCCGCAGGCGGGCGTTGAACGTCTTGAAATCGAACTCCTCGGCCAGCTTGCCGTATTCGCGGATGAGGAGCCCCTGGTACTTCTTGAAGCTGTCGTACGGATCGTCGCTGAGGCCCAGGTCCATGCCCGACTCGAAGTAGTCGATCGCCCCCCGCGGGATGGCCCGGCGGATGAGGGTGGCGACGTCGATCTTGAGATACAGCACGAGGTGCGGCACGGGGGCGAAGCCGTACAGGTCGCGGACCCACTGGCGGTCGACGCCGCGGACGACGTCGCGGGCGAAGGCGGTGAACACGTAGCGGTCGGCGAGCACGACGAAGCCGCTGCGGAGGGCGGGGACGATCTCCTTTTCGAGGCGGTCCGCGAAATCGGCGGCGTAGAGCAGGGCGTAGGTGAAGCGGTTGAGGGCCCGGATCTGCTTGGCCTGGGTGATGGTGCGGCCGATGAGCGGGCTGCGCGTCCAGCCGGTTTCCACGACGCCGTAGCCGTTCACCTCGAGCCACTCGCGCAGCATGGTGGTCTGGGTGGTGCGTCCGACGGCGTCGGTGCCCTCGATGGTGATCAGCACGCCGGGGAAATCCCCCTTCTGCATGTAGGGCAGACCTTCACCAAAGAACTGAAGATTCATGCGATCCCTCGGGAAAAGTCGAAAGTCGAAAGTCGAAAGTCGAAAGACCGCCACACGAGCGGCGTGTCTTCTTTCGAGTTTCGCCTTTCGACTTTCTGCATTTTGTTCATGCGATCCTCGGCTTTCGGGAATACTCGATGAGTTGCGAATCGACGACCTCGCGGACGCGGCGCTGCTGCTCGGAGATGCTGGCGGCAGCGTCGAGCACGACGAACTCGTTCTGGTCGGACATGCGGTCGTACTCGGCGAGCACGCGTCCCTGGAAAATGCGGAAGCTCTCGTACGGGTCGGGGTGCAGGTGGAGGTCCATGCCGGCCTCGAAGTCCTTGAGGGCGGCCCGGGCCATGGTGATGCGGCGGAGGGCCTCGTCGATGGGCACGCGGAAGTAGAACGCGACGTCCGGGCGGGGGGCGAAGCTGTAGACCTTGCGCACCCACTGCGGGTGGACGCCGCGGACGACGTCGCGGGCGAAGGCGGTGAAGACGTAGCGGTCGGCCAGCACGATCATGCCTGCCTTGAGGGGCGGGAGGATGTTGCTGACGAGGCGATGGGCGAAATCGGTCGCGTGGAGCAGGCTGAAGGTGGTGGGGGTGAGGCTGCGCTTCTTCTTGCCGCGCTTGGTGGTTTTTTTGACGAGGTCGGCGCTGTTCCACTCGGTGAAGTAGACCTGGAAGCCGCGGGAGCGCAGCCAGCGCTCGAGCAGGCGGATCTGCGTGCTTTTGCCCGATCCGTCGATTCCTTCGACGATGAAGAGCCGGCCCGGGTAATTGTGCGGGGCGAGCACGGGTTCAAGTGACGGGGTCACGGGATCCCTCCTCCTGTCCGGCGATGACGAACTCGACCGGCCGTTCGAATTCGCGCTCGAAGAAGTCCCTGGTCTTGCGCGCGGTCCACAGCTCGAGTTCGGCGTCCTGCGAGGTGGCCAGGACAATGTCGATACGCCTGGGGTGCAGGCGTACGGTGAGTGAGTTTATGACACAGTAGTGCGTGCGGTCCAGGGCGTCGGCCAGGCGCAGCAGGGCGATGAGTTTGCGCACCGGCTCGCGATGCGGGCGGTCGAGGTTGCCGTAGCTGTAGTGCGATTTGCGGGGTCTTCCCTTGCGATGGTAGCGGGCGATGTTGGCGATGATTTCGATTTCGGCCGGTTCGAAGCCCTGGAGCTCGCCGTTGCGGATGAGGTAGTACGAGTGCTTGTGGTGGTTCTCGTGGCCGATGTGATAGCCGATGTCGTGCAGGAGGCACGCGTAGCGCAGCAGCTCGCGATAACGGCTATCCAGCCGGTGCAGCGGGGCGAGCTGGTCGTAAAGGCTCAGGGCCAGGCGGGCGACCTGCTCGGCGTGCGACTTTCGGTAGCCGCAACGCTCGGCCAGGTGCAGGACGCTGCGCGTCCGCGGATCGGGCCAGGTCGCGCGGGCCAGCAGCATCGCCCGGTGCCTGGCGATGTGTTCGAGGATGATGCCCTCGCGCAGGGCGAGGTCGCAGTGGCGCAGCACCTCGATGTCAAATGTGCGCATGATGGCCAGCAGGAGCATCGTCGCGGGGATCAGGGCGTCGACCCGGCGCGGGTCGAGCGAGGGGATGCGGAGGCGGTCGGCGCGGGTGCGCGAGGTGAGCTCGCCGAGGAGCTCCTTGAGCTCATCGCGGGCCAGGCGGAGCCGGGGGGCGGGCTCGATGCCCAGGGCGTCGGTCTGATGCGAGCAGATGGCGGCGATGTTCTGGACGGTGCCCGAGGTGGCGATGGCCGAGGTGAAGCGGCGGCTTTGGATCTGCTGAACGATGGGGGCGAGCCGCTCGTCGATGTGTTTTCGCAGGCGCTTGAGCTCGTCGGGGTCGGGCGGGTCGGATTTGAGGAACAGCTCGGCGAGGCGTGAGCCGCCGAGCTTGGCGCTGGCCAGGATTTCAGGCCGGTCCGCGTTGGCGACGATGAGCTCCGCGCTGCCGCCGCCGATGTCGACGATGAGGCTGTCGCCGCGGCCCAGGTCGACGGCGTGGCGCACGCCCAGGTAGATCAGGCGGGCCTCCTGCTCGGCGCTGATGACGTGCAGGTCGAGGCCGATTTCGTCGCGGACGCGCTGGACGAAGTCGCCGCCGTTGCGGGCCTCGCGCACCGCGCTGGTGGCGACCGCCTTGATGCGGGTGACGTCCATGAGCTGGGCCATCTTGACGAATCGCTTGATGGTGGCGATTCCCTCTTCCATCGCGCGGGGGGTGAGCAGGTGCTGGAGGAATCCGCCCTTGCCGATCTGCACCATCTCCTTGTCGCGTCCGACGATGCGGAAGTCGCCCTGGGGGGAGATCTCGGCCATGACGAGATGGACGCTGTTGGTGCCCACGTCGATGGCGGCGAACTTGACCGGCGGGGGCCGGCGCAGGACGCGGGCGGGTTCGAGGGGCTCCGGGTGATCGGTCGACTCGGGTGTCATTTGCTGCTCATGCGGCTCAGAAGGCTCGACCGCGGATGCGGGGGAGCGGTCGGCCAGCAGATCAGAGATGAGACGAGCCTGGGCTCGAATATCGGCTTTGAGCATGGTCCGTCCGGTTCCCGTCATGCGGAAAGGCCCCGATCGCCGCCCGCCGCGGGGCCTGCCGGCATCCCTGCCGGCCGCATCACTATACGCGAATTGACGGCCAGACGGGACGCGCTGCTGCATGAAGATTCCGTTAGGACGTGGGCGTTTCCTCGAATGAGCCCAGGTAGGTCACGGCTGCCCGATGGGACTTTGGATGGGCGGTCACATGCGTGTCACAGGTCCGGTCCGGGTACGTGTTTGGCGGCCGCTTGATGGAGCCCGAAGCGCCATTCAAAGATCCACCGTGGCGGGCGAGGGGTTGGCGGGAGGGGCGAGCACATGCGTGAACCCCTCGCTTGCGCCTCGGGCTCGATTGACGGTGCCTGGACGCGGAACAGGTCTGGCTCGGCTGCCACGCTGGAATCACGGCAATCACCGGGAGGATCGCACTGCTGAGCGGCGGGGTCAGGCCGATCATCGATCCATCATCGACCTGCCGCCCTTGGGGGAATCTGCGTCAGCGTATGTCGAGTGCCTCCAGACAGCCCCTCGCCAGCGCCAGCAGCATGAACCATATGATGAACACCCACCCATTGAAGCCGGCCCGCACGCGGGGCCGGGCCGGGACCGTCGCCGGGCGAGGGGCGCGGTCGAGTGACTGGGCCGTCTCGTAATTGGACTGCGCCCACTGGTACTGCGGGTCGAGCCGGAGCGCCTCCCGGAGCGGCGGCAGCGCCTCCGCTGCGGGCCTGGTCTCGAGGAGCATGCGGCCGAGCATGGCGTGAGCGACGGCGGACTGCGGGTCCAGGGCCAGCGCTTCGCGTATCGCGGGGAGGGCCCGGTCGTATTGCCCCAGACGGGACAGAGCGTAGGCCCGCATCTGGGAGCATCCGGCATTCGTCGGCTCGATGGCCAGGCCCTCTTCGGCCGCTTCGAGGCAGCGCTGGAAGTTGCCGATCCGCAACGATACGTCTGCGAGATGGTAGTAATTCGTCACTTCGCGGGGACTCAACCGAATGGCCTCGAGAATGGCCGTTTCCGCATCCTGCAGCAGGCCCTTTTCCGTGAGAATCACGGAGAGCGCCCAGTGGCAGAAGCCGTTGCCGGGGTCGAGGCCGATGGCCTGTTTCGCCTCGGTCAGCGCCTCGTCCACGCGCCCCAGGCGCAGGAGACAGTAGGCGAGCTTTGCATGGGCCCCGGCGCACCAGGCGTTCCGGGCCACCACCTCACATAGCGTTTCAACTGCGAGGTCGTAGCGGCGGATCTGCTGGAGGTCCCACGCCGCCCTGCAGTGTGCACATGGCGAATTCATGAGAGGTTCAGCATGGTGCCTTGCGGTCGCAGAGGACAGGCCCCTTCCCCCACAGGGCCGGATCGGTCGTTGCGCGACGGGGTCCTTACATGAGTATAGGGCTCGACAGACCGTCCGGGATGTTCTGGAAACAGCCGGCGCCCTGAGATGGGGTGCAGGTCTACTCCGGCTTGCGGATGCGGCGCATCTGGCGGGGGGTGAGGAGCCAGTGGAGGGTACCGCGGATGGGGCGGCGGAGACTTTTGAGCTCGATGCAGGCGGCGCCGCCTTTTCTGAACTCGAGTGCGCCGGTTTTCAGGCCGGTGAGCAGGAAGGTGGCGAGGTGGCCCAGGTGCGGCTCATGCCCGATCAGGGCGATGCGGGCGGTCTTGGGCGCTTTTCGGAGCGGGTCGATGATGCGGGCCACGTCGGCCTGGGGCTGGAGGGCGGGTTCCTCGTGGATGGATTTCGTGAGGGAGAACTCAGCGGCGAGGATGTCGGCCGTCTGGCGGGCGCGGTTGAGCGGGCTGGTCCACACCGCGTCGATCTCGACGCCGAGCCGATGGAGGCCCTTGGCGTTCTGGCGCATCCGGCGCTGGCCCTCAGGCGTGAGCGGGCGCTCGGTATCGGAGAGGCCGGCGGCGCGATCGGCCGCGATCCCGTGACGAATGAGGTAGAGAAGCATGTGACTCCGTGAGCCCAGCGCTCACACCTGCCCGCCAGCGAGCTGCGTGAGCGCCCGTCAGTTGAAGGTGATGCCGGGGTAGAGCAGCACGTCCAGGAGCGTGGGCGTGAGGAACTGATCCAAGGGCGGGCAGAACTGGGGGCCGTTGGACGGGGTGGTCTCCTGGGCCTGCAGGATGGGCGCGAGGCCCAGCACCACGACGGCGACTTTGATCAGCAGGTTTCGGAGTCGACCCATTGATCCGGCTCTCAGGCCGCCGCTGCGGACCGATTCTTCCACTCGGCTGCGGCGTACATTTCGGAACTGGCGTTTCTTTCCCTTCGCGCCAATAGGGAAATTTTCTACCGTCAGCGGGGGGACGGAGTCAAGCGGGGATCCAGATTCCATGCCGACCGGACGGAAGACTCGTCAGCGGTCATTCGCGGAGGCGGTTTGCATAACGTGTTTATTTTCAGTGTGTTGCGGTTCCAGGACCACCCTGGGTTCGGGTTATAGGACCTTCGTGCAAAATGCTCCGCTCCAGCTCCGAAAGAGATCTGGAGTGGCCGTTTTGTTCTTCATGGTGCCAGGCGGCCCCTTCGCACCGGGGGACCGGCCGACGCGTCCATTGACCCGCTGGCACCGGAATCGGGGGGGTGTGAGCCGGTCGGCGGCAGGGAGGTCGAGTACTCGGTCATGCCAGACGGACAGCCCGCATCCACAGAGCCGATCATCCCGCTCCTGCCGTACCAGCGGACGGACATCGAGTCGCCCGCGCGGTTCAACTGGTGCTGCTGGTCACGGCAGATCGGAAAAAGTTTCACCAAGTCGCTGCGCCGACTGCTGCGGGGGATTCAGCGGCGTCGGAACCAGATCTTCCTGTCGGCGGGCGAACGACAGAGCCGCGAGCTGATGATCAAGGTGCAGCAGCACTGCCAGGCGCTGCGCATCGCCTGTGCCGGAGGCGGGTGGGTGGAAGCGCCGCGGGGCGGGTGCGGACGCCTCGAGCTGCTCGCCCCCAACGGCATCCGGATCATCGGCCTGGCCGCCAACCCGCAGACGGCGCGGGGGTATACCGGCGACGTGCTGCTCGACGAATTCGCGATGCACCGCGATGACCGGGGGATCTGGGCGTCGATCTTTCCGAGCGTGCTGCGCGGCGACGGCGAGCTGGACGTGGCCAGTACGCCCAAGGGCGTGTCGAACGTGTTCGCGGAGCTGCGCGGCAATCCTCAGTTTGAGCACTCGATCGTGACGCTCCAGGACGCGATTGCGGCCGGGCTCGACGTGGACGCCGAGACCCTGCGGCGATCGATGGGTGATGACGAACTGTTTCGCCAGGAGTTCGGCTGCGAGTTCCTGGACGAGGCCACGGCGTTTCTGACCTACGAGCAGATCGCGGGCGTGGAGGATCCCGGGCTGGAGGGCCATTACGACCTCGATGCACTCCGGGCGGGTGTGGGTCCGCTGTATGTCGGCATTGACATCGGGCGGCATCGGGATCTGACGGTGTTCTGGGTGGTGGAGGCATTGCCAACTGCCGATTTCCCATTGCCGATTGAAACACCTCACCGCGGCATGCGTCACGAGAGGACACCGGGCCAAGGGGGTGGCAGCATCCATTCGGACTCCCCGCCCGGCCGACTGCTCATCACGCGCGGGGTGCGCGAGTCGCAGAACGAGCCGTTTGCGGAGCAGATGGCGGCGATGCGCGAGTTGCTCTCGCTGCGGCGGGTGCGGCGGTGCTGCATTGATGCGAGCGGGATCGGGATGGCGCTGGCGGAGGCGGCGGTGTCGGAGTTCGGGCCGGGCCGGGTGGAGGAGGTGACGTTCACGAGCGCGGTGAAGGACGAGCTGGCCACGCGGCTTCGGATTCGAGTCGAGGAGCGTTCGATCCGCATTCCGGTGGATGCGTGTCTCCGCAATGACTGGCATTCGGTGCGGCGATGCGTCACGACGGCGGGTCCTGCGCGGTATTCGGCGGAATCGGCGGGCATGGGGCATGCGGACCGGTTCTGGGCGGCTTGTCTGGCGGTGCGGGCGGCGGGGGGGTCGGAAGGGGTCGTTGAGATGGTTCGAGGGCCGAGGCTGAGGACGGCGGGGAGTGGGATATGGTGAGCGGAAAGTGAGAAGGTGAGAAAGTGAGAAAGTGAGAAGGTGAGACGTGAGAGGTGAACGCCACGATACGCGAGAAGTGACGATGGGAGGCAAAAAATGGGTATGACGGCACGGATCGTGAACGCACTCAGGCCATATCGGAAGTCGCCGCAGCGGCCGCGGGTGGGGCAGATTGTCACGCCGCTGGCGCTGGACCGCTGGCGCGAGTATCCGGCGGACGGGTTGACCCCGTCGCGGTTGATCAGCGTGCTGCGGGCGGCGGACGAGGGGTCGATCGAGCAGGCGATGGCGCTCTATGAGCAGATGGAGGAGAAGGACGCCCATCTGTACAGCGTGGCGCAGACGCGGCGGCTTGCGGTGACGGGGCTGGCGTGGCAGATCATCTCGGCGGCGCAGGTGCGCGAAGGGGTGGACCGCACGGCGGCGGATGAGGCGGCCGCCTATTGTCAGGAAGCGCTCGCCGGGCTCGAACATCTCGACGAGGTGCTGCAGCATCTGTCGCTGGCCATGGGGCGCAACATCGCGGTCGCGGAGAACATCTGGGAGGCGGACGGACGTGGGCTGCGACTGGCGGATGTTGTCCCGGTCCCCTTCGATCGGCTCACGTTCGGGGAGCTGGGCGAGCCGCGGGTGCTCACGGAGGCGGAGCCGCACCGCGGCATCGCGCTGCCGCCGTACAAGTTCATCCTGCACGCGCCGCAGACGACTTCGGGTCATCCGATGCGCGGCGGACTGCTGCGGGTCAGCGCGATCGCGTATCTGGGCAAGCATTTATCAATGAACGACTGGATGGTCTACAGCGAAGTCTTCGGCATGCCGGTGCGGGTGGCGCGGTACGAGCCGTCGGCGACGCCGGAGGAGAAGCGCGAGCTGCTGACGATGCTGCAGTCGCTGGGGTCGGACGCGGCGGGCGTGTTCAGCAAGGCGGTGGAGCTCCAGCTCCTGGAGGCCGGTCGCGGGGCGACGCCGCCGCCGTACGAGAACATCTGCCATTTCTTCAACCGCGAGCTGAGCAAGGCGTGGCTGGGGCAGACGCTCACCGTTGAGGTGCTCAGCGGTTCGGGCGGGGGCGTGCACGCGACGGGGCCGCGCGTGCACCACGAGGTGCGGCGCGTTCTGCGGCAGGACGATGTGCTGCGGGCGGGCCGGCCGCTGCGGCGCGACCTGCGGGGGCCGCTGGTGGCGCTGCA
>CAZQEN010000207.1:0-13479 GCA_964591605.1 uncultured Planctomycetales bacterium
GCTCAGCGAAGCCGAAGCTGCCCATGCCACCCCGCCCAAGCTGTCACGGACCCCTGGATGCCCACCCTCCTGCATCGGCCTTGACATCCGTGGCGGAGCGGTCAAAGTGAAGGCGTTGTGCAGCTCACTTCACCCCTGTCGGGAGCACACATATGAGCAAACTGGCAATTGATGGCGGCCCGCCGGTACACGACAACACGGCGCGGCCCTGGCCGGGCTGGCCGCCGAACACCGAAGAGAGCTGGGCGCGTCAACAGACGGCTTTCCGCGAAATCTACCTGAGTGCGACGGAAGGACTGCCCGGCCCGCGGGCCCGGCGCTTCGAGAAGGCCTACAGCACCTATCTGGGCACCCAGTACGGACTCATGACCACGTCGGGTACCAGCGCTCTGAAGCTGGCGCTGGGCGGGGTGACCGACACCGACGGCCTGGGTGACAACGGCGAGTGCCTCATCCCCAACTACACGTTCATCGCCTCGATCACCGCGGCCCTCGAAATGGGTTTCTCGGTGCGGATGGTGGACGTCGATCTCGAGAGCGGCTGCATGGACCCGGCGGCGACGGAGGCCGCAATCACGCCGCGCACGCGCGTGATCATGCCGGTCGACATCCTCGGCCATCCGGCGGACATGGACGCACTCGTCGCCATCGCCCGCAAGCACAAACTGAAGGTCGTTGAAGACGCCTGCCAGGCGCACGGCGCGGAGTACAAGGGCCGCAAGTGCGGAAGCCTCGGTGACGCCGGCTGCTTTTCCTTTCAGTCGACCAAGAACCTGACGAGCGGCGAGGGCGGCTTTGTCGCGACTGACGACGTCGAGGTGTACAAACGCGCCCACGCGATCCACAACGTCGGACGGCCGCCCGAGGGCATGAGCTTCGACGAGCCCCACGTCGGCTACAACTACCGGCCCTCGGAGTACCTGGCCAGCCTCCTCGAGGAGCGCCTCAAGACGATGGATGCGGACATGGAGCGCCGCACGCGTGCGGCCGCGTACCTTGATAAAGAGCTCAAGGGCATCACCGGCGTGCGCCCGGCCGTGATCCCGAACTGGGTCACGCGGCACGCCCGCCACCTGTACCTGATGCGCTATGAGCCCTCCGGGTTCGGCGGCAAGCCGCGCGATGAGTTCATCCGGGCCATGAACGCGGAGGGCATCCCGGTGTCCGCCGGTTACACCGGTCTGGTCTCCCGGTTCCCGGTCGCGCAGGCCGTCCGCAAGCGTCACCCGGAGCTGATCATCGAGCAGTCCTGCCCCAATACGGAGAAGCTCTGCAGCACGAGCCTGTGGCTCACGCAGAACATCCTGCTGGCCGACGAGCGGACGCTGGCGGACATCCCCGAGGCGATCCGAAAACTTCAGAAGGCGTTTCACGCGTGAGGGAGTGCACGATGGCAACTGTCACTCGAGTCACCACGAGCCGCCGGCGGGTTTTACAGTCGGGCCTGGCCTGGGCGGCCGTCCCTTCGCTGGCTCGCGTGCTCGAAGCGGACGATGGGCCGCGTAGATCGTCGCGCACGCTCGTGCTGCTGCACCTCTCGGGCGGGAACGACGGGCTCAACACCATCGTCCCGTATCGCGATCCGCTGTATCACGAGCTGCGTCCGAGCCTGAGCGCTGTCGCGGGTCATGTGCTCGACATCGACGGGCGATTTGGCTTCCATCCCGCGTTTTCAGGGATGGCGCGGCTTTTTGAGGCGGGCCGCCTCGCCGTCGTTCACGGCGTTGGCTCCCCGCAGCCCGATTACTCGCATGTGGGTTCCTGCCGGATCTGGACGACGGGCGAAACCGACCCGGGCGCGGCCGGCGACTGGTGGGAGCGTGTGATCCCGACGGGCGCTGAGCCTCATGCGGCACTCTCGGTACCGCTGCCTCACCGACCCGGCGAAGCGCGACGTGTGTTGCGAGACACCCTGCGGCGGTTGAGGACGCCCGGATGCCCGCCGCTGATTCGGGCCCGGATCGGCGGATTCGACACCCACGAGCGCCAGCTCGACGCCCACGCCTGCGTTCTGAGCGAGCTTGGAGATGCCCTGTTCGAGTTCCAGGCCGGGCTTGAGCAGTCCGGGCACGCCGATCGCGTCCTGCTCATGGCCTGGTCCGAGTTCGGCCGCCGCCCGGCCGAGAACGCGGCGGCGGGAACCGATCACGGCGCGGCCGGCCCGGTGTTCCTGATGGGGCGCGCGGTGAGCGGCGGGCTCTGGGGCGAGCCTCCCTCACTCGACGCGCTGGATGAATTCGGCAATTTGCAGGCCACCACCGACTTTCGGGACGTCTGCCGCACCCTGGCCGCGGACTGGCTGGGCCGCCCGATGCCGCACGGCCCCGCGGGGGCAGTGCTCAAGATCATCTGACAGCGTCTTGCGTGATTGCGCCCGGCATCAGGTGGGGGAACGACTCAATCCGGACCACGTCACACTGCGCTTCCCCCGGCTGCAGTTCGGCGCCGCATCGATGACAACGCAGCAGGACGCTGACCCTGTGACGAGCTCCCCGGCAAGGATGCCCTCGCAGCTCACTCGACGGATCAGAGGACGGACCGGGTCGGATACCGCATGATGCAGACGGCGACTATGGTCTCCTCTTCACGAGATCAAGGAACACGATGATCGATGGATTGCCGACCGGGGTGTAATGGCCGGTGAACGAAAGGGCGCCGGTTGGGCGATCCACGCGGAAGACCGTGATGTGGTCGGCCCGCTGGTTGCAGCAGTAGAGGAACCGGCCGGTGGGGTCGAAGTTGAAGCTGCGCGGATAATCCCCGCGCGTCCACTCTTCACCGACGTACGTCAGCTCGCCGTCGGGGCCCACGGAGAAGATCCCGATGCTGTCGTGCAGCCGGTTCCCGGCATAAACAAACCGGCCGTCAGCCGACACGAGAATCCCTGAACAGAAGTTACTGCCTGCAAAACCAGGTGGCAGCGTGGAGATTGTCTGCCGCGGGGTCAACCGGCCGGTGGCGGCGTCGTAGTCGAAGAATGCGATGGTCGAGGCCTCCTCCTGAATGCAGTAGAACCACCGGCCGTTGGGGTGAAAATGAAAGTGGCGGGGCCCGTCTCCCGGAGGCAGATTGACGGCGGGCGGGTCGTTCGGGGTCAGAAGCCCTTTCTGATCGTCGAACTTCCAGACAAAGATCCGATCCAGTCCCAGGTCCGCATGCAGAGCGAAGCGTCCGGCGGCGTCGGCCTGGATCATGTGCGCGTGCGTGCGATCGTGTCCGCTGAAGGCGAAGCTGCCCGGTGGAGCATGGGTTGACCGGGTGGGGCCGATCTTTCCGGCATCGGTTTTGACATCGCTGGCCGCGGCGAGACGGCCGTCGGGAAGAACGGGCAGCACCGCGACGGAGCCTCCGAAGTAGTTGGCTACGAGCAGGAATCGCCCGGACGGATGGACGCTCACATGGGTGGGGCCGGCGCCTCCGGAACCCACGGTGTTGAGCAACTCTGGTTTGCCGTCTGCTCGATCGATCGCGAAGGCACTGATCGTGCCTTCCCTGGCAGGGCCAAGCTGGTCCGTCTCGTTGGCGGAATAGAGGCGGGTTCCCGACGTGTTCAAGGCCAGGCAGCTCGGGCTGCTGCCCATCTCATGGATGCCCGCGAGTGTCATCGCCCCGGTGGTGCGATTCACCTGAAAGATGTGAATGCCGCGGCCATTGCCGGGCGGCCGATCCACCTGGGTGGGGAGCACGTCGCGCAGGGGAGAACTGAACGTGCCGACATAGGCGACCAGGGGTCCGGCGGGCGGTTCCGTCTGCGCTTCGAGGAGGCTCTCCATCATCGGTGCTGCTCCTGCCCATGCGAGGGAACTGATCAAGAACGAACGTCGAGAACCGGCAAATCCGGCCATGGTGGAGTGACCCTCCCTGCCTGGGGCGGCGGCCCGAAGACTCAGAGCATGTGCGAGCAGCCGTCGAACCCGCAGAGCCCCGACCCTCAGGGAGGGGGTTCTTCGGCGTGATCGCAGACCGCTTCCTCACGATCGTGGCTCTGATCGGGCTTCTCGCACACGCTCTCCGCGGATCTGTCGCCTGCGGCGCGATTTCAACAGCCTATGCCGAGCGGGGGCCATGTCGCAATCAGTCGAGGCGTCAGCTCATCCGTTCAAGCGGCATCTGGAGCCTCCGGATCATCGGGTGTCGCGACTGCCTCTCGGCGGCATCCCCGTCTGTGCGCGGTCGGGGGTGGCCGTGGGGCAGGGCGTTGCGCGCGTTGACCAGAACGGGCGGGATTGTAGACTGAATCGTCAACGGGCACGCGGTTAACCAGCCGTTTCCCAGCGCAGATCCTGAAGGCGAAAGGACTCCAGCCATGCGTAACGATGAGCAGAACCTGTCTCGGCGAGATCTCATGCGCCTCGGAGCGACGGGTGCGGCCGCCGCCAGTCTGGTGAGCCTGCCGGTGATCGCAGCCGACAAACCCGCCCCGGCCAGGCTGCCCAGACGGCGCTGCGGCCGGACCGGGTTCCAGATCGGCTTCGTGGTCGGTGCGTCCGACTGGCCCAAGGAGATTCTTCCGAAGGCGGTGGAGCTCGGAGTCAACTACTGGCACAAGGCGCAGAAGTGGACCGCCGAAACCATGCCCGCCGCCCTCAAGCGTCAGCCGCGGGAGTCCTATTACCTCGAGTGCGTGGTGGACCGGGTGGACGGGGACCACATGCGCGGCCGCATTGATGAAGAGCGGCACTACCAGTTCGTCAAGAAGTGCATCAAAGAGTCCGGCCTGGGGTATTACGACGTCTTCAAGTTCCACTTCGGTTATCACTCGATCGATGAGGCGAAAAAGAACCTCGGCATGGT
Source organism: uncultured Planctomycetales bacterium (assembly GCA_964591605.1). Taxonomy (GTDB): domain Bacteria; phylum Planctomycetota; class Phycisphaerae; order UBA1845; family PWPN01; genus CAYLLT01. The sequence goes on from CAZQEN010000207.1 coordinate 4,795, forward strand.
CCGCGCGTTCGAGCGTCTCAAGAAAGAAGGGCTGGTCAAGCACCTGGCCATCTCGCAGCATCACTACAACTCGATCGGCGGCGACATGGCCTGGGAGATCATGGCGTATCTCGCAGACCACCTGCCCTACGAGGCCACCCAGTTCTTCTACACGTACGGGGATCGCAAGGAGGTCCACGAGTGGATCGATCTGGCCAAAAAGAAGGACATCGGCACCATCGCCATGAAGACGATGGGCGGCGTGGGGCGGGCCGCCCAGGATCAGAAGTTCCAGAAGCTGCTGGGCGAGCCGAAGTTCAAGGGGAGCACCCCCGCATCGGCCATGGTCAAGTGGCTGGGCTCGAATCCGAATCTCACTGCGGCCGTCATCGCCACCAACACATTCGAACAGTTTGAAGAGAACCTGGGCGCCGCCACCCGGCTGGCCCTGGGCCCGCACGACCGTGCGACGCTCGGCCTGCTGGCCGGCTACAACAGGGGGCTCACCTGCCTGCTGTGTTCCCAGTGCGTCTCCAAGTGCCCGGAGCACATCGGAATCGCCGACATCCTGCGCTACGAGCGCTATGCCGTGGATTACCGCGACCTCGACCGGGCACGCAGCGAATATGCCGCCCTGACCCGCAACGGCACGTCCTGCGTGAGCTGCGGCGACTGCCTGCCCGCCTGTTCGCAGGGCATCGACATTGCCGCGAGGCTGAAAGAAGTGCATCGCCTGCTCGACCCGACGGCGCTGTAGGCCGTCAATGCGGCCTGTCTGGAGATGCGTGTTCCACTCCGCGCATTCCCGCTTCCTGGAAAGTCTTGGGCGGCCCCGGCGGTCAGGGGAACGGAGGCTCTGCAACATGCGATATCGAATCGAAACGCCAGGAGTCTGCGTGAAAACAGCCCTGGCCTTCATTGTGCTGGCAACGCTGGTCGGCCCGCGGCGGGATGGTGTCCGGGCCGCTCTGCTTGATCGGGCGGGTCTCTGGCTGACCGCCCTGCGCGGGGACATCAGCGGGTCAGTCCAGGTGGCGGCGAGCCCGGCCAGCAGAGAGGAAGGCAGCGACCTGGTCTGGTACGACGCCCGCGAGCTGACCATCGAGGGCAAGGGCTGGACGGAGACGAAGGGCTTCTTCGAAAGGCTGCCCGCCCGGGCGGAGGGAAAGGCGACGCCCAACGTGTGGGGCCTCAGCAAGCATACGGCGGGCATGGCGGTGCGCTTCGTGACTGACTCGCCGCAGATTCAGGCCGCCTGGGACGGCGGGGCGGCCATGGAGCACATGGCCGCCACCGGCAACAGCGGTCTGGATCTCTATCGACGCACCGACGACGGCTGGGAGTTCTGCGGCGTGGGCCGACCACAAACAAAGCGGACCGTCGCCCGGCTGGCGGCGGGGCTGAAACTCGAGAAGACCGAGTACCTGCTCTATCTGCCGCTCTACCATGCCGTGACGCAGTTGAAGATCGGCATTGAGCCGAAGGCGACGATCGCCCCGGCCCCGCCTCGCCCCGCATCCGCCTCGCGGCCGATCGTCTTCTACGGCACGTCCATAACCCAGGGCGGCTGCGCCAGCCGCGCGGGCATGTGCCACGCGGCGATCCTGGGCCGCTGGCTGAATCGCGAGGTGATCAATCTGGGTTTCTCCGGATCGGGCAAAATGGAGCCGGCGATGGCGGAACTGCTCGGCGAACTGGACGCGGCGATGTTCGTGCTCGAAACGCTGCCGAACATGACACCCGATATGGTCCGCGATCGCGTGGAGCCGTTCGTGACTCTCCTGCGCAAGGCCCGTCCGCACACGCCGATCGTGCTGGTCGAAAGCCCGCTGGGCGGCCCAGCCAATCCCAACAACCAGGCCCTCCGCCGCGCCTTCGACAACCTCACAGCGCAGGGCGTGCCTCACCTGCACTACCTGCCCGGCAAAGAGCAGCTCGCCGGCCCTGAGAACGGCACCGTCGACGGCGTTCACCCCACCGACCTGGGGTTCTACCGGATGGCAACGGCGTATCGGCCGCTTCTGGAGAGTGTGCTGTCAGAAACGCGATAGCCCGCGTGCATCTCTGGTTTCGCCCGCTCCAGGAGCGTGTGTGAAAACCAGCACTGTTCTTTCCATCCGGCGGCGGCCTGGCCGCCGCCCGGCCGCCACAGGAGGCAGCCGCTACGGGTGCTGGTCATCGGTGGGCGGACGCCTGTCGGGCGGCTGGCTGGCCAACTGCACCAGGGCCTCCCGAACCCGGATGATCTGCTGGTCGTCAATCGTCAGGTGCCGGTGCCGGCCCTGGGCGGATGGAATGAGGCGCGTCAGACCCTTCTCGTCGGCCTGAATCGTGCCGGCCGGCGACAGGCCGAAGTATCCCCGGTCGGGACGGACGGCATACAGGACGCTGGTCAAATCCCACGTTTCGCGGTCGTACGGCATCTTCTGGTAGAGCTCATACGCCTCGCGCAGCGGATGATGCCGGACATAGCGGAAATCCCTCTCGATAGAGTCTGCGGGGAACTTGACGACGCTTCCGATCTCGAAGCCGCTCGCGACGATCGGCGTCGGCCACGCCGCGTACACCTTGCGGGCCGACGGCAGATCCATCACCACGTTGTATTCCCTGTGGTTGCTGCCCGGCGTGTACATCCCGGCCATGATCGAGAGCAGCCGGCATTTCCGCTCGACCAGCGCCCGCCCGGAGAGCGGCGAGTGTTCGTCGGCCGGCGAGTCCAGCAGCCGGGCGATGTTGGTCGAGAAACCGACGACGACCAGGACCACGGTGTGATCGGGCTGGCCGGCCAGGGTCTTTCGCAGGAGAGCGACCGCCTCGGGAGCATCCCGGCCGCTGCGCAGACGATGGGGATAACGGTCCTGTCCGTTGTCCTGCTGTTCGGAGGGGACACGGATGTAGGGGCTGTCTTCCGGCGCTTTCCCGTTTCTCACGACGCCCACCGGAACGTGTCCGCGTCCATAGAACGTGTTCACCAGGTCCACGAAGGCAGCGCTGTATTCGTTGTCTTTGGTGATGGTCACGGCCAGAAGCCGGCATTCCCCGCGGCTCTCGAGGGCATGGATCATGCCGAGGGCGAGGGCGTCATCGATGTCGTTGCCCATGTCCGTGTCGAAGATGAGCGAAGTGACCCGCCCGCGTTCTTCCGCCGCGGCGGACTCAGGCTGAGCGGCGCGCCCTTCGGGAGGACTCAAGGCCGTCTGCAGAACGACCACCGTGAGCCACGCCAGCGTGCGACAGCGATTCATGGTGTCATACTCCAGTGATTGAGTGTCCGGATCCGGCAGTTCACTGACGGCTCAGCAGCACAAGATAAAGCGTCATGCCGATGCCGAGAATGGCCAGGATGATCGAGATCACCGAGTACAAGACGCCTCTGGGCGTCAGGAACGGTTCGCCCCGCTCGAACCGCGACCGGAATTGGAAGTGCCGGACGGCACTCGCCAGATTGACCCAGACGCCGAGCAGTACCAGCGAGGTCCCCACCCACAGGGACACCCCCATCCGGGGAGGATCCGGCTGACTTGCACGAGCCTCGGCCATTTCCCGCAGGAACAACCCGAAGCGGGCCACCACGAAACCGAATCCCATCATCGCGATGCCCGTCCGCATCCAGGCGAGCATCGTGCGCTCGGCGGCAAAGTACACCCGCGGATCGTGCTGGGAATTGTCACCGGACATGCCTCGCAGGATCTCCCATCGATGTCGGCCGAGCCCGCCCCGCCGGAGCCCATGAGACCAATGTATCCCCCACCCGGGCCGTCCGCCATCAGAAAAGGCTGGCCCGCACGGATGCCCTTTGAGCATCATCCGTACCGGAGCATGGGGAGGTCCGCGTGCCGCGGATGCATCGGCGCAGCAAAAGTCCGCATTTCCGGGCAAGGTGCGTTCGGGCGGCGACCTGCCGCATCTGACACCGCGCCGTGCACGTCTCACCATCGTGGAGGCGGGTCTGGTTGATATCTGCGATACGGCTGCATACATTCCGGGTCGACGTCACGCCGCCGCGGGGCGACGAGATGGCCGCGAGCATCGCCGTGATGGAGGCGATCTGGCGGGCGGAGGCCGAAGGTTGTGAGGTCGCGGTTGGGGGGTATCATCGAATCGGCGCCATGAGGTGCGCCGGGGAAGCAGGATCATGAAAGAAAAGCAGGGCATCTATCCTTCGATGGGCCGGACCATGGGGCCGTATTCACCGGCCATCAGCTTTGGGGACCTGGTGTTCGTCTCAGGACAGGGTCCGCTCGATCCGGAGACCGCCAGGATCTGCGGCGAGACGATCGAAGAGCAGACGGAGCTGACCCTCCAGAATATCAAGCGCATCCTCGAGGAGGCCGGCTGCACACTGGACGATTGCCTCAAATCAACCGTGCACCTCAAGGACATCCATGATTTCGACCGGTTCAACAAGGTGTACGAGCGGTTTTTCGGGCCGCCCCGCCCGGCCCGCACCACCGTGCAGTCGGTGCTCTGGGGTGGAATCCTGGTGGAGATCGACGTCATCGCCGGGCGCGGCGCATCCGGGACTTGAAAGCGTCATCGCGATCCGGTGGATGGCGTTGGCCTTCAAGGTGATCCACTTCGCGCAACACCGGGTTGGACGGGCGTTGTCCTGGTCCCGGATACCTGCGGCTGGGCGTATGGCCTCTCACGCGTGACCTGCACGCTTCGCGGCGGCGTGGCCGATCTTCCGCTGCTGCGATCTTCCCATGGTTCTTCTCCGGCCGGATGAACATGGTGGATGACTAATTCCTCTGAGAGTGAAAGCGGAGGAGCAGATGACCCGATACGTGGCTGCGTATGTGCTGTGTGCGAGCGTCGAGGTGCTGGCGGGGCCGATTCGGCTCGGGCGCGGTCCGCACCTGTTCATCGACGACTACCTGATCGCCGAGTCCAGCGGCCTGCGGCGCGAGATCCGCGAGCCGGTCCGCCATCCGGAGCCGATCGTCACCGGCAAAGAAGACGGCAACTTCCAGCCGTACCTGACCGTGCTGCGCGACCCGGCGAGCGGGAGATTCCGCCTCTGGTACGGTGTTCCCGAGCACGAGAGCCAGACCCACGTGGCCTACATGGAGTCCAAAGATGGCATCCAGTGGATCCGGCCCCGCCGCGTCCTGCCGGACCCCGGCGGCAAGATCCAGTTCGGCGTCAGCGTCATCGACGAGGGGCCCGGCTTCGCAGATCCGGCGAAACGATACAAGCTGGGCTGGTACCACGACGGGGGCCTGCAGATCGCCTGTTCGGCCGACGGCTTCGACTGGAAGCCGATCGCGCCGGGCGCGGTCCTCGAGCACAACCACGACATCACCTGCATCTTCCGGGATCCCATTCGCGGCCGGTACGTGGCCATGGTATCGTCGTATACGGAAGGACCGACCTGGACGGGCAAGCGACGCATTCCGATGCAGAGCGTCAGCAACGATGCCATCCACTGGGAAAAGCCATGGGTTGTCATCCGTCCTGACGAACAAGACGAGGGTGATACGCAGTTCTACTGCATGGGCGGCCTGATCGCCCGCGGCGATGTGCTCATCGGCATGCTCCGCGTGCTGCGCGACGATCTGCCGGCCGAAGAGGGCGGTCCGGTGGCGGGCCTGGGCTACACCGTGCTCGCCTGGAGCCACGATGGCAAGACGTGGCAGCGTGACCGCAAGCCGTTTCTGCCGCGCAATCCCCGCCCGGGCACGTGGGACCGCGCGATGACCTGGGCAGACTGCCAGTTGATCGTGGGCGATGAAACGTACATCTACTATGGCGGCTATTCCCGCGGCCATAAGATCGGCCGCTTCACGGATCGGCAGATCGGTGTGGCGAAGATGCCTCTGGACCGCTACGCGGGCTGGGTCGCCGGAGAACAGGACGGGCGGATGCGCACGCGCCCGCTGCTCACGCCAGGGGGCGAGCTGAGGCTCAACGCCAAGGTGGAAGGCGAGCTGCGCGTGCGTGTCCTGAATGAGTCGGGCCAGCCGTTGGCCGGGTTCGATGAGGCCGACTGCGAGCCGATCAAGGGCGATTCGGTCAGGCACCGCGTCCGATGGAAGGGCGGCCGGCTGCCGGGAGGTGAGAAGCCGATTCTACTGGAATTCGCATTGCGCTCGGGCGAGCTGTACGCGTTCGACGTGAGTGATGAGTGATGAGTCATGAGGGCTGGCAGGATGATCTTTTCCGCGACCGCGACGGGCGGCCCCGGCTCGTCCGCGGCGTGAGCATCTACAGCGGCTCGACGCGACTGGCGGAGCTGGCGGGCCGGCTCGGCTTTGAGACGGTCTGGATCGAGATGGAACACGGGCCGACGGACTTCGCCCAGGCCGAAGCCGTGTGCCAGGCCATCGAAGCCGCCGGCGGTTTCGGGACCATCCGCGTCGCCGATGCGCAGCGCGGCAGCATCCTGCGGGGACTCGAGACCGGCGCGCGAATCGTGGTCGTACCGATGATAAACACGCCCGAGCAGGCGCGCAGCGTCGTCGAGTTCGGCAAGTTCCCGCCCCTGGGGCAGCGCGGCTACAACACGCGCTCGCGCGGAGTCGGCTATGGGCTGACGGCACTGCCGGATGTTTTCGAGGAGGCCAACGCCCGGACGCATCTCATCGTGCAGATCGAGACGCGTCAGGCCGTGGACAACCTTCCGGACATCTGCCGGGTCTCGGGCCTATCGGGCATTCTCGTCGGTCCGGGTGACCTGTCGGTGAGCCTGGGCGTGACGGGTCATTTCAAGCATCCCGTGCTCATCAGCACTGTCACGGACTGCATTCGTACCGCACGCTCGGCCGGTCTGCATGCCGGCATTCTCGCGCCGCCGGGCCCGCTGGTCGACGCTGCGCTGGCGGCCGGGTGCGACCTGTTGTTCTGCGGCGGCGACGTCACCAATCTCATCGAACCGTGGCGTGAGATTCTCGCGTCGCTCTCCACGAAGGGGGGCCGCCCGTGAAGACGTACCGGGTTGCCCTCTATCCCGGCGACGGCATCGGGCCCGAAGTGCTCGATCAGGCGATGCGCGTGCTTGAGGCGCTTCAGGAGCGCTCCGACTGGCGGCTGGAGACGACGTGCCTGGACTGGGGCGGCGATTACTACCGCCGGCACGGCCGCGTCGCGCCCGAAGACTTCCTCCAGCAGCTCCGCCCGTTCGACGCCATCCTTTTAGGGGCACTCGGCGACCCGCAGCGGATCCCGGATCATCTGACGCTCGACCCGCTCATGCGGATGCGCCAGGGTTTCGACCAGTACGCCTGCCTGCGGCCGTGCCGGCTGCCGCCCGGAGTACGCTCGCCGATTGCGGGCGCACGCGACATCGACCTGATCATCGTGCGTGAGAACTCGGAAGGCGAGTACGCCATCTGCGGCGGACGCCTGCGCGAGCGGCAGCCGGACGAAGTGGCCATCCAGACGGCGGTGCATACGCGGCGCGGCATCGAGCGGATCCTGCGGTTCGGCTTCGAGCTCGCGGGCAAGCGGCGCGGGCACCTGACGATGATCACCAAGTCCAACGCGCTGCGTTACGGCATGGTGCTCTGGGACGAGACACTCGAGGCGGTCCGCGGCGAGTATCCGGGCGTGCAAACGACGCGTGCCCACGCCGATGCCGCGGCGATGGACCTCGTTCGCCGGCCGCAGAAGTTCGACGTGATCGTCGCGTCCAACCTCTTCGGCGACATTCTCAGCGATCTGAGCGCCGCGATCGTCGGCGGCCTGGGCCTGGCGCCGAGCGCGAACATCAACCCCGATCGGCGGTTCCCGTCGATGTTCGAGCCGGTGCACGGCTCCGCCCCCGATATCGCCGGCAAGGGCATCGCGAATCCGGTCGCTATGATTCTGAGTGCCGCGATGATGCTGGACTGGCTCGGCGAAGCGGGCGCGGCGGCGGCGATCGCGCATGCAGTGGATGCGGCCCTGGAAGGCGGCGCCGCGACGGCCGACCTGGGCGGACAGTTCACCTGTTCTCAGATGGCCGACTGCATCATCGATCGGCTTCGGGAGAACTACATATGATCCAGTCACCACTCCTCAGCCGGCACGCCGGCTACATCGGCGGCCGGTGGGTGACCGGCCGGGGCGAGCGGCCGCTCGAGGTGGTCAATCCGGCCACGGGCGAGCTGCTGGCGCGGCTTGCGGGTTTCGGCGAGTCGGAGACGGTCGCGGCGATCGAAGCGGCGGACGCGGCCCTTCGCTCGGTTTCGAGCCTGGATGAGCGATCGGCCTGGCTGGCCGGCATTCACGAACGCCTGATGCGCCATCGCGAGGAGCTGGGCCGCATCATCACGCTCGAACAGGGCAAGCCGCTCAAGGAATCGCTGACCGAGGTGGAGTACGCTGCCAGCTTCTTCGGGTTCTTCGCGCAGCAGCTTCACCATCTGGCCCCACGCGACCTGCCCGAGAAGATCCGCCAGTGCCGCTGGACGGTGTACCACCGCCCGGCCGGCGTGGCCGGCCTGATCTCGCCGTGGAACTTTCCGCTGGCCATGATCGCCAAGAAGCTCTCGGCGGCGCTCGGAGCGGGGTGCGCGTGCGTGATCAAGCCGGCGAGCCAGACGCCGCTGTCGATGATTGCGCTGTTCCACCTGCTCGACGATCTGCGCCTCCCGGCGGGCCAGGTGAACATGGTCTTCGGCACGGCGGGCCCGATCGGAAAGGTGCTGTGTACGCATCCCGCGGTCCGCATCATCAGCTTCACCGGCTCCATCCGGATTGGGCGGCATGTGGCGCAACGTGTGG
>CAZQEN010000208.1:0-13472 GCA_964591605.1 uncultured Planctomycetales bacterium
GTCCAGCCCACGCTGTCGGCTGTCGCTGAGGGGAAGGGAATCCAGATGATCGTGCCCCGCGGTGCGAGCCTGTACGTGGCCCCCGACATCGACCTGACCAATGCGGTCATCGCTCAACTGAAGGCTCACCCGATCGCTCTGCCAACGGCCCCCGCAGAGTAGCCGCGACACGGGCGGGGCCCAACATGCAGGTGCTTTATGAGAGTTGCGTTGTCGGGCAATCATTGTCTGCGGGGCATTGCGGCCCTTCCCAATCGAGGGGGCGCATGGCCGGCTCCGACGCCCCTCCCAGCTCCATCGTGGCATATGACGTCAGGACCGGGTATCGAGGCAATGAGGTCGACTCTTTCGGACGCTACGAGGTACACGGCTTCCGCGTTTCGGCCGTTTTAGCCGGGGGTAGCGTCCGAAACGCCTTGATGGAACCATTTGCAATTCAAATACTTGTGATTGTGCGGCGCGGAGCATGGCATGCAAGAGGTCGTGGGTTCGACTCCCATCGGCTCCATTCACCTGGACCCCTCCTCATCACTCGTGAAGAAAAACCTTTGTTTGGCGCGCCCCTCTGCGTCTTGACCCGTGGGTCGATCGGCTGGATCTTGAGCGTTCCCGAGGACGAGCCGCGCGGGGGTGAGAGGAGCGCGGGCTTCCATGGCGGGCTGGTCGGGCCCCCAAAATGGTGCCCGCATCCCGCGATGCGGCCGAAGACGTCATCCTCTGAAGCTCCCCGATCCGGCGTTTGACCGTCACAGCCGCCGCGTTGCCCGTGGATGAGCCCTTCGTGAGAGCAACGGGAGAATGGGCATCATGATGATCTCGTGGGGGTTCTTCACACTGGCGCTGGTCCTCGCTTCTTCTATCACTTCCGCGACCGGCGCGGCCGGCGAAGACTCCGGGACGAGGGCCTCTCGCGATCCGGTCCCGGAATGCGCCGGCCGCCGCATCGAGAACTTCAACCGCGGCTGGCGGTTTGCGCGGAACGCGCAGCCGGGCGCACGAGGCGAAGCTTTTGACGACTCCTCGTGGCAGCCGGTCCGCCTTCCGCACGACTGGGCGATCGCCGGGCCGTACGAGCCCCGCGGAGATCCGCACACGGGCAAGCTCCCGTGGCGCGGCGAAGGCTGGTACCGCAAGCGGTTCGAACTCCCGTCGACTGACGCCGCCCGTCGCGTCTATCTCGACTTCGACGGCATCATGGCCATGCCCGTCGTGTACGTGAACGGGCGGGAGGCCGGCCGCTGGGATTACGGCTACATGTCTTTTCGCGTCGATGCGACCGACTTCGTACGTTTCGACCGGCCCAACGTCGTGGCCGTTCACGTGGACACGCGTTCTCACACCTCACGCTGGTACCCGGGTGCGGGCATCTACCGAAAGGTCCAGCTCGTCGTCACGGGGCAGGTCCACATCGCGCACTGGGGCACCTTCATCACCACTCCCCGCATGGACGACGCCGAGGCCACAATACGCGTCCAGACCACGATGGAGAACCACGGATCCGCGCCCGCCGCCGTGGACATCGAAACCGTGATCCGGAACCCCGACGGCCTCCCTGTTGCCCAGGCGCGATCCGCCGCAACGGTGGCCCCGGGCGCGGCCGCCGACCTCGACCAAAGCCTCACCGTCTCGCGCCCGCAGCGGTGGGACGTGCAGTCGCCGCGGTTGTACCGCGCGCAGACCCGGATCCTGGACCGCGGCAAGACCCTGGATTGTCTGGAGACGCCGTTCGGCATCCGGCGCTGCGAGTTCACCGCGGCCGACGGCTTTCACCTCAACGGCCGCCGCCTCCAGTTGCACGGCGTGAACCTCCATCACGATCAGGGGCCGCTCGGCGCCGCGTTCTCGGTTCGCGCCATGCAGCGGCAGCTCGAGATCATGAAGGACATGGGCGTCAACGCCATCCGCACGAGCCACAACCCGCCCGCGCCGGAGCTCCTGGACCTCTGCGATCACATGGGCTTCGTGGTCTGGGACGAGCTGTTCGACAAGTGGGACGGCACGTCGACACGACCGGAAGGCGTTTCCATCCTCGATCACGGCAGAAAACAGGTCCGCAACTTCGTCCGGCGCGACCGGAATCATCCGTCCGTCGTCGTGTGGAGCGCAGGCAACGAGATCTGGGATCTGGAGGGTGGCAAACTCGATGATCCACCCGGGCTGCTCGGGCAGATGGTCGCGGCGTTCAAGGAGGAGGACCCGACGCGGCCGGTCACGCTGGCCCACGCCGTGCCCGAATCCGCCCGGACGCCCCTGGACGACTCGCTGGAAGTCACCGGGTGGAACTACCGCCGCCGATATGCGATCTCCCGCGAGCGGCGGCCGGACCTGCCCATTGTCTACAGCGAGTCGGCCTCCGCGCTGAGCACGCGCGGCCATTACGAACTGCCGCACCCCGCGAAGCAAGCCGACTATTCCACCTCATTGCGGATCACGTCCTACGATCGGTGCGCGGCCACGTGGGCAGACCTGGCCGACACCGAGCTGGCCCTGATGGAGCGGGATCGGTTCGTCGCCGGTGAGTTCGTCTGGACCGGCTTCGACTACCTCGGCGAGCCGGTGCCGTTCATCGCCCAGGGCTGGGGCAGCTTTACCAGGCGGAAGATCTCACCCGAGGAGGAATCCAGAAGCAGTCTCTTCGGGATCGTCGACCTCGTGGGGATTCCCAAGGACCGGTTCTATCTCTACCGGAGCTGCTGGGCCCCCGAGAAGACGACGATACACATCCTGCCCCACTGGAACTGGGCGGATCGTATCGGCCGCGTCGTGCCGGTGTACGTCTATACGAACGGGGATTCGGCAGAGCTGTTTCTGAACGGAGCCTCGCTCGGACGGAAAAGCAAGAACCCTCCCGCACAGGAGGTCATGGATCGGTACCGTCTTCGTTGGGAAGACGTCCTCTACGAGCCTGGCGAGGTCCGGGCCATCGCCTACAAGGATGGCGTCAGGCTCGGCGAAGCCGCGGTTCGAACGGCGGATCCGCCCGCCGTTCTGCGTCTGAGGCCGGATCGCGACTCGCTACGAGCCGATGGCGAGGACCTCTGTTATGTTCTGGTCGAGGCGACCGACGGGCATGGCACCTTCTGCCCGCTGGCCATGAATCCTGTGACCTTCGAGCTCACCGGCCCCGCGGCGATCGCCGGCGTCGGCAACGGCGACCACCACTTCCCGGCGGAGTTTGATGGCGATCGCGTCGAACTGTTCTACGGGAAGGCGATGTTGATCGTGCGGGCGGAGGAAGGCGCGGGAGGGGTGGTCAGCATCACCGCAAGATGCGAGGGTCTTCCATCCGCGACGGCATCGCTTCAGACTCGACCCTGAGCGCGCTCACTCTGCACCGAGGGCAATCGAGGGGGCCTCCCGTTCGGTGGACTGCCGGGTATAATGGCCATATCAGGTTTGCCGTCGGCGTCGCTGTCTTTCGGTCACTCATCATGCGGCGAATTCAAGCTCGTTCCAGGGCTTTCACACTCCTTGAAGTGCTGGTGGTGGTCGCCATTCTGGCCGTGCTGGTCGCCATCCTGGCGCCTTCGCTGGAGCGGGCACGGTCTCAGAGCAAGGCGACCCAGTGCCTGTCGAACATGCGCCAACTGGCCTACGGCTGGAACATGTACAGCGACGATAACCGGGACATCATGATGCCCGGCCGGCACTGCTACGAGGGCGCCTCGTTCACCGACCCGGTCAACTGGCTGGACATCGGGAACGGACGCAAGTACTGCCCGCGCGGCTTTGCCGTTCTGGGCAGGTATCTTCGCACCTTCGCGTTCAAAAAACCCAGCACCACCGACGACCGCCAGGATTACGATGCCAGCCCGGTCTATCAGTGCTCAGCCGCTCCCACGTGGGTGGACGAGCGCAACTACTGTTACGGCTATAACCACCAGTTCCTGGGTAATAACCGCCGCAAGTCCGAGACTTCGCCCTTCTACAACTTCCCCCGAAACCGATCAAGGCTGAAGGTCCCTGACGGAACGGTGGTGTTCGGCGACTCGCTGGGCACGGCGGCGGGAGTGGCACAGGCGGACCGGCTGCCCTACGAGAACGACGGCCGGGACGTCCGGCAGCTCGGCAACCACGCCTGGGTTCTGGATCCTCCGCGCCTCACGCCGACCTCGGACCGCGGGACCTTCAAGCCCAGTCCCCGTACCGCGGTGGATCCCCGGCACATGACGAAGGCCAACGTCGCGTTTGCCGACGGACACGGGACCAGCATGACCCCGTATAACCTCGGCTATCGGCTTCTGGAGAACGGTGCATACGTGGACCTGGAAACCGTGAGCGACGTCCCCGGCAACCGCTTCTTCAGCGGGTTGGGCGCGGATGCTCCCCCGCCAGACAAACCGCTGGATTAGCGCTTCAGTCATGCCGCGATGCCCGTGAGTGCCGGTGCCCGCGCAGCTCACGTATCGGACAGCCCGACGCACTCCGGGTCCTGGGGGACGCCGGGCGCAGTCAGGCACCGCTGAAGTGCACCGAAATCATCCTGGTCCACGTCATGATCGCGGTCGAAGTCGGCCTGATCGCAGCGTGCAGGGTCGGTGAGGGGAATGGAGGGCCCGGAGGCGCAGTCGATGAACAGGGCCACGTCGGCGGCATTCACGAGTCCGTCGTCGTCGAAATCGCCGGCGAGGTCGGCCGGCAGCACCAGGAGCGTGATCGAGGCCGCCGGCAGGGTGACCGGCAGCAGCCCGCCGCTGACCACCAGGTCCGGCTCGTGAACGATGCGGGTCAGGTCGGCGCCGCTGTAGCGATAGACGCGGGCAGATCCCCGATGCGCGAAGTTCTGCAGCGTCAGGTTGCAGGTGAGGTTGAATCCGACCTTGTTGACGAGCATGACCGCGAGACTGCTGTCGCCCTGAATGGAGCCGTAGATCGACACCACGCCCTGGTCGCTGCTGGTGGAACCCACATAAAGGATGCCGAACTCGCCGCCGAGGCCGTCGTAGTTGCGGAACATCCGGAAGGCGTGGGCCTGAGGCTGGCTCGAGCTGAGTTCGCCCCAGAGGGCGGCCAGGTCCACCCGCTCGCGGGCCAGAATGCCCAGGACATCCGCCTGGGCCAGGGCCCCGTTGATGTGCTCGCCGCCGCCGAACTGGTACTCCCCGAGCGATACCTTCCGCCCCGGATAGTATTGATCGATCCACTGGCGCAAACGCGGGATCAGCCACACGGCCTTGTTGATCCAGCTCTCCTCCACGTAGGTGGGATCCCACAGGGCGCGGGTCGAGCGGAGCCGCAGCTCCTGCATGCTCTCATCGCCCACCCCGCCGAAGGCCAGGCCGGCCCCGCCCGGATAGTAATGCGCGTCGAGGTAGTCGAGCAGTCCCTGCCCGGTGGTCTGTTCGTGCTGCCGCATCCGGTCCAGGAACCAGGCGGTCAGCGGAGGGTCGCCGGAAACGCCGGGGAGCTGCTGGCCGGCGGCCAGGTCGTTCCAGCCCACCGTAGGCCCGGCCATCACGGCGGCGGGGTCGGCCGCCCGGACGGCCGCACCGTACGACGTGCACAGGCTCAGCAGCTCGGCCGCGGTCAGGGCCTGCGGGTGCACGTCGCGGTGGACCGAGTCGTAGAAGTTGGGCTCGTTGTCATAGTTGTAGAACTTCACCCCGCCGTTGGCCGCCGAACCGTACTTGCCCACGAGGTGCTGAATCCATGCCTGCACGAAGGCCGGCCCGACCGGGATATTCGCGTCGTTGGGATCGTTCCAGGTGATCCTGGTGCCATCGGTCTGGATCCCGTTGCCAGCATCCGGGTGCCAGGGCTCGGTCTGCTGCTGGGCGCCGTACTTGCTCACGCTGTAGCTCCAGCGCCAGACACGGTCTTTGGCCACCCACCCGATCATCGGCACGCACATGTAGCTCTCCATGCCGACGCTGAGATTATCCTCGACGAAGCGGTCGCTGCTCGAGCCGTCCGGGAGCAACTGCGGGTTGGGGTTGTCGGCGGGGATGCTCATGAAGTACCAGTCGGAGGCGTGATTGAAGGCATCGGCCATCCAGTTGTAGCGGGTGGTCATGTTCCCGCCCCAGCGGTTGACGGTGAGCTTGAGTTCGCTCGCCAGGGCCGGGTCGGCCCAGTTCATCCCGTAAATCAGCGGACTGATCGGGTAGCGGCCCGCGGCGGCGTCCACCGACAACGCGGGCGGTGGAGGCGGCAGCGTGGGCACGGGCACGAAATCAATCGCGTCCAGATAGTACGGCGTCTGGACCGAACTGCTGTTGCACTGCCAGACGACGCCCGCAATCTGGCTGACGTTGAAGGTGCTGAGCGGGATCTCCACGTCGCGCCAACTGCCGGCGGCGGGCGGGGTCAGGACCGTGGCGGCGGAGCCCCCGCCCGAGGGCGTATAGCAGAAGACCCGGATGGATTGCCCGCCCGCCGTTCCCCCGTGGATGGAGAACCGCAGGGTGGTGTAGTCCGCGGTATTCAGGTAGGACCAGGTCTGAAGCCGCAGGGCTCCCCAGCCGGCGGTGTAAGTGACCCCGATCGAACGTGTCCCCGAGCGAACCGGGCTGGTGGCGGCGAAGTTGGCGTTCGTGCTCCAGGACCAGTTCTCCCAGCCAGCGGCCAGACTGTCGGTGTAAACGACCCGCGCCGGCGCAGCCAGTACGACAGCCGGGCACAGATTCAGCAGAACCAGGCAGAATCGAATCAGATCGTCCTCCGCGCCCATCAGTATACCGCTGCTTGCGGCGGAACCAAGGCGATTATCCCGAAGTCGTTCGAGGGGCACTTCGTTTGACACGTGCGCCCGGACAGGCGATGATCCGCGCGGTCGTGGAACCGAGCCGAGCATCCCAGCCGGACGCGCGCCGTCTGGACCCATCGCCGAAGCGCCCCGCGATCATCTTTCCAGAGGTGCCCCCATGGTACCGCACTTCGCCTCCCGCCGGCCACGCCTGACCGCATATACAGTTGTTTCGCTGCTCCTCTCTGTCCGGATGGGGGCGGCGATCGCCGATACCATCCCCGGCGCGGACAGCCTCCCGGCCTCTACGCACGAGGACCTCTGGCAGCTCGCCCACCAGCATGCGGCCACACTGCGGTTCTCCACGCTGTTTACCGCCCAGGACGTTCGCAGGTATCTCTCCCAGCCGCGCGGCATCGAGGAGGCCGTGACGTGGTGCCGCAAGACCGGTGTGACCCACGTCTACCTCGAAACGTTCCGCGGTGGCTACACCGCCGACCGCGCAACAATACTGAACGCCAGGGAGCAGTTCCGGCAGGCCGGCTTCCTGGTCAGCGGCTGCGTGACGACCACCCAGATCGGGCGAAAGAGCGTGAAAGGCTGGATCTTTCCGTGCTTCACCGAGCAGGCCGGGCGCGACAAGCTTCGCCAGACCCTGGAATACACCGCCGGGCTGTTCGATGAGATCATGATCGACGATTTTCTGGCCACGGCCTGTGAGTGCGAGGAATGCATCCGGGCCCGCGGAGATCAACCCTGGGACCGTTTCCGCTGCGAGCTCATGGCCGACGTCTCGACCTGCTGTATTCTGGAACCGGCCCGGAAGGTCAACCCTTCCGTCAAAGTCATCATCAAGTATCCGCAGTGGTATGACGAGTTTCACGAGCGCGGCTACGACGTGGTGCGTCAGACCCGCCTGTTCGACAGGATCTGGGTGGGTACGGAGACCCGCAACCCGGACAGCGAGCAATGGGGCCGCAAATCGCAATACGAAGCCTATTTCATCATGCGCTGGCTCGGCGAGATCGGGGGCGCGAAATGCGGCGGCGGGTGGTTTGACCCGCTGGGCACCAGCCCGCCGGTGTACGTCGAACAGGCCCGACAGACCGTTCTGGCCGGCGCGCGAGAAGCCCTGCTGTTCTGCTACGGCAACCTGCAGACCGCGGAAGGACGCGCCGACGTGGACGCCCTCCGGGAGGAGTTGTCCGAACTGTTCAGCTTATCGCGGCTGATCCAGGGCCGGGCCCCCCGCGGCATTTGCGCCCCAAAGCCGCCGAACAGCCCCGCTCACGGCGACCGCTACGTTTACGACTACGTCGCGTTGCTCGGCCTGCCGCTCGTGCCCGCGACGCGCATTGACCGGGATGCGCCGGCGCTGTTTCTGCCAGTGCAGGCTGCGGCGGATGCGGACCTGCCGGCCCCGCTGGCGGCCATGCTCACGGCAGGCCGGCCGGGTTCTGTTGACCGGAGGGCTGGCGGATCGGTCTGTCGGGTCGGTCGACCTGAAGGTACCGGGCGCCGACGTTCTGGATGTCCCACGGGATGCTGATGGATCTGCCTGGAGAAGCACCGTCTCATCAGCGCAATGCAGGCACTGCTGTGCCAAGCCAGTCCGCCAATCGGCCAGCCCCTTTACCTGGAACCAGCGCCTCTTTGGGATCCGCATAAGTGGTCCCGATAGTCGTCACTCGGTCGGAACCGTGTGCACCGCCTCACCAGCGATACAGGTTCTTGCGACTACTGCGCCTGACGAACGCGACGCGAGGTCATCGTTGCCGATACGGGGCTCAGAATCTGCGGCTACGGTGGTAGCACCGGCGCGGGCAGCATCGCCGTCTGCATATAATTAGATCTAGGCATCATCGCAGTGATGCACTTATTGCGGCATAGCTTGCCTTCGTCGATCCCCTGCCGTCGGATAATATGCCTGCCCGCGATTGTTGTTCATGGTGCAAGCGGGGTCAGCAAAAACCCATGTGGAAACGACTGGTAATCATAGCTGTGATAGCCGTAGCCAACGATCTTGCCAGCTGAATTAATCGCCGTTGCACTGACGAGGCTTGTCCAACCGCCCCTGTTCACGACCAAGGAAAGTAGTGAAGAGCATTGCCAGTTTCTCGGGCTAACCTCCCGCCAAACCACAGCCGTATCGTTGACGCTTCCGACGATGATGCCACTGTCATTAATGTCATTCACGACCGCAGAACCACAACAGCAGTTAAGATAATCGAGAACGCCATCCCGCCATATGAAACCCGTGCTCGGGAGTCCAAGCATGCCGACGATGTGGCCATGATTGTTTATCGCCATCGCTCCGCCCTGCTCATCGGCAAGCTGCACATACTGCCCATTATCTATTAAAAAGGGGAAAGTGTCTCCAGCGCCCACGATTTGGCCCGCATCGTTTATGTCACGTGCTGAACCTATAGACAGTAATGGAGTTGGACCCACCACTTGACCACCGCTGGTCTCCCACTTTACGGGAACACCCTTAACCTCCTTGCCCTTCTCGTGGTACCATGGATCGCAATCATATCCTAGGAATCCAACGGCCACGCCCGAACTATTGATCGCCCACGCCACACTACAGTCCTGCGAAGGAGGATCACCGGCGCCAAGGTTGACTGCTTGACCTCCTCTCCATAGCGTGGCATAATCAAAGATGTAGTTGTCCGGCTGCGGCCATCCTGCCCATCCAACAACATCGCCTTGGTTGCTTATAAACCCGGCATACGGATCATACCAATTGCCATACCCACTATCAGGTTTTTGGAGGACAAAGAAGTACCCGTTCTGCCATAAGAACGCTACGTTCTCCTGAACAAGGGGGTTTGGGAACCATGCTCCGCCCACTACTTGGCCCTGATTGTTTATTCCCATAGCCTTGCTTGAGTAGCAGCCGCTGGCAGGCTGCGTGGTTGGCTGGATCATCCCGATTTGATACTGTTGCGCTGAAGCTCCTCCAGTCAAGAGGAGAGCCAAAAAGAAGTGAAAGGAAAGGAAGCAAGAAGTCGTTGTAGCAGGTTTCATGGCTGCCTCCCAGAGTTGAACTGAGTATCGTTGGAGGCCGCGTCGGCCTCCTCGCTGACATGTTCAGTGATCGTCGAACAGGCCACAGGGTTGACGACCACGATGCGCCACCAAACTTTCGAGGTAGTGTCAACTCCTGTGTAAATTACTTTGGGGCATCCTGCCGTGTGTCATGCCACTTTCGTTTTCTTTGCCTTTGACGTCGTTGGCAGCGTCACGGTCGGACACAGATGCGCCGATCGCAGTCGTCGCCATCGCTTCGACAGGCGGTGAATCACCTGATGCATCAGGTACACGCCGCTCTTGGTCCTCTTGAACCCTTTGGCTGCGTTCGTCCGCAGCCGCGCCGTCGCGAAGATCGACTCGATCGGGTTGGTGGTCCGCAGGTGGATCCAGTGCGCCTCCGGGAACTGATAGAACGTCAGGCACCGGTCCAGATCGTCGGCCAGGCAGTCCGCCGATCGGTCGTAGCCCGTTTCCCGCAGATCATGGATCACCGCCGCCGCCAGTCGATGCGCCGACTTCTCGCTGTCCGCCTGCCAGATCGCCCCCACACGCAGTACCCATGTCGGACGCTCCTTCAAGGGCAGCTTGTCGAGCACGTTCATGGTCTTGTGGTTCGTGCACCGCTGTTGCGCCGAATGCGGGCTCTGCTCGTTCACGGCCGCCCCCAGCCCCAAGGCCCCGTCCGCGACCCAGCAGGCCGGTTCGTTCAGGCCGCGCCGTCGGCAGTCCGGGATCAAGTCAACCCAGCTCTCGGCCCTCTCCCGGTATCACTCGCGCAATGCAATCTGATGCTTGACGCCGGCCTGATCCGCCCCGATCAGCACCATCAGGCAGGCCTTCTCCGTGCCCAGGCCCGCCTTCACGTAGATCCCGTCGGCCCAGATGTACACGATGCGGTGTCCGCTCGAGTCCTGCCGGTCGAAGGCCTCATACCGCTCTCGAAACTCCCGGGTCAGCCGGCTGATCGTGCTCCTCGCCGGCCAGCAGACGCAATGCCGGCTCGAAACGCCGCGTCGCCAGCCCCTCCACGAACAGGTTGATGAACGTCGCGTCGATCGTGTCACTTCGCCGCTGGGATCTTCGACTCGAACAGCTCCTGCCCGGCCGGCACGTCCCGCACCCGCGGAGCGGCCAGCTCGAGCGTTCCAGTTCCGAGGGTCAGCCGACGCGGCGTGACCCCGTTGCGATACCCACGGTATTCGTCCGTCCGCTCGTAATGGCCACGCCCAAGGTACGCGTTCACCTCCTCATTCAGGGCCGCCATCAGCATCTGGCGGGCACCGTCGCGGGCCAGCGCTTCGAGCCGGTCTCGGACCAACTCCTGGGGCTCGCCCACGGGGACCTTGACCTTCCGACGACAAAGTACTCTACTACCCATCAGGGCTCCTCCTTTCAAAGTGCCTTCACAACAACACTTATGGAGGATGCCCCTCGTTTATTCAATTTCCACAGGTTTCGAGGCTATCTCAATCTTTCAGCGGTGAGCCCCTTCTTATAGCCTACGACGAAATGCCAGCTCTACTAGCATCAGTATACCTCATATTTGTAAGCGCGTCAAGGCTGGAATGTTCTGAAGTTTGCTGCCTTGTTGGTTGCGCGCGTAAAGCCTCCGATGCAGTAGGTATCACAACTTGCTGCACGGAGGCGGGTCTATGGACGGCAGCAATGTCTATTCACAGGTATCGGCACTGCTGGACCGGGAGGGGAGCATCCCTGCGCCCATCGCCGAAAGCAGCAAACTCCAGTGGAATGTTCCCCCATCCCCCGCGTCCCCCGGTTTGATCTTCGGTCTGTCTGATCGTTTGATTGGAGCGACAGCATCTCCGCTTCCGCCGGCCTGCCAGTGGAAGCGCAACAACGACGGATAATGGCGGGGCCGCAACCCCGCTGGCCGCAGCGCCGAACTTGCAGTCTCACGAGGGCTTGTGTAGGGGCCGCCACGTTTCCGCCCGAATGAAATCGCGCTCATGCGCTGCCGGCAACGAAAGGTGGTGGCTTTCCTATCGACCCCCTGGGAAAACAGCTTACCCGCTCGGCCCGCTTCTGTGTTTTTTCATTCGCGGGAGACTACCTTTATTGCTGGAGCTGTCGGAGTTGCCGGGCGGCGTGGCGGCGGACGTTGTAGTCGGGATCCTTGAGGGCGGCCTGCAGCCTGGACGCCGCCGAGGGCGAAGCCCGCGGGTCGAGCCGGGAGGCTGCCGACGAGCGCACCGCCGGGTCCGGGTCCTGGATCGCCTTTTCGAGCAGGGGCGCAGCCTTGGGCGCTTCGATATGCCCGGCAAGCTGAACCGCCTCCTGGCGGACGTTGGCGTCGGGATTCTGAATCAGCGTGCCCACCACCTGGACCGCCGCGGGAGCGTCCATCACCCGCAGGATCCCGAGTACGGCAAAGCGCAGCTCGGGATCCCTGGTTTCGGCGGCCACCTCGCGCAGGATCGGCGTGGCCTTCTCGCCCAGGCCGGAGAGCTTGGCGCTGGCCCGGGAGCGAATGTTCAGATCCGAATCCACCAGGAGGCTGGTGGCGATTTTGCGGATCTGCGCCGGGGTGGGCGACTGGGCGGAGAGGAGGTCCTCGGCCGACTCCGACGTGAGCCACATCACCAGGAAGGCAGCGGGCACCAGCAGGACAACGCCGGCCGCGACCCAGATCCATTTCGTCGAGCGCTGCGTCTGCGTCACGCGCGAAGACACAACCCACCTCCATTCATTTCGGGCAGTTGTCGGCCATCGGCGGCTGTTTGCTCAGAGTGCCCGGTCGCGAGGTCACCGTTTCGGCACGTTGGAGAACTGCTGCTGATACGGCAATTTCAGCGAGGCGTCCTGGACCGTGTGTCGAGAAACGTGGCCGTCGGCGAAGAGGAAGTTAGACCGCCCGCCGTGGCGGCTGAAGCTGGCAATTGCCTCCGCCTGGCCGGGGTAGGGCTTCATGCCCTTGGCCAGAAGGGTCACCAACTGGTCGAAGCGGAAGCACTCTTCCCCGCTCTGGGTCGGCGGCCAGCCTTCCACGAGCAGAATGCTCATCCCGGGGAGGTTGTACTCGCTGATCTTCCGCGGCATGGGGGCCACTTTCTGGGCCGGGTATCCTGGAGCCCCGAGCATCCACGACTTGCTGTCGTCCAGCGAATCGCACGAGCCGCGGTAGGTCACGAGCATCGTCGTCGCCGGCTCCGTGCTGGTGGCCAGGCGAATCATTCGGGCGCCGTCTTTACAGGTACACGGAGTGCTTCTCGGGATTGTGGTCGCCGGCACAGGTAAAGATGCCATACTGGTTCCGCACCAGCGGCGAAATCTGCGTGAACCACATCCAGCGGATCCGGTTGGTATCCGAGCGGTAGCCCAGATGCGGCAATCGATCCTGGTTGGCCTGCGTGTACATGAACACGCCCTTGAAGATCTCGTCGAGATGGGTCGCGCAGATGGTGGCCTGGGCTTGACCGCGGGCGGCCTTGAGCGAGGGCAGGAGGATGGTCAGGAGCAGGGCGATGATGCCCACGACCACCAGAACCTCGATGAGCGTGAAGCCGCGATCTGCACGTCCAGACCGACCGGGAGTCCTCAGGTGGTGTGAAGTCAACATGTGTTATGTCCCGGGCTGACAGCACCCATGATGAGAATTACATCGTCAGAGAGATGTCGCTGACTACAGAATCTACCTCACGGTCGCTTATCCTGCAAGAGCATCCTGCTCTTTGGCTTTTGGGTGGGTGAGTGACAAGGCAGGCGGGTGGCATGGGTCCCGGCGCGCCGGGAT
>CAZQEN010000209.1:0-13450 GCA_964591605.1 uncultured Planctomycetales bacterium
CCTCATCATCGAGCAGACCCAGCCGGCCCGTGATCTCGCCGATCGGCAGGAGGGACGCACGCTGCGCAATCTGAAGGTCGGAATCCATGACACTACCAGACTCAGCCACTTCGACACCCGCCCCGGCCGCGGAGCCTCTATAAACAACCCAGGTGCTCCGGCTGAGTCGTACGCACGCCCCCGGGCCGCCCCTGACGCCCCGACCGCCGATGCGAAAGCCCGCCCTACGAACCCGGCGCCGTCACCGCCTGCATCACCGCCTCCGGAACGGCCGTCCGCGTGCCCGTCGCCCGCCCGCCTGGCCGCCCGGCAAAGGCGATCCGCGCCACCCGCCAAAACGACTTCCCCCCGCCCGATTCCTTGACCAGCTCCAGGCCGATGATCACCGCATCGCGCTCGGCCGGATCGCTCGCTTCCGGCCGATGCGCCGCCTCGTACTGGATGTGAACCGTGCCCCTCTCCGCCTTGCCCTCCCGGCGCATCTTCGCCTCCGCCGCTGTCAGGTCGGCGTCAAAGCCCGGCACGTAGTGCGCCACGATCGGCGCAAGCTGCCGCGCGAAGTCATACAGCTTCTCGTTCCGCTGATCGCCCAGCGACTCCTTCTTCTGGGCCCGGGCCATGTTCTCCGTCTGCAGCAGCCGCTGCTCCACCGTCGTATAGGCGAGCAGCGAATGCGTCGTCCGCAGCGCCTTCTTCTGCCCCTCGCGGTCGTGGGACTGCGCCGCCCGGACATCGTCCGCAATACTCCGCAGCACGGCGAAGGCCACCTGCTCGGGCGACGCATTCTCGTCCAGCGTCAGCCCGTATGCCGTCACCGGCCCCGTCTGCGCCGCAGGGATCTCGCGATGTTCCTCGTCCGCCGTGCAGCCCGTCAACAACAGTGCGGCCAGACAGCCCGCCGCGCCGATCGCCTGAGCACAAAGGGGTCGAATCTGTCGAATGTTTCGCATATCGCGGCAGAGTCTAGCACATCACGCCCCCCATGCAACGTGGGCGGCCAACGGAATCCTGTCTGCCGGACGGGATCTCCACGCCGCATCTGTTCCCGCACTTCGTGCAGGTCACGCAGCCAGATCAAAGCCTCTCCGTCTGCTCACGCAGTCCGTCTGTCCAGGAGGGACTCCGACACCCGGCAGGAAAAGCCGGGCAGGATGGCATCATCGCTGAGGGTGTCCTCGCCGAGGCGCTCGGTCGGCCGGACGTCGCCCCCGAAGATGTGAAGCGTCTGGGCGTCCGGGTCGAGCACGCACGCGCGACTCGCCCCTACTGGCCCAGAAGCCGAAGTGTCTCGCGCGTCGCGTCGCGTTGGGCAAAACCCTCCAGCGCCGAACGCACCTCATCAACGCTGCCGCATCGTTTCATTTCGTCCTCATAGAAGTCGAAGTTCAGCGGAACTCCATCAATCGGAACATAGGCACGGAACAGGATGTGGTCGATGTTCTTCGACTGGGAATGGGCCGTCGCCCGGTATTCCTGGCCCAGACCGGTGGTAAAACCAGGAACGAGCGCACAGGTCACCGCCCCCTGTGTCACCTGCTGCACTTCCCTGCAGAATGCTTCCAGCAGGCCCATGACATCGCGACGGGAGGGTGAGGCCGCCGCCGTGAGCGGCGTGTTGAAA
This sequence comes from uncultured Planctomycetales bacterium, assembly GCA_964591605.1. GTDB lineage: Bacteria > Planctomycetota > Phycisphaerae > UBA1845 > PWPN01 > CAYLLT01. Next base: position 1,622 of record CAZQEN010000209.1, read on the forward strand.
AAGCGGAGCTGGGACATGGCCTGAAACTCCCTTCGTACCGATTAGTTTTCGATCGCGACGGATACGGCCGCGTGATCGGCGGCGGCCGCCAGCGGCGGATGAATCGCGACCGACGCTTCGTCGACCGTCACCGACCCGCCGCGCAGAAGCCGCTTGGACGCCATGATCTGGTCGAACATGATCCAACCCGCGCCGCCGGCACCCGCATTCAAGCCGGGCCCGTGCGTACCCATGTAGTACCCGGCTGGGGGCGTAAAACCGGGAGCCAGCGTCTGCGCCAGTGTAGCCGGCTCAGCCAGGAACCGCCACATGAGGTTATGAAAGTACGCCAGGCGAGTGCGGTCACGCAGAACCAGCGCACGCTCGCGCACGCACTGGAGCGCATTCGGCTTGGCTGTGCCCCGCAGCAACCGTTGCGACTGAAGGTAGAACGGGCGGTCGCCGGGCTCGCAGTTGAAATCGCCCAGCAACAGCATCGCCTCCGTCTGGATGCGGGCCTGACTCAGAAAGAACTCGCCCAGAAGGAAGGCAGACTCTCAAGCGAGGTGGGCCGCGTGGTCGGTCGCATCGGATGGAATCCGTTCTGTCGTTCGGTCTTTCAGCCGCTGCAAAAGAATTTTTTTGACTGCTATTGTCGGTTGCTGACTGTTTCTGTACCAACTCACATCTCTGCTTCTGGAAACCCAGCGAGAACCCGACTAACGTTTCACGTCGTGTGAATGAATCTGAACATCTGATCGGAGAGATCTATGTCCGAGTTGATTCTGCTTACAGAGGCAGACGTGGAGTCCCTGGAATGGGATGGACGCATTACGTACGGTGTTGATTGTGATGGTTGCGGTGACAGTGCTCGACTGCGTAGTGTTGAGAATCCTGGCCACGCCGCGAGCCAGTGCAACCACAGAGGATGGCGGAAACGAGACGGCGACATCCTCTGCCCCACGTGCGTTCAGAGTTTGCGGGACTGAACCAAACCAGCTTTGAGATGCGGAGCGGATTGGGGGTGGCTATGACGTATTATCTTCTATCTAGAGTGTATCGAACGGCGTTGTCGGCGGAACAGCGATAACGATGCGGAAGCAAACAGGAGAGCCGTCGTAGGCTCCGGCAAGTGGAGCATCCAACCCTCGAAACGGTTCTCGTGTCGCCCGTAGCCAGTTATGGTCAGCCCATCTGGAGTCACTGCCGTGGCTTCAGTCAGGTACCAATCCGTGAGGCTGAGAGCGTGATCGTTCGAGAGGGACTCGGCGAGTAAGCGCGAACCGTGCTGCCGATCCCAGATAAAAGCCGCCAGGTTGTTGCTCACGATGGCTCTGCCGACGATCACCGAGCCGTCGCCCGACGCAGCATCAGCCTCTGTTTCTGTACCTCCGGTTGGGAAACCCAGTCCCTCCATACCGGTTTCCTGCGTCCAGCGGAAGGCCTCGTGCGGCGGTGCACTGCTTTTGCCGATGACAACCCGTCCGTCGGCTGAAACTCCTGCGACATCGGTGATCGCATAATTATCAAATGTCCCCAGGAGAACGGCCCCACTCTCTTGCGTCCAACGGAATCCTGTGCCACTTGCGTTTCCAACGAGCACGCTGCCATCCGCCGACATTCCGAGCACTCCAAGCCCTGCGCCAATCGATACGGGAGCGGAACCATTGTCCCAGTACACGGCCTCTCCGGCTCCGGCGGCAGTTGTAAGCCAACCGGCGATTCTAGATCCATTGGCCGACACAGCTCGGGCATCACTCGGCGTATTGCCCAAGCCCACGATACCGGTGGCTGCCGTCCACCGGAATGCTTCGTTCCCGCTGTAACCTGCAGCGACAGAGCCGTCGTTGGACAACGCCCTGACGGCGCCCTCAATACCGGGTGTCAGACGCTGGACACCTGAGGCTCTGGTTTAAAGAAAAGGCTCATACTTGCCATTGTCTTCCACGAAAAGCGAGCCCCCGATCACCGTGGCATCGGCCGAGATGGCATACGGATACGGGCGTGTACCCGGCGGTGCTCCAAGTGGTTCAATGAAAACCTCACCGTGCGTTCCCGCGGTGCCTGCAAGGATCGCACTGATGATGAAACCGACACGTGTGTGGGATAGCATGCTTTCTCCTCCGATGCACGGCAAAGCCCATTGACTAGTCGAGAACTTTTCTCCTTGCCCAGGCCTACCGCCGATCCTGGAAGAAATCCGATACCCGGCAGGAAAAGCCAGGCAGAATGGCTTCATCGCTGACGGTCTCGTCGCCGTGGCGCTCGGCCGGGCGGGCGTCGCCGCCGAAGATGTGCAGCGTCTGAGCGTCCGGGTCGAGCACCCAGGCGCGGTCCACGCCCATGGCCAGGTACTCGCCGATCTTTTCGACCATCGCGTCCCAGCCTTGTCCCTTTCCGACAACCTCAACCACCAACTCGGCCGGCACGTCCGAAAAACCGGTGGGCTCCCGATCGGCGGGCAGCCGCTGGTATGAGAAATACGCCACATCCGCGCCGCGCACGGTGTCGGGATTGCGTTCCGTGATGAGTCCGGTTTCCCCACTGAGGACTCTTCCGCGTCCCGTGGACCGCGCCCACGATTCCAGAATGTAGGCCGCTCGGACAGTGATCCGGCTGTGCCGGAAGCCTCCCGCCGTCAACTCGATCACCTCCCCGCGGACCAGCTCACAGAATGGGACGTCAACATACCGTTCCTGGAACTCCGCGGCCGTCAGATGTGTCATTGCCGTCGTCATGGGGCACCTCCAGAGATTGTATCGTGCGGCGTGTCGGGATGGGAGACCGGGATCGTTTCCTGTCAGGAATCGAGGACGATAAGATGGCCCCGGCGCGTACAGAACTGGGCTGGCGCTGGGCGAAACGTGAAGTCCCGCCCGGGCACGCCGGGTCCCACCCGGATTTCGGCGAGGCCAGTCGAGCCGCGGGCGCGACCTAGGGGAGGCACGACGTGCACATCTTCGTCAAACGCGACCTCGATGGCTTCTTCGGACTGGCGATCGACAACCTCGTCCAGCTCCTGCTCATCGTCTCACTCTGCGGAGCGGTCTGCGGCATGTCGGGCCGGGAGGAGTTCTACATCTACAGGTACATCCTGCCCGGGGCGGCCGTCTCGCTGCTCATCGGCAACATCTTCTATGCCCTGCAGGCCCACTGGGTCGCCCGGCGCGAGCAGCGAAGCGACGTCACCGCCCTGCCCTACGGCATCAACACGCCTTCGCTCATCATCTACATCTTCTTCGTCATGAAACCCGCTTACGACCGCGCCCTGGCCGCCGGATCCTCAGCGTCCCAGGCCGCCCATCTCGCCTGGCAGCTCGGCCTGGTCGCCTGCCTGGGCAGCGGCCTCATCGAATTCTTCGGCGCGTTCGTGGCCGAGCGCCTCCGCCGCAATACCCCCCGCGCCGCCCTGCTCAGCACCCTCGCCGGCATCGCCATCGCCTTCATCTCCATGACCTTCGCCCTCCGCATCTGGCAGTTCCCGCTGGTGGCCATGCTGCCGCTGGGCATCATCATGCTCACCTACTTCGCCCGCGTCCGCTTCCCGCTCGGCCTGCCCGGCGGATTCGTCGCCGTCCTCGTCGGCACCGCCGTCGCCTGGCTGCTCTCGAGCGTCGCCCCCGGCCTGGCCGAAGTGCCCATGAGCGCCGACGACGTCCGCGCCGCCTGGGCCCGCAGCGCGGTCCACACGGGCGACACCCTCTTCTGGCCGCAGTGGGTCGGGCCGCAGATCCTCGCCGTCCTCCGCGCCGAGCCCGCGCAGATCCTCTCCCTTCTTTCCGTCATCATCCCGATGGGCCTGTTCAATCTGATCGGCAGCCTCCAGAACATCGAATCCGCCGAGGCCGGCGGCGACGTTTTCGCGACCGGCCCCTCGCTCGCCGTCAACGGCATCGGCACCCTCGCCGCCGCATGCTTCGGAAGCTGCTTCCCGACGACTATCTACATCGGCCACCCCGGCTGGAAGGCCCTCGGAGCCCGCGCCGGCTACTCGACTCTCAACGGCCTGTTCATCAGCGCCATCTGCCTCACCGGAACCGTGCTGGCGATCGCCCGGGCCGTCCCCATCGAAGCAGGCATCGCCATCGTGCTCTGGATCGGCATCATCATCACCGCCCAGGCCTTCCAGGCCACGCCCCTGCGCCACGCCCCCGCCGTCGCCATCGGTCTGTTCCCGGCCATCGCCGCCTGGGGCGCCACCGTCGTGTCCGGTGCGTTCATGGCCGCCGCCCCGCCTCCTCCCGCCGCCCCGGCCACGAGCCCGGTCGTCGCCTCCAGCCCCGCCGACGTCCCCGCACCGCCGGCCGCCACACCGCCCCCCGGCCCCGCCGCCCTGACGATTCAGGACCTCCTGGAAGGCAAGGTCCCCAACACCGGCCCGCACACCGAGGTCAACGGCTTCCTGCTCCACGGCCTCAACATCCTCGAGCGCGGCTACATCTTCACCTGCATGATCGTCGCCGCCATCGCCGCCTTCCTGATCGACCGCCGCTTCAAGTCCGCCGCCGTCTGGTGCCTCGCCGCCGCCGTCCTCACCGCCCTGGGCCTGATGCACGCCTACCAGCTCTCCGGCAACATCGTCGACTACCTTCCCCTGCTGGTGACACCCACCCAGGGCGCGTTCCACTTTCGCGCCTTCCACCTCGCCGCCGCCTACGCCCTGCTCGCCGGGCTTTTCGCCCTCATCGCCCGCTGGCACCGCCCGTCCCCCGACGCCCCGGCCGAAAACACCATCGAGGCCGCCCGCGTCGCCCCCGCGACCGGCTCCGACGAGGAACCCATCCCTCTCGAATGACCGCCCCCCCGCCGTCACCGGCCCCGACACCGCCGGCCAGGCACATCCAGTCCTCCGTTCGGAATCCGCCCGCCCATGGGCCGATAACCGCCCCCATCCCCGTTGGTAAATCGCCCTCCTCCGGGAACCGATAACGACAGGGTAGGAGTGCGCTCATGCCGGCCCGAAAGCCCGTGTTTGCCCTGCTCCAGCAGGAGAAAGACCTGGCCGCCGACGACGCCCTGGCCGTCGCCCTCCGCTGCGCCGCACCGCGCGACGGCGAAGCCATCGTCGAGACGCTCCTCGCCCGCGACCGGCCCGCCGGCCTCTACTCGCTCGTCGAGTCCTTCCACCAGCTCGACGGACCCGCCCGCCAGCGCGTTCTCGATGACGGCCAGCGCATCTTCCGCGTCCTGAGGGAGGCATTCGGCTCTCGCGAGGAGCGCGTCCGGCTCAACGTCCTGGAGATCATCCGCGACGCCCGCCTGTATCGCGCCTGCTACCTGCTGGAAACCGCCCTGCTCGACCGGCACCCCCGCGTGCGCGAACTCGCCGCCGAGACCCTCCACGCCCTGGCCGACGCCCTTCTCACCATCGACGCCGGCCCGGCCCCGGGCGCCGCCGCGCCGCAGACTCAGCCGCTCGCCGCCGCCGCACCGACCGGCTGGGAGCAGCAGCGCCTGCTGATGGGCGATCTCGCCTCCCGGCGCGAAGACCGCCGCCAGTTGGCCCTCGCCCTGGCCATGGGCGTCACCAGCTTCGCCACCCACCTGCAGCCCAGGGTGATCGAAGCGGCCATGTGGCTCATCGACGATGTCGGCCAGCGCTTCTGGACCGCCATCACCGGCTCCTCCTCGCGCGGACTCCGGACGGCCATCGGCGTCCTCGAGGACTTCCAGAACCCGCGGCTCGTGCCCTTCGCCATGGAGGCGATCGCCCGTTCTGACATCCGCCCGCACGTGCTCCGCATCCTCGCCAGCCGCTCCGACCCCGACTTTCTGGCCGAATGGCTCCGCCAGGGCTGGCGGCTGGTCGAACCGCGCCTGGCCCGCTGCATGACGGCCGTCAAGGAACTTGCCTGCGTGGAAGATCGCGCAGCCGCCCTCCTTCACCTGCCTTCCGACTCCGAGCGCCACGTCAGCCGCTGGATCCGGCTCACCGGCCTGCCCGACGAAACCCGCACCCTGGTGATGAAGGAGCTCTACCGCCGCGGCGGGTCCGAGCTGCGCCGCTCGGCCATCTCCGCCCTGACCGAGTGTCACGATGAACGCAGCCTCAGACTCCTGCGCGTCGTCGGCAGCGAACGCGAGCTCGAATGCTCGCCGATCGCCCGGCTCGAACTGGCCCGCCGGCTCCCCGACCACTTCCCGCCCGGCGATGTGATCCCCGACCTGCCGACCGGCTCGGCCCCGCGGACCCCGCGCCAGGCCTCGCCCGCCATGACGCTCGAGCAATACTGGAATGACTACGACGATCTCACGCAGGAAGAGCGCCTGCGCCTGGGCGCCCTGGTGATCGCCCGGGCCCCGCGGGCATGGGCCCTCCTGAACCGGCATCTCACCAATCCCGACGCCCAGTACCGCGTGCGGGCGCTGCGGATCATCACCACGCTCGGGCTCTCGACCAGTTTCGCCGAGCAGATTTACCCGCTCAGCTACGACCCGCATCCGGAGGTCCGCAGCACCGCCGTCGCCGCGCTCGGACAGCTTCCCAACCCGACTTCCCGGCGGATCGTCCAGCGGGCCCTCATCGATCCCGACCAGCGCGTCCAGGCCAATGCCGTGGAGGCCGCGGAAGAGGGCGGCCACGTCGCCGCCGACCTGCTGCTGCCCAAGCTCGCCTCGAACGACAACCGCGTCCGCGCCAACGCCGTCAAGGCCCTCCTGCGACTCGGCGTGCGTGAAGCCGCCGAAACCCTGCTCCGCATGCTCCAGGATCCCGACCGCCGCCAGCGCGTCAGCGCCCTGTGGCTCATCGAGAAGATGGGCCTCTTCACGCTCGCCAGCCGCGTCATCGCCATGGCCGCCGCCGATCAGGACGCGGACGTCCGCGCCCGTGCGAGCACCATCCGTGCACGCCTGCTGGCTCAACCGTCGCCCCAGACCGCGGAGGCCCTGCCATGACCGCCCCCCTCCTGGCCGACACCATGAGACAGCGGCAGTCGCTTCAGCATGCCCACGAATGGTTCAGCCGCGACGACCCGACCATCCTGATCACCGTCTTGTCTGTGCTGGGTGTGATCCTCATCGGCCTCGTGGTGGCGGCTCTCTGGCAGCGCATGCAGGACTGGCGGCTCGAGCCCGAGCGCCGCCGGCCCATGAGGCTCTTCCGCAGGCTGCAGCGCCATCTCGGACTGCGCTGGATCGACCGCTGGCGCCTCTGGAGGCTCGCCTGGAGACTCGAGCTGCCCCACCCGGCCGCCCTGCTCATCTCGGCGCTGTATTTCGACCAGTGTCTCGAACGCCTGTCGGGCGCAGACCAGAGCCCGCAACGCATGGCCCATTACCGGGCCATCCGCGCGCGGCTCTTCAGCGAATCATGATGGAAGTGTGACCGAATCCCCGAATCAGTGGTCGTCCGTCGCCCCGTCAGGCGATCCTTTCACGGCCCGATCGCCACCATCCCCGTCTCACCGGTCCGGATCTGGATGCAGTCATCGAGCCCAAGCACGAAGATCTTCCCGTCGCCGAGCTTGCCCGTCTCACCGCTGCGACCCGCTCGCACGATCGCCTCCACCGCCGGCTCGACGAATGCCTCGTTCACCGCAATCTCGAGCTTGAGCTTCGGCAGCAGCCGCACCACCGTCTCCTGCGCGCGGTACACCTCCGTGAACCCCCGCTGCCGCCCGCAACCCCGCACCTCGCTCACCGTCATCAGGTAGACGTCCACTTCGTTGAGCGCCTGCTGTACTTCCTCGAGCTTCTCCGGCCGGATGATGGCCACAATCATTTTCATCGCAGTATCCTTCTCCCGAACCGCCCGTCTCGACTTCCGTCTTTCGGTTTTCGACTTTCGGCTTTAGGCTTTCACACCCCCACCGGCTGCTTGTACGCTCGCTCCTCGATCTTCTCGATCTTGGCCGAAACCGTGGGCGAAACCGGCTTGAACAACTGCTCCAGGTTCTGCCGGATCTTCTCCGGATCGCCGCTGCGGAAGCGGAACTTGTTCTCGCGGATCGTGCTGACGTTCGAATACACCACCCGGAACTGCGGCGACGGAGGCGAACCCGTGTCCTGGCACAGACTCCGCCAGTGCTGGATCAGCAGCCCCGGCTCGATACCCTCAACCACCGCCGTGAACCGGTCCCAGCTGATCGGCGGCAGATTCGCCGGCTTCGGCTCGCGCGTCCCGACAATCGCCACCGCTTCGCTCGTCCCGATGTGATACCCCCGCTCGCTGTGCTGCGAGATGTCCAGACCAGGGATCTCCTCCTCGTGCGAGGCTCGCAACCCGAAGACCTTGTCGACCACGACCAGAATGACCAGCGTGCCGAGGCCGCAGAAGCCATAGGTTGCCACGGTGGCAATCAACTGCTTGGTGAGCAGCGCCGCCCCGCCTTCCAGAGCAATGGTCGGGTTGATGGCCTTCGTCGCGAACAGACCCGTCAGCAGCGCCCCCAGCGTCCCGCCGACCATGTGCACGCCCACCACGTCGAGGGCGTCGTCATAACCCAGCCGGGGCTTGAGGTTGACCGCCGCATAACAGATGACGCCCGCCAGTACTCCAAACAGGATCGAGCTCAACGGCGTCACGAAACCTGCCGCCGGCGTAATGCACACCAGTCCCGCCACCACACCTGAGGCCGCGCCGAGAATCGTCGGCTTGCCCGTCTTGAACCACTCCGCCGCCATCCAGCCCAGCGCCGCCGCCGCCGCCGCTGTATTCGTATTCGCGAACGCGATCGCCGCCAGTTCGTTCGAGCCGCACGCGCTGCCCGCGTTGAATCCGAACCAGCCGAACCACAGCAGGGCTGCTCCCACCACCGTGAACGGCAGATTGTGCGGCGCCATCGGCTCATGTCCGTAGCCCAGACGTTTGCCCAGATAGATCGCCGTCACCAGGGCCGAGATGCCGCTCGAGATATGGACTACCGTTCCGCCGGCAAAGTCCAGCGCGCCGACTTTCGTTCCGATCCACCCGCCGCCCCACACCCAGTGGCACAGCGGCAGATAAATCAGCGTCGACCACAGAAACATCATCGCGGCGAACGCCGGAAACCGGATCCGTTCCGCGAATGTGCCCGAGATCAGTGCCGGTGTGATGATCGCAAACGTCATCTGGAACATCGCGAACAGGATCTGAGGGATGCTTCCCGCCAGCGGATGCGCCGTGTTGAGCGTTCCCTTGAGCCCGATCATCGACAGCCCGCCGATGAAGAGGTTCGTACCCTCGGATGCTGCTGTTCCAAACGCCAGCGAATACCCGAATAACACCCACGTCACGCTGATCAGGCCGGCGCAGAACAGGCTGTGCATGAACGTCGACAGCACGTTCTTGCTCCGCACCAGCCCGCCGTAAAACAGCGCCAGCGCCGGAACCGTCATCATCAGCACCAGCGCCGTGCTCGTGAGCATCCACGCGGTGTCGCCGGTGTTGAACGGCAGTGCGTCCGCCGCCCAGGCGTGAGAGGTCAAAACCAGTACAATCGGCGGGGCCAGCAGCCGGCCCAGTTTCCAGCTTTGAGCTTTCATCATGTGTCCTTTCCGGGCACGGCTTGCACCAGGATGATCACCGGCGCGCTGTCGCCCCCAAAACGCCGGCTCCGGGATGGCCCGAACTCACCCCGATGCACAGCCGGCCCCGGTTGCCGCTTCAGACTACGTGTCTCAGGGATGCGACTCCGGGGAGGTGTTCAGCGTCCAGCCGCCCGTGATAGAGCCCGAAGCGCAAGCGAGGGGTTCACGCAGTTGCTCGCCCTTCCTGCCGATCCCTCGCTTGCGCTTTGGGCTCCATCAAGGCGCCGCTGAACACGAACGACTCCAAGAGTCGCAGGCGACAGTTGAACCGGGAGCCCAACCATCCCAAGCGATACCCGCATGCAGAACGGGTATGAACAGTCAACCCCTCGGCAAGTACGGTGCCGCGGGCGCACGGTGCCCGCAACCCCCGATTACAGCTCAGAAAACCGGATTTCAGGCGGGTGAGGGCAATTCAATCTGCTGATATGCACGGCAGTCAGACCGGCCCTGCGCGTTTTGTGGGCAGCTTCAGTGCGGCGTGGCTCCCCCCGCAGGACGCGACCGCGCCGGCGGGCGAAAGCCCAGCCGTTCGATCACTTCTCGGGCCTCAGGCGACCCCAGAAACTCCAGAAACCGCCCCGCTTCCGCACCGCTCCCCCGGCAGGCCGCCGCCTCGTACACGATGGGCTCGTGCAGGTCCGCCGGCACGACACCGATTGTCTCGAGCCCGTCGGACCCCGCAACATCGGTCCGATAGACAATCCCCGCGTCCGCTTCGCCCCGCTCGACCAGCCGCACCGCCGCTCGCACGTCCGCCGCCGGCAGGATCCGATCCCGCACACCCTCCCACCAGCCCAGTGCCTCCAGCGCCTGCCGCGCGTACCTGCCGGCGGGCACGGACTGCGGGTCGCCCATCGCCAGCCGCCCCTTCAGCGCATCGCCGAAGCGAAAACCCTGCTCAAACGTCGCCTTGAATGCCTTGCCCTTCGGGACGATGAGCACCAGATCGTTCCCCATCACCTCGCGGCGGCTCCCCGGCTTGAGCAGCCCCTGGCGCTCGAGCTCATCCACCCAGAGCGGCTCCGCGCTCACGAACACATCGCAGTGGGCCCCCGCCTCGATCTGCCGGGCCAGCGTCGACGACGCCGAGAAGCTCCCGTGAACCGGAATACCCGTCCGCTTCTCGAACACCGTGCCGATCTGCTCGACCCACTCCGTGGTGCTCGCCGCCGCGAGCACCGTGACCCCGCGTGCCGGCCGATTCCCCGCCCGCTCCCGGTCGCAGCCGGCCGCACATCCCATCACGCCCGCCGCCAACCACATCCAGATCGCCCGCCCGCGAAAACATCCGCGCGCGGACCGACCGGCCGTATCCGTCAGCTCCGACATCTTGTCCGGCCTCTCCAATCCATTTAACATCGCCCTCAGCCTCAGAAGGAGACAACCATGCTGGCCGATCTGAGCGACACCTCTCTCTTGGTCATTGCGAGCCGATGGATCCACCTCGCCTCCGTCATCGTGGCCGTCGGCGGCACCGTCTTCATGCGGCTCATCGTGCATCCTACGGCGAGCCAGGTCCTCCCGCCCGAGGTCGGCAGCCAGTTCGGCCCGACCCTCGTCCGACGCTGGTCCAGGGCCCTCCACACCTGCATCGCCCTCATCCTCATCACGGGCATCTACAACACGGTCGTTCAATTCCCCCTGCACAAGGGCCAGCCGATCTACCACAGCCTGTGGGGCGTCAAAGTCATCCTGGCCCTGTTCCTCTTCTTCATCGCCATCGCCATCATGGGCAAAAGCCCCGCGTTTGAAGGCCTTCGCAAGAAACGCCCCATGTGGATGGGCGTCAATATCGCCCTTGCCGCCGTCATCGTCCTCCTCTCCAACCTCCTCCGCTACATCCCCCCGTCCACCCCGTAGCCGCAAAGCCGAAGGCCTCCATGTGGCCCCGCCACCTTGACCGCCATCCGTGGCACGCCCATCTTGGTCGTAACCCGTCGCATGGGCATCTTGCACGAGCCGACCCATGTGCACCCTGCCTGTAAAAGGCAGGTAAAAGCGTGAGCCCCCGCAGACCCAGCCGATGCCCGTCGCTCCGGCCTGCACCCTCACGCCGAAGCGCCGACCATGTTCTGATGTCATAGGAGGTATTCCGTGATTCCCCATCAGACCATCACACGCCCTCAAACGCACGTGCGCAAATCGAAGCCAATTAGAGCCGTAACCCTCGCCGCCGTCAGTGTTAACCGTTCCTTCTTCTCTCGTCTCCCCACTTTCTCACTTTCTCACTTTCTCACCTTCCCATTTTCCCACCTTCTCGCTTTCTCACCCGCCCACATCTGCCGGGCGAATGGTGGCCGGAGTCCCCGCCTTTCCCACCTTCTCACTTTCTCACTT
>CAZQEN010000210.1:0-4777 GCA_964591605.1 uncultured Planctomycetales bacterium
GCTTCAGCGCCGGCCTGTCGCTCAAGCTGGGACGAGAATGCCGGTGAACCGGCATTGGTAATCCGATGCCGCCCGGTTACCCGGCATGAATGCCGGGCCTAGCGCACCCAGCACGAAACTCTCATACCGAAAACGGCACTGGGCGGACACCCGCAGCCTCGGTCAGTAGGAGACGCCGTCGAGGTCGAGATCGTTGTCGGCGTTCATGAAGTAGGTGATCTCGATGGTTTCACCGCAGTTGGTGTTGATGCCGTCGTAGAACGTGAACCAGTAGGGGCTCGGAAGCGTCTGCGTGTTCGTCCGGACGCTGCCCGAGAAGACGTAGCGCTGGTCGGGGCTGCAGTCGAACAGAATCGCCCGCGTGGTGATACCGGGGAGCACCGTCGCCATCCGCTCGCCCTCCACGGTCGGATCCACCTCGAAGCCGGCGCGATTGACGAAGACCACCGCGACCGAGTCCGCTGTGCCCGGAAACGGCCCACCGGCTGGGCAACCGCCTCCCATGGCGAAGAGACAGACCGGCAGGCCCAGGACGAGACGACGATTGAGTGTCAGTTTTGTATTCATGCCGTCTCTTCGCGGCCGGCGGCGTAACCTTTCAGGGCGCCGGGAAGTGGGAGTCGGCGAGAGAACGGTTTGGCGCCGAACCGCGGCTCAGCCTTGACGTGTTGGGGCTTCGGGCGTGGCGGGATCGCCCGTGTTCAGCGGTCCGTGCTCAGTCATGGGGTCCATGGCTGCCGGTCAGTGCGGAGCGCCCGCCGTGTTATGCATGAGAAGGGGACCATGGGGCGAGACCATGGCCGGAGTGCAAGATTCAAGGATACAAAACGAAGCCAATTCACGGACAGCCCAATCTGGCCGTAAACGGCTGTGGGTAAAGCATTTGGGACAGTACCCGCCCCCTCGCACGTCCGACGGAGCGAACCCATTTCGACTTCTGCCATCCGTCCTGGTCGACAGCGGCGGCGGTTTTCCGTCCCATCATCCCGCCACCAGTGCCTCTTCGTCGTGGACGCTGAAATCCTCGTCGTGTTCCTCCACGAGCGGAGCCGAGGGCTCCACGCTGGCCACTGACGGCGGCTGCACCGCCATCGCCCGCCGCACCGAGCCGACGGTGATGACATTGCCCGGCCCGATCAGCTCCTCGACAGCGGCCTTGAAGTCGGGCGACGGCCGCACACCCGCCTGCCCCACCCGGATCGTCACCTTGAGCTGGTTCGCCGTCCACAGCTCGACGTACACCGGCTTGTCGCCCCGGTGCCGGGCCGTGAGTGCCTGGACCTGTTTGAGCGTCGATTCACGCGCCGCCGCACCATGCACCCGCAGAATCACCAGCGCACTGAGCAGCTCGTCCGCCCGGTCCAGCGGAACGACTTCGCTGACCCGCAGCGACGGCTCCTCGCGCTTGCGGTCGACCTGCCCCTTGAAGAACACGAGCGTCTCCAGCGCGAGCAGCGGCTGGAACCGCTCCAGATCGCGCGGGAACACCACCACCTCGATGCTGCCCTTGAGGTCTTCGCAGGTGATGATGCCCATCTTGGACCCGGCATTGCGGCCGTTTTTGGTGATCACCGTACGCATCTTGCTGATCATCCCCCCCAGCACGACCTCCGACCCGTCGCGCAGCCGCTTGAGGTCGGCCGTCGAGGCCGTCGCGTACTTATTGAGGACGTCTTCATGCATGCTCAGCGGGTGGCGCGTCACGTAGAAGCCCAGAACGGCCTTCTCATGGGCGAGCATCTCCGATTCGCTCCACTCGACCGCGGGGATCCTCGGCGGCGGCTCCGGAGCGGCGGAATCCGCCCCGAACAGGCCCATCTGTCCCGACCGCCGGTCGGCCGCCTGCTTGGCCCCGTGATGCATCGCGTCTTCGAGCACGACCATGAGCGCTTTTCGCATCGCCCCGGTCGAGTCGAACGCGCCCGACTTGATGAGCGCCTCCAGCGCCGCCCGGTTCACCGCGCTGCTGTCGACCCGCTCGCAGAAATCGAATACCGACTGGAACGCCCCGCCCTTGGCCCGCGCCGCCAGGATCGCCGCCACCGCCTTGTCGCCCACCCCCTTGATCGCCGCCAGCCCGAACCGAATCTCCGGCCGAACGTCGGCTTGAGTATCGGTTTCGACTTTCGACTTTCGACTTTCGACTTTCCCCCGCCGGTACACCACGTTGAAGTCGTGCTCCGACACGTTCACGTCCGGCGGAAGCACCGGAATGCCCATCCGCTTGCACTCTTCGATGTACTCGACCACCTTGTCCTGCGAGACCATCTCAAACGTCAGCAGCGCGGCCATGTACTCGGTCGGGTAATACGTCTTGAGCCACGCCGTCTTGTACGCCACCAGCGCATAGCCGGTCGAATGCGCCTTGTTGAACGCGTAGCCGCCGAACCGCAGGATGTCCTCGAAGATCTCGTTGGCCGTCTCCTTCTTGAGCCCGTTCTTGACGCATCCGTCGATGAACGGCTGGCGCTCCGCCTCGATCATCGAGGTCTTCTTCTTGCTGATCGCCTTGGCCAGCCGGAACGCCCGCTTGAGCTCGATCCCGCCCAGCCGGTTCACCAGGCGCGAGACCTGCTCCTGATAGACCATGATGCCGTACGTCTCTTTGAGCACCTCGGTCATCAGCGGGTGCGGCGTCGTCCACGTCTCGCCGTGCTTGCGGGCGATGTACGAGTCAATGTAGACCATCGGCCCCGGGCGGTAGAGGGCATTGGCGGCGATGAGATCCTCGATGCGGTTCGGCCGCATCTTCATGAGCACGTCGCGCATCCCGCCCGATTCGAACTGGAACACCCCCTTGGTCTCGCCGTGCACGAAGATCTCGAACACCTTCGGGTCGGCCAGGTTGATCTGGTCGAGGTCGATGCTGATGCCGTGGCCCTTTTCGGCGAGCTGCCGCGCCCGCTCCAGCACGGTGAGCGTCCGCAGGCCCAGGAAGTCCATCTTGAGCAGCCCGCACGTCTCGACGGTCGGCCCGTCGTACTGTGTGACGACGGTATCGGTGCCTGGAGGCTGATAGAGCGGCACGAACGTCTCGATCGGCTGGTCGCAGATCACCACGCCGGCCGCATGCACCCCCGTGTGCCGCGAGAGCCCCTCGAGCCGCCGGCTGATGTCGATCACCCGCTTGACCTGCGGGTTCTCCTTGTACATCCGCTGCAGGTCCGGCTCCTGCCCGAGCGCCTTGTCGATCGTCATCTTCAACTCTTCGGGGATGAGCTTCGTGATCGCGTTGGTCTCCTCGAAGCCCAGCCCCAGCACGCGCCCCACGTCCTTGACCGCCGCCCGCGCCTTGAGTGTCCCGTACGTGACGATCTGGGCGACGTGCCCGTATTTCTGGCGGACGTACTCGATGACCTCTTCACGCCCCTCCTGGCAGATGTCCATGTCGATGTCGGGCATCTCGTCGCGGTCAGGGTCCATGAACCGCTCGAAGTACAGCTCGTACCGCAGCGGATCGGGGGCCGAGAGGTTCAGGCAGTAGCCCACGACCGTCGAACAGGCGCTCCCGCGGCCGCCGCACGGGATCCCCTTCGAGCGGGCGTAGTTGACGAAGTCCCAGACGATCAGGAAGTAGCTGGAGAACCCCTTGGAGGCGATGACGCCCAGCTCATAGTCGATGCGTTCGCGGATCTCCGGCGTGAGGTTCGGATACTTCTTCTGTGCCGCCGCATAGACCAGCTCGCGGAGGTAATCGTCGGCCGTCTTGCCCTCGGGCACGCGGTACACCGGCGGATGCCGCTCGCCGAACTTGAGTTCCAGGTTGCACAGGTCGGCGATGCGGTTCGTGTTGGCGATCGC
Source organism: uncultured Planctomycetales bacterium (assembly GCA_964591605.1). GTDB lineage: Bacteria > Planctomycetota > Phycisphaerae > UBA1845 > PWPN01 > CAYLLT01. The sequence continues at coordinate 3,802 of CAZQEN010000210.1, forward strand.
CTCAGGATAGTTCGCAAAGAGCGCCGCCATCTGCTCGGGCGTCTTCAGGTAGAACTCGCCGCACTGGAACCGGAAACGGTTCTCCTCCTCGAGCTTGGCCCCGGTGCTGATGCAGCAGAGCACGTCGTGCGCCTCGACGTCGGCCTCCTCCAGGTAATGCACGTCATTGGACGCGACGATGCCAATGCCCAGCCGCTTCGCGATATCCGCCAGCTCCGGGTTCGTGAGCTTCTGTGCCTCCAGGCCGTGATCCTGGAGCTCGATCCAGAAGTTCTCCTCGCCGAAGATGTCCAGATACACCCGGGCGATCTCCTCGGCCGCCCGCCGGTCGTCGCGCATCAGCGCCTGCGGGATCTCGCCGCCCAGGCACGTGCTCGTGCAGATCAGCCCGGCCGCGTGCTCGCGCAGCACCTCCTTGTCGATCCGCGGCTTGTAGTAGAACCCCTCGCGATACGCGATCGAGGCAAGCTTGAGCAGGTTTCCGTAGCCGGTGCGGTCTTTGGCGAGCAGCAGCAGGTGATAGGCGTTCTCCTTGCTCACCGAAGCCGTGGGCCCGTCGTGGCCGACCGACGGCGCCATCACGGCCGCCCGACCCCGGTCACGCCGGTCGGCCGGGGCCATGTACGCTTCCATCCCGATGATCGGCTTGATCCCCGCCTTCACCGCCGCCTGATAGAAGTGGATGGCCCCGAACATGTTGCCGTGATCGGTGATCGCCACCGCGCTCGAACCCTGGGCCTTCGCCCGCTCGACCAGCGCCTCGATCCGCGTCGCACCGTCCAGCAGGCTGTAATGCGTATGAACGTGCAAATGGGTAAACCGGGCTCCGTCCGCCATGGCAGGTCCGCTCCTTCGGAGAGTGTATTCGTGGATGATAAGCCCCGACCTGAAATCCGGGCAAGTCGCCCCTGCCTTTGCCCCGGCGCCGCCTGTGCGTTACGAAAAACTCACAGCGCCGGCTGCAGCATCGGGTGGA
>CAZQEN010000210.1:4877-13442 GCA_964591605.1 uncultured Planctomycetales bacterium
ACGCATGAGTACCCGCACCGCTGACACGCTCAGGGCGTTCTACGACGCGATGCTGGCCGCCTGCGGCCCGCAGCGCTGGTGGCCGGGCGACACACCCACCGAGGTCATCATCGGCGCGATCCTCACGCAGAACACCGCCTGGCGCAACGTCGAGCGGGCGATTGCGAACCTGCGGGCGGCGGGGGCGCTCGACTGGGCGCGGCTGCGCGACCTCCCGATCGAAGCAATCGCCGAGCTGATCCGTCCGGCGGGGACGTTCAACGTCAAGGCCCGCCGGCTCAAGTCGTTCGTCGACTGGCTCTGGGAGCGATTCGACGGCAGCCTCGATCGCATGTTCGCCCTGCCGGTCTACGCCCTGCGCGAGGAACTGCTCGGGATATCGGGCATCGGGCGAGAGACCGCCGACGCCATCATCCTGTACGCGGGCGGCCTGCCCACGTTCGTCGTCGATGCCTACACGGCCCGCATCCTGCACCGCCACCGCCTCATCGACGAAACCGCCGATTACGACGAGATCAAGGATCTCTTCGAGTCGAACCTGCCCTCCGACCCGCCGCTCTTCAACGAGTACCATGCATTGCTGGTGCAGGTGGGCAAGCTGCACTGCCGGCCCCGCCCGCAGTGCAAAGGCTGCCCGCTCGAACGGTTCCCGCACGACGTGGCCACGGAGTCGTGACGCCCGGGAGGGCAAACGCGGACACGCGGCTTTACGGAGGAGTACGTGCTTGGCATCCGCCGCGCGGAGATAGAGCCCGAAGCGCAGGCGAGGGGTTCACGCGGTTGCGCCCGATCATGCCGACCCCTCGTTCGCGCTTTGGGCGCCATTCGGGGCAGTGCTGAACAGGTGCGCAATCGGCCGGTTGGCCAACAGGAACATCGCGCGGCACAGAGGCCCGCCGCTGCCTCCGCCCGGCCGCCACCGGGGCCGGCCGTTACCGTGCGGTCGGAGCTGTTTAAGCTCACGCCGGCGCGGGCGATTGCCGCGCGAGCTCCTCGAGTCGCGGGAGCTGGCCGCGCAGCGCGTTGGCCTGCGGGCTGAGCGGATGCTCGGAGATGATCCGCCGGGCCAGGCCCAGCGCGTCCCAGTACTGGTGCTGACGGATCAGGTCCTTGAGCTGCTGCTCGAGGGCCTGGCGGGCCTGGATGTCGGCGTTGGCGTTCAGCGTCTCGAGCTGCGGGCGCAGGGCATCGCTGTCCGGGCCGCTCGGGAAGTTCTGAAGGAAACTCCGGGCCGCGGCCGCCGCCTCCTGCCACTTACGCTGGTGGACGAACTGCTGGATCTCGTCGAAGAGACGCTGGCGGTGCCGTTGCTCGTACGTCTTGCGCTCGCGCTGCACGCGAATGAGCAGGGCGGTTGCCTCCTGCGAGACCGGGTACTTCTCCAGCAACTCGCGGGCGGCGCGCTCCGCCTCTTCCCAGCGCCCCATGCTCACCAGGTCATCGATCCGATGATGGGCGTGCGTGATGTCGTTGGCCCGGGCGGCCTCGGCCGCCTTTTCGAGGCGGTCGTAGCTCGTCCGCAGACGCTCATCCTGCCCGAAACGCTCGGTGAGCATCGCCAGTTCCTCGCGGGCGCGGTGGAAGTCGCGGGAGATGATATAACGCTCCGCAGCCGTGAGACCCCGCTGGAGCTCACGCTCGACCAGCCGCTCATACCGGCGTTGCCGTTCGGCTTCGGGCAGCAGGAGCGTCTCACGCAGATCGCTCAGCAGGGCACGCATTTCCAGAGCGCCCAGACCGGCCGAAGCCTGAGGCGCGGACTGAGCCTGGGCGACCGCCCGCTCCGCCATGACCGACACCTGCTGCTGGATGGAGGCGTTCTGCTCGCTGAGCGACCTGAGCGTCTGAAGTACCGCCTGTCCCAGCGCCAGCATCGCGAGGCAACCTGAAAACATGAGAAGCATCAGACCTGCAAGGATCAGGGCCAGCGACACGTGAGACGCCTTGTCGGCGGCCTCCAGAATGATGCCCGCGCCGCCCAGCACCAGCCCCGCCGCGGGCAGAATCATCAGCAGCGCGGCCAGCCAACTCGGACGCAGCGTTCGCGGCCTCATGGTCCCCATGGTTTCCGGCAAAGTGCTCATCCGGCTCTCCCGTACAAAACCCTGTCAAGTCCAAATCCCGATCAACATTCCAGTGCACCTGCAATCAGCCCCCGTTAAACCGATTTGATGATGCCAAAAACATCGTTCCTGCCGATGGGGTAAATTGGCGAGGTAACGAAACTCCGGTTTTGTCAAAACGGGGTACAATACATCCATCGCCATGCGACCAGCCGGTCACATGAGCGCCAGCTATCCCAGCGCAGGGGCCACTGAATGTCTGCCTCCCAGAGGTAGGGAACAGGTGGCCCTTTTTATGCGCGACGACCCTCCCAATACGCTTGGCGGCCTGACCTGTCTGTGAAACCATCGGTTACGAGCCCTCCGGATGTCCCGTGATTTCGGTGGGTCCCTCTGGTTCTTCCTCCAGACGGTGCATCGCCCACACATCCTCCGCCGGTGTCGGCGGGGGTGGTTTATGCAGAATCAGACGACGGAAATGACGACTCCATCTCAGCAGGGCCAGCAGACTGACCGCCAGTACCAGCACCAGGATGACCACGAGAAACAGAACGTACCTCAACTGGGCTCCGCTGATGGCCTGTGGGACACTGCGGGTCGCCGGCGCCGGCACTGCGGGCGGGGGCTGCACGCTGAGCAGGGCAATCAGCGCCCCGGCCCCCAGCAGGACAATGACCAGCAGCGAGATGGAGATCCAGCGAGGCCTTTCTGCGTCGGCGCGCACCGTCTTTGCTCCTGGCCGCCACGGCTCCGGATCATTGTAGGCCAGACCACGTGGGACTCAGCTCCAACCGAGTTCCGATCGGGGGTCCGCCTCACCCAGGGTCCGGAGCTCTTCGAGAATCCGCCGCTGTTGCTCGCTGAGCTTTCTGGGCGGGACAATCCGGACGACCGCGTACTGATCGCCGGCCGGCTTGCCCGGGGGCTGAATTCCCTTGCCTTTCAGACGGAGTTTCGCCCCACTCGGCGTCCCCGCTGGTACCGTGAGCACGGTCTTGCCCTGCAGCGTCGGAATTTCGACACGCGTGCCCAGAGCCGCCTCGGTAATGGTGAGCGGCAGGTCGAGATAGATATCGCTGCCCACACGCCGGAAGTATGGATGGGGCTGGATGTTAGCAGTAATATAGAGGTCCCCGGGCGGCCCACCGTGGTGGCCCGGCATTCCCTTGCCTCGCACCCGGATCCGCTGTCCATCGGCGACGCCGGGGGGGATGCGCACCTTGACGCCGCCGCCGGTCTCGGGGAAAGACAGCTCGAGGGTCGTCCCGTGCACCGCCTGATCAAAGGTGAGCTGGACGGGGTGCTCGGCATCCTGACCGGCAACGGGACGGCGTCCGCCTCGCCGGGTAGCCCGCCCGAAGAACTCGTCAAAGACGCTGCCGGAGTCGGCAGGTCGACGGCCGGTGCCTCCGCCCGCGAAAGTGCTGAACAAGTCTTCCCAATCCTCGATGGGAATGTCCGGACCGCCCGACTGCCAGGTGTAGGTGCGTGTCCCGCCCGGTCCGCTCGATCGCCAGCCTGCCTGCGGACCCGCCCCCACGCCCGCATGCCCGAACTGGTCGTAGTTTCTGCGCTTCTGAGCATCGCTGAGCACATCGTAGGCCGCCTGAATCTCCTTGAACCGCGTCTCAGCCTGCTTGTTATTGGGGTTGCGATCGGGGTGGTACTGTTTGGCCAGCTTCCGGTAAGCCTGCTTGATCTGGTCGGCGGTCGCGCTGCGGGGGACACCGAGGACTTCGTAATAATCGCGATCTGACATGGGAGGTGTTCACTCAGGTCACGGACCGTCATGAGGGTGCAGCCAGAATCCGGCGGGCCATGCGGAATGGCGGCATCGACGCTGCCTGAAACCCTCTGAAAGCCGTCGCCGGGGAGTGCACTTGCTCGCTAAGTGTTTGGCCACTTCGGGATTATAGAAATGCCCCCGCACATTGCAAAGCACACGGCGTCGCGCTACCATCGGTGCGATGCGGGTGGGGAACCCCCAAACGATCACGGTCGCGGCGGGTCAGATCCAGGCTCGCCTGATGAACGAGGCTCCGGCCACGCTGCAAGCGATCGGCCTGGCCATCCGCCGGGCCGCCGACAAGCGGGTGGACCTGCTGGTGCTCCCCGAATGCGCGTATCCGGCCTACCTCCTGGGTTCCATCACTTCCTACCGTGCGGGTGAGCACCTGCGGAGCGAGGAATTCGTCGCGTGGCTGGCCGCCCAGGCCAGGCAGCATCGGCTGCACCTGGTCTGCGGTTTTGTCGAAGAGACGGCGCAGGCGGTGTTCAACTCGGCCGTCCTGCTCGACGACCGCGGGCGGGAGGTCGGGCGGGCCCGCAAGCGGTTCCTGTGGAACGCCGATCACGACTGGTTCACCCCGGGCGATGAAATCCGGGCCTTCGATACGGCCCTGGGTCGGATCGGCGTCGTGATCTGCGCCGAGGCGCGGGATCCCGAACTGGTGGCCACCCTGGCGGCGGACGGGGCCCAGCTCATCGCGCTGCCGACCTGCTGGATCAACGCGGCCCGCGATCCGGGCCGGTATTACAACCCGCAGGTGGATTTCCTGATCGAGGCCCGCGCGAGGGAGTTCGGCATTCCGTTCGTCTGCGCGGACAAGTGGGGATTGGAGCTCGGGGCGACCGGATACGTGGGGCAGAGCCGGATCGTGCGGGCGGACGGGTCCCTGGCCGCCGAGGCGCCGGCCACCGGCGATGCGGTGATTGCCGCGCGGGTCACCATCGACCGCCCGCATCGGATCTGGGTGAGTCAGAAACGGCGGGCCGCGCTGAGCGGAGGATTGCGGGAGGCGGCCGGCGCGGAGCCTTCGGGGCAGAGCGCCCGGCGGATCACGGTGGCGGCCGTCCCCACCGCGGTCGCCACGGCGCGGTTCACCGGGGGGATGGGCGAATCCCTCTTTCAGCCTCTTCAGGAGCACGGCGTCACCCTGGCCCTGCTGAACCTCCCCCAGGAGGCTCAGGCGGAGCAGGTCGAGATGGTCGCTCCGGCGTTCGACGTCACCGCGGTGGCCTACCCGTCGCGGGCCGATGTGTACGATCGGGGATCTGTGCTCGTCGGATGCATCGCGGGGCAATGGGCCCGCTCCTTCGCGACCGCCCGGGCCCTCACGCTCGAGGGGGCGCAGGTGCTGCTGTTCTTCGATGCTCCGGACGATCTGCCGCTGCTGCGGACGCGGGCCCTGGAAAACCGCGTGTTTGTGGTGGCGGCCGGCGAGCGGTCGGCGGTGATCATCGATCCGGACGGGCAGATCCTGGCCCGCTCGACGCCGGACTCATCCGCCGAGGCGGTGGCCCGGATCGATCCGGCCGCCGCGCGCGACAAGACGCTCGCCCCCAGGACAGACATCTTCGCCGAGCGGCGGACCGATCTCTACCGTTACTGATTTACCCCTCCTGGAACAGCGGCGTGGAGAGGTAGCGTTCGCCGGCGCTGGCAAGGATGGCGACGATCAGTTTGCCCTTGTTTTCAGGCTGATTGGCGACCTCATTGGCCGCGCACAGCGCGGCGCCCGAGGAGATGCCGCAGAGGATGCCTTCCTCCCTGGCAGCGCGGCGGGCCCACCGGAAGGCGTCGTCGTTCGTGACCCGCACAACGTCGTCGACATACTCCATGTTCAGGTTGCTGGGGATGAAGCCCCCCCCGATGCCCTGAATCTTGTGCGGGCCGGGCTTGAGTTCCTGATTGGCCTTCTTCTGCGTGATCACCGGCGAATCCGTCGGCTCGACCGCGATGCATCGGAAGGAGGGCTTGCGCTTCTTGATGACCTCGCCGACGCCGGTCAGGGTGCCGCCGGTTCCGACGCCGGCCACCAGGATGTCTGCCTTGCCGTCCGTGTCGTTCCAGATCTCCTCGGCCGTCGTCTTCCGGTGGATCTCGGGATTGGCCGGGTTGTTGAACTGCTGGGGCATCCAGGCGCCGGGGGTATCCTTGACGAGCTGCTCAGCCCTGGCGATCGCTCCCTTCATGCCCTCCGTCGCCGGGGTCAGCACCAGCTCGGCGCCGAGGGCCTTGAGGAGATTGCGGCGCTCGATGGACATGCTCTCGGGCATCGTGAGAATGAGGCGGTAGCCCTTGGCCGCGCAGACGAAGGCGAGGGCGATTCCGGTGTTCCCCGAGGTCGGCTCGATGATGACGGTGCTGCGGTTGATCTTGCCGTCGCGCTCGCCGGCCTCGATCATGGACACGCCGATGCGGTCTTTGACGCTCGAGAGGGGGTTGAAAAACTCGAGCTTGGCATAAACGGTCGCGGGCGCCTTGATGATGCGATTGATGCGGACGAGGGGGGTGTTGCCGATGGTCTTGGTAATGTCGTCGTACAACCGGCCCATGCGATTTCTCCTTGATATGCCCGACACAGGTTAATATAGAGGAGTGAGCCCGACAGCGTCAACGTGAGCGGTCAGAGCCTTGCGGCCAGTCGTCCGTTGTGGCTGAACCTGACGACGCACCGCAGATCTTCGGGGTAGCGGACGCTCGGCCGCCAACCGCGGACCCGTCATGAAGACCAAAGCCCTCGGTCGAACCGGATTGGAACTCAGCGCCTTCGGGTTGCTGGTAGCGAGTGCGGAATCCGCGCCCTCGCCGTCCGACGTGGCCAACTGGTGCGACATTCCGTTGGATCTGGACGCCGAAAACTGGGGACGGGTGGCCGGCTCGATGGCCAGGAAAGAGCCGCACGTGATCGTCCGGGTGGGGCCGCGGGCGTGGGACCGTTCGATGCTCAATGCCTGCGGCGAGCTGCTGACCCGCATCGGGCGAACCCAGGTGGACATCTGGCAGCTCTCCATGCTCGATGTGGAGCGGGTCAAAGCGGGCGAACCCCTCCGGACCATGATCAAGCTCCGCGAGATGGAGCAGGTCCGGTTCCTGAGCCTGCGGGTGGGCAGCATCGCAGATGCGATGTGGGTGGTCCAGCACACCCCCGCCCATGTCGTGACCGTCGACTGCGCGTTCGAGACGAAGGCGTGGTCGGAGCTGCTGGGCGCGGCGGCCGAGGCGGGGGCGGGGATCATCGGCACGGCGCGGACGGCCGGAGACGATGTGGCCCGGGCACGCGAGTTGCTGGCTTCAACTTCAATCACCGCCTTCTCGTGGCCGGCTCGGCTGCCCTGAAGCAGGCGGCCATCACCAGGCTACCGAGTGGAGTCAGTGCGCGTCGCGTCCGGCAATTCTCCCGATCGGGTCCGCCGTTTGTGGCGCAGGCGTCTCGCCTGCACCGTGTCCCGGCGCGCCGGGAAGACGGCCGCGCCACAACGCTGGCCTTACCTCCCGAAGGAATTGGCGGATCGGCGGGCTTCTCTGCGCCGCGAGCGGGGGCAGGGCATTTCCGGCCGGGCGTGTACAATGCGGCCATGGCGCGGCAGCGGCACCGAATCCTCCAGTACCTGACGTACATCGTGGTCCGGCTGGCCACGATGCTCTTCCAGATGTTTCCCATCGACGCCAACCTGCGCACCGCCCGCTGGATGGGGTGGCTCTGGTATCGGCTCCTGCCGCGGCACCGGGACCGGGCCCGCGAGCACCTGCGGCTCGCCTATGGCTCGCAGCTCTCCCACCTGGAGATGGACCGCATCGCCCTCGCATCGCTGCAGCAGATGACGATGATGGCGATGGAGGCCCTGTTCACGCCGCGGCTGATCAACGAGTGGACCTGGCCGCGCTACATCCGGCTGAAGGGCATGCAGCCGGCCGCGGACGTGCTTATCCGCCGGCAGGGGGCGATCCTGCTCACCGGCCATTACGGCAACTGGGAGCTGCTCGGTTTCGTGCTGGCCACGTTCGGCTTTCCGCTGACGGCCGTCATGCGCCCGCTCGACAATCCGTACCTCAATGACTTCCTTCTGGAAGTCCGGGCCAAACGCGGGCTGCAACTGCTCTACAAGAAGGGGGCGACACGCAGCGCGGGCGAGATCCTGTCCGGCGGAGGCATCCTGGGTTTCATCGCCGACCAGAACGCCGGGCACAAGGGCCACTTCGTCGAGTTCTTCGGTCGCCCCGCCTCGACCTACAAGTCGATCGGCCTGCTGGCGATGGAATACAGCGTGCCGATCCTCGTCGGCTATAGCCGCCGCATCAGCGACCAGTTCGAGTACGAATGCGGCGTCAACCGCATCATCCAGCCCGCCGACTGGCACGACCGCCCGGATCCCCTCCACTGGATCACGCAGGAGTACACCCGGGCCATCGAAGAATCCGTCCGCGAAGCCCCCGAGCAGTACCTCTGGATCCACCGGCGCTGGAAGTCGCAGCCGAAGGGGTAGGGTGGGCTCTGCCCACCAGCGACTGGGGTGGACTCCGCCCCCCAGGGCCCTTGCCCGCCAACGCGCGGATGAACCCCATGCCTCGCCAGCGATCTGCCCTGCGGCGGCAAAGGTGGGCGGAGCCCACCCTACTGGAAGTCGCAGCCAAAGGCGTAGGGTGGGCTCTGCCCACCAACAGGTAGGGTGGGCTCTGCCCACCAGCGACTGGGGTGGACTCCGCCCCCCAGGGCCC
>CAZQEN010000211.1:0-13384 GCA_964591605.1 uncultured Planctomycetales bacterium
ACGGTTTCGGTTGTCTGCGCTAGGCCCGGCCTTCAGGCCGGGTTCGGGGCATCCCGTCGGCCTCGAGCCCGCTTCCAGCGGGCTTCTCTTCCTGCTTTAGCGCCGCCGGTGGCTCAAGCCAGGACGAGAATGCCGGTGAACCGGCATGGGTAATCCGATGCCGCCCGGTGACCCGGCATGAATGCCGGGCCTAGCGCACCCAGCACGAAACTCTCGTACCGAAAACGGCACTAGCATCACCGAAACACTCTGGCCGTCCATCGATTGTAGGGTTTTCAAGGATAACGCAGGCGACCCCCCCGGTGGAATTGCCGGCGGATCCACTGGCAGGTGCACCGGGCTGAATCGTTCTCCTCGAAGCGATCCCACCGTGAGGATCTTCACATCCCGCCACCGCCGCGGGGCCAGCGGCCGCCTTGGAAGCTTGGGTGCGTGACATAATCGGCGGGGCCGAGAAATTGTGGTGCGGGCGTCCCGACTGCACGTGCAGCCGGGACGGCTGCACCACAATAGGCGGCTCTGCGCTCCGCCCAAGCTGTCACGGGCCCCGGAAGCTTCCCGACCAACAGGGCGTGCCGCGGCAGAATTGATGGGCCGGCTCTGCGCAAGTACGATGCTCGGCCGAATGGCCACATATCTACCCAGTTTCGAGGAATTCGAGCGGCTGGCGGCACGGGGAAACACGATTCCCGTGTATTGCCAGCTCCTGGCGGACCACCTGACACCGGTCACGGCGTTCGCCGCCCTCTCGTGTGAGGCGGAACATGCGTTCCTGCTCGAGAGCGTCGTGGGCGGCGAGCGGATCGCGCGGTACTCGTTCCTGGCGGCCCATCCGGCGTTCACGTTCGAGGCCGCGCGCGATCAGGTTGTGCGGCAGGGCCCCGGGTTCAAGCGGAGCGATGCGTCCGACGACCCGCTGGGCATGCTCGCCGAGGAACTCGCGTCGTACAAGGCCGTGCACCTGCCCGAGCTGCCGCGGTTCGCTGGGGGGGCCGTGGGCTACGCCGGATACGACGTCGTCCGTTACTACGAGCCGCTGCCGAGCCCGCCGGCCGACGACCGCGGGCTGCCGGATCTGCTGTTCGGCCTGTACGACACGATGGTGGTGTTCGATCACGTGAACAAGACGGTGCTGGTGATCAGCCACGCACATGTGGACCGCGACGGGGTGCGGGCGGGTTACGAACGGGCGTGCGAGCGGGTGGCGGCGACGGTGGAGCAGCTCGCCTCGCCGCAGCGGACGCGGATCGGCCACGTCGAGCGGATGGGTGATCCGCGGCTTGCGTTTACCAGCAACTTTCCCGCCGGCGGATATCAGCGCGCGGTCGAAGCGTGCAAAGAGTACATCCGCGCGGGCGACATCTTCCAGGTGGTGCTCTCGCAGCGTCTGGAGCTCGAAACCGCGGCTGATCCGTTCAACATCTACCGGGCGCTGCGGGTGGTGAACCCCTCGCCGTTCATGTTCTACCTCAAGAGCCCGCAGGTGACGCTGGTGGGCGCCTCGCCCGAGATCATGTGCCGGGTGGAGGACGGGATCATCACGAACCGGCCGCTGGCCGGCACACGGCGGCGCGGAGCGACCGAGGAGGAGGACAAGGCGCTCGAGGCGGAGCTGCTGGCCGACCCCAAGGAGCGGGCCGAGCACATCATGCTCGTCGACCTGGGCCGCAACGACGTGGGACGCGTGGCCGAGCTGGGCTCGGTGGAGCTCAGCGACGTGATGGTGGTCGAGCGTTACAGCCACGTGATGCACATCTGCAGCAACGTCAAGGGGAAGCTCGCGGCCGGTATGAACGCGTTCGACGCGCTGCGGGCGGCATTGCCGGTCGGGACGGTGAGCGGGGCGCCCAAGGTGCGGGCAATGCAGATCATCGACGAGTTCGAGCCCACGCGGCGCGGGCCGTACGCGGGAGCGGTGGGCTACGTGGATTTCGCCGGCAACATGGACACGTGCATCGCCCTGCGGACGATGGTCATCACGCCGGGCTCGGCGGGCAGACACCGGGTGTACGTGCAGGCGGGTGCGGGGATCGTGGCCGACTCGGATCCGCAGCGCGAGTACGAAGAGACGATCAACAAGGGCAAGGCATTGCTTCGCGCGATTGAGATCGCCGAGACCGGTTTCGAATGAGCGCTCATTACGTCCACGGCTACTCCCGCCCCGAGAGTGCGCGGCTTTCCGATCAGGCGATCACGCTGAGCCGGCTCCTGCATCATGACACGGCGTTTCCGGCCGGGGCGCTGGTGCTGGAAGCGGGTTGCGGCGTGGGTGCGCAGTCGCTCGTGATCGCACGGGGCAGCCCGGACGCGCGATTCATCAGCTTCGATGTTCGCCTTGACTCGGTGCGGGAGGCGCGGGCACGGCTGAGCCGTGCGGGGGTGCAGAATGTGGCGCTGCACGTGGCCGACGTACGCCGACCGCCCTTCCGGCCAGAGAGCTTCGATCATGTGTTCGTCTGCTTCCTGCTGGAGCATCTGCCGGGTCCCACCGACGTGCTGATCAGGCTCAAATCGCTGCTCAAACCCGGAGGGCGGCTGACCATCATCGAGGGGGATCATGGCTCGGCGTTCTTTCATCCCCGCAGCGGCACGGCAGACCGGGCGATTCAATGCCTGGTCGAGCTGCAGGCCCGGGCGGACGGTGATGCCCTGATCGGGCGAAGGCTGTTCGCGCTTCTGAACGAATCCGGATTCCAGCAGGCGCAGGTTTCACCGAGGGTGGTCTACGCCGACGCCGGTCATCCGGAGATGGTGGATGGTTTCACGCGCAAGACGTTCATCGCGATGATCGAGAGCATCCGCGTGGCCGCGATCGAGTCCGGGCTCATGACCGCGGAGGATTTCGATCAGGGAATCGCCGACCTGGAGCGGACGACGGCTGAAGACGGGAGTTTCTCGTATACGTTCTTCAAAGGTACGGGCGTGAAGTGAGGCAAAGCCTTACGAAGCGGGTTTGACGTCCACGTGGTTTTCGACACTCTGGAGATCCTTGAGGGCGGCGACGGAAGCGAAGACGCGGTAGGTTGCGCCGCGCTGGGTGCTGACGATTTCGAGCCTGGCGGGTTTGTTGTTCCATAGACGTCCACCCCGGCGCGCGGGCTGGATCGGGCGGGTCTTCATCTGGCGCTCGCGCTCCTTGCGGATGGCGGGGTCCTGCTCGAAGAGCCGCACGAGGGTTTTTCGGCCGGCGGCCGTCCGCGGCTGCGACTTGACGGTGACGCTGACCCACTGACCGGGCTTGACCTGCAGTGCCATGACAGATTCAACTCCTAGCGGCCGGCCCAGCCGGCTCGGGACTTCGTGAAAAGGCCCTGCCTCGCGAAGACGGGCGGTGCCGAGTCGAGCCATGGTAGCTGACTGCCCCGGCAGTGTCCAGCGGAGTCGGATTGACAGGTTCACAGGGGATGCATGACACTTGACGCGGATTGGCCGAGACAGCCGGCAGGGCCAACAGGCGGGTGAGGGATCATCCCCAGGGTTGGCAAGGCCCGTCGGCGATGCTCCGAGTACCGATGGGCGGACGGCCCAGGCGCGGGCGGCCCCGTTCACGGGTGCGAGGTTCCCTTATGACGATGCAGGTGGGTGCTCTTAGCCCCTGTCATGTCAAACAGTTATGGCTGTGTGGGCTCCTGACGGCCGTCTGCGTTGCGGGCTGTCAGGTCGAGCGGCCGCCGGTCACGTATCCGCCCGGGACGCTGCCGGTGCGGCTTGAGCCCTCGACGAGCCACCGGACCTGCCTGGTGGCCTGCGCGGCAATGGCGGCCAACTACCTGCTGGGGGAACGGCGTTTTACAGAGAGCTCGATCCGGGAGGAACTCCGTCTGAGTGGGCGCGATGAGACGGGGATCGACGACCTGAAGGCGTACCTGGCGGAGAAGGGGCTGCACCTCGTGAGCTTGGCGGGCAGAATAGACGGAAAACCGCCTACCGCTCTGCGATATTGGCTCGCAGAGCGGGGATACCCGGTGATCTGCATCATCAACCGGGAGGGGGCGAATCCGGCGTTCAATCACGCGGTGGTTGTCACCGGAATTCAGGCCAAAAGCGGGGAGTCTCCGACCGATATCATTACATGTCTGGATCCCTCGCTCCCGCAGGCGGTCCAGAATGTGTCGGCGGCCGAGTTTGATATCTTGTGGGAGCGGGGTCAGCATGCGATGATGATCGTGGTGGCCCCCCCTGTGGAATCGCGGCCGGCGCTTTCGGGCTCGAAGGAGTGACCATGATCCGCAGACTGGCAAGTTCGGTGCTGGTGGTCTGTTTGTGCCTGGGGACCGCTCTGGCCAAGCCGCCGAGCCGGCCGCTGCCGCTGACCCCGGCGCAGTTTTCGGCGATCTGCGAACTGGAGCAGGAGCCGGCGCACGCGGCGGTGCAACTCGTGCACGCCACGTATCAATCGGAACACGAGCAGCAGATGGAGCGGACGCGGATGGTCGATGATGCCACGACGCTGGCCACGTTCGCCGGCTACATCGGGGCCATCGCGACGCTGCTGATCCTCGGCTCGCCGCTGTAAGGCCCCACCCGTGAGAGGGAGAGTGAATGCGACCAGCCTACAATGACGTTCCCCCCGGGGTCGAAATCCCGCACGTCGTGAATGCGATCGTCGAGATCACGCAGGGACGGCGCAGCAAGTTCGAGGTTGACAAGAAGACGGGGTTGATGAAGCTCGACCGGTACCTGTATTCGTCGAGCCACTACCCCGGGGACTACGGATTCATCCCGCAGACGCTGGCCGAGGACGGAGACGCGCTCGACATCCTGGTGATGGTGAGCGAGCCGACGTTCAGCGGATGCCTGATCGAGGCGCGGGTGCTCGGGCTGTTCAAGATGACCGACCGAGGTCAGAACGACTACAAGGTGCTGAGCGTGCCGCACAGCGACCCGCTTTTCGAGGACTACCGGGTGCTGGAGGACGTATCGCCGCACTTCCTGCGCGAGGTGGAACATTTCTTCGCGACGTACAAGCAGCTCGAGGGGGCGGCGGTACAGACGCTGGGCTGGGCCCCCGCCGAAGAGGCCACCCGGGAAGTCGCCGCATCCGTCGAGCGGTACAGCCGGGCGAAGCTGGGCACGTGGGTGTGAAGGCATTTCCGATTGCCGATTTCGAATTGCGGATTGCGGATTGAGTGAGCGGTCTTCGTTTTCCATGAGGCGGACTGTTCGCGCTGCGCGCCACGCCGCGGCGGCGCTGCCGCCTGCGGGTGGTGATTGAGAGCAAGTAAGGGGCCTGGCCACATCTTTGCGCGGGTCAGCGCGGTGCGGAGGAAGTAACGTCAACGATCTGGAGGCGGGTGAGGAACATCGACTCGTTGAACCACTTGCCGTGGGGGCAGTTTTCGAACTTGAGACGGATGGTGCTGCCGGGTTTGGCTTTCAGATCGACGGCCAGGTCGAGCCAGCCTTCCTTGGTGTCGATGACCTTTTCGAGGGCCATTTCGTCGTTGATTTCCAGCTTGAGCAGGAAGTCGCCGTCGGCCTCGGACTTGATGCCGAAGCGAAGCTGCGGCCGGGTGAGGCCGTCGGGCACTTTCATGCGGCCGCGGAGGATGGCCGGCTCTTCGGGGCCCAGCGGATGCAGCTTGAGAATGTTCGGACGGCCCCAGGCCATCTCGCGCACGCCGGGGTCGAGGTCAGGGCCGCACGCGCGGACGCGGAAGTTCGGCATCCACCCATCGAGCTCGCGCTGCGAGACGATGTCCTTGAGCGTTTTTTCCTGGTCGGTCCACTGCTCGAGGGGGGCGGCCTCGGGCGACTGGCGGGCGATGACGTAGGCGTCGCCGTCGATCTTGCCGCCGGTGCGCTGGATGATCTTCTCGGTCACTTTCTGGCAGGCCGGGATGAGCGAATTCCACGAGTAATCGGTGTGTGAGAACATCGTGTCGGCGATGACCTTGACGCCGCCGGTGATGTTCTCGCCCAGGGCGGCGAAGCCCTTCATGCAACCGAGCACGCCGGCCGCGTTGGAGGGGTTGCAGTCGGCGTCCTGGCCACAGCGCGTGGAGATCTCGATCGTTTTGAGGAAGTCACCGTCGCCGTAGAGCAGGCCCATGACGATGTAGGCGCCGTTGAGTTTGGCGTCGATGTTGAAAGGGTTGCCCGGCGAGCAGTCGACGTCGTCCTGCCACTTCTCCTCGATCTTCTTCCAGACGGCCAGCCAGTCTTCGGGCTGATCTTTGTGCCAGGCGATCACGTCGGAGATGCACTTGTGGTAGAGCGATTCGACGGGGATGCAGGCCAGGCCGGCGCGGATGACCTTCATCACGTCGCGGTCTTCGAGGTAGGCCTCGGCATACATGCCCGAGACGAACATGCCGCCGTAGACGCCGTCGCCGTAGTTCATGATGTGGCCGAAGATGTCACACAGACGGTTGGATTCCTGCGGCAGGCCAGGGCAGAGAATACCCAGGAGATCCGCTTCGATCTGAAAGTCGATGTCGTCGGCGTGGCGGTTGAACTCGGGGTGGCCGGATTGGGGCGGCATGATGCCCATCCGGACGTTGGTGCGGCCGGAACGGTTGGCGTGCCAGAGCGGGTACTGCGACTCGCCGAAGGCCTTGCCGGCCTGCTCATATGTGATGTCGAGGCTGTGGTCTTCGAGGGCCTTTAGGAAGGTCATCTCGACATAGATATCGTCCTGGCCGATGGCTCCTTCAATGCGCTGGGGCTTCCAGGGTTCGAGGTCCTTTGTGATCGGTGCGCCGTTGGAGCGGAATTCGTAGGGCGCTCCGTAGCAGACGCCGACCATCTGGCCGATCCAGGCCCCGCGGCACTTGTCGAGGTACTTGTCCTTGCTGATCCGGACGGGCTGGGCCGCGAGGGCCGGGGCGGCGAGGAGTCCGGTGAGCGCATACACGTTCCATTGGCGAGTCATGAGGTCGTCCTTTCGGTGCGGTCACCCCTGTTTGCGGGGCACGTCAGATGTGAGAGAAAGGCTATCCCCCGGCTGCGGCGGCGGCAAGAGCAGGGGCGAAGGCGGCGGTTCAGGGTTTGGGTTCGATTTGTTGGGGGAGATGGGGCGGGGTTGCGGGAAGGTGGGAAAGTGAGAAGGTGAGAAGGTGTGAAGGTGAGAAGGTGAGAAGGTGGAAAGGTTAGAATCTAACAGAGGTACAGAGGAGTGAAGGAGGGACGGGAGTGCGAACTGACTTCGATTTGTGCCGGAGGGGTTCACGGCGCGGGCCGGGCCTGCAACCGAATTTGAAATCTGAGATTTGAGATTTGAGATGTGCACAACCCGGAAGATCGACCACCGATGAACGCAGATAAACGCAGATGAAGAAAGGGCTTCCCAGTCAATCGGCGTTCATCTGCGTTCGGCGATTCGAGGAATCTTGTCAGAAAAACAGGAGGTTGCGCGTTTGCAGTGCGGGGCGGTGCGGGGTTCTGATTGGCCGCTGCGTTCGCTGGGGATGGGGGGCGGGTCGGCGAGCGCTCGGGGATTGTTGGCGTTCGGGAATCGGTGGGACGAACCCCTCGCTGGCGCTTCGGGCTCTACTGGCGGGGGTACGGAGGCGCCATACGTGATCGGCACGGGCGGGGCATTCGATGCTCGATGAGCTGCCTGCTGACGGCGGTCGAGCCCTCCTACGGTTTGCGGTAATCGGCGATGGGGTCGGCGGGGACGGTGAAGTGGGCGGCCTGGATGGTGGCGCCGGGTTTGATGGAGAGGGAGGCGGCCTTGAGGTTTCCTTTCCACTCGGCCTTGGGGCCGAGGGTCAGGGGGCCGGCGGTGATGGCCTCCTTGCACTGCAATTTTCCTTCGACCTCGATGCCTTTGAAGGCGACGATGCGTTTCTGGGCGACGACGTGGCCATTCCTGGCGATGATCAGTTTGCCGCAGGTCTCGGCGTTGACGACGGCGTAGTAGGACTTGATGACCAGGTCCTCGATGACGAGGCGCTTGCTGCATTTGGGGCAGGACGTGGACTGGGTGCGCCCGCCCACCGTGATGCGGTGGCCGCAGTGGTAGCAGTGGACATCGTACTGTCCGTCGATCCTGGCCATGCGTGCGCTGCGCGCTGGTCCGAGCGGCCGGGGGCCGGTTCATCCGGACCCGGGCCGCGAGGGGCCGTCCGGGGGTCTCAAGCCCCCTGGGCTCCCCGGCTTTGGGGGAGTCCAGGGGGGCCGTGCCGCGTTCGTTGGTTGAGCGGTCACTTCTTGGGCGGACCACCGGCGTCCTTGTGGGGCTGAGGCCCCGCGGGCGCACCGGAGTCACCGTGGCCGGCGGCCTCCCGCTGGCCGGGGTGGGCGGCCGGCTCGCCGGGCCGCGCCTTGAGGGCGTTGGGGCCGACGGTGACGTGGCCGGTGAAGGCGGCGCCTTCCGTGACCACGAGCTTGGCAGCGACGAGGTCGCCGGTCATGCGGGCGGTGGCGCTGAGCTGGACCTTGTCGGCGGCGGTGATATTGCCCTCGACGGTACCGTCGATCTGGACGGTGTTGGCGTCGACGGCGGCCTTGCAAGTGCCCTTGTCGGCCACCTCGACGGCGCCCTTGGAACGGATGGTGCCTTCGAATCGCCCCAGGATGCGGGCTCGGTTCTCGACCGCCATCTCGCCCTTGATGACCGTATCGGCCGCGATGATCGTTCCGTCGTGATTGTCCGGCACGGGAGGTCTCCTTACGTAACAGAGGTATGCATACGCGGCGTCCGCCCCGGCGGCGGGCGCAGCGGATTGGAGGGGTGGGAGTGAATGCAGGGCAGGCCGGGGGGGCCTGCTGTCTAGCGTGTTCCCCACCTTCGCACCGGCGTCGCACCTGCGCGGCTCCGGCCGGAGGATAGGATACCCGATCGGCGGAAACTCGCCACCGCGGGCGGGGTGGATGAGGAGCAGATTAGCCGGGCGACGGGCATCGGGAATGTAGAGCGGAGGATTCAGGCGCTGAGCCACGCCGCCAGGAGCGTAACCGCCGCTTCGAGATCCTTTTTGTGGGCTGTTTCGCAGATGGTGTGGATGTAGCGGGTGGGGATCGAGATGGTGAGCGTCTTGAGGCCGGCGCGGGTCTGGTGGATGGTGGCCTGGTCGGTGCGGCCCATGGGCAGGATCTCGAGCTGGTAGGCGATCTTCTTTTCGTCGGCGAGGCTGATGAACTCGTCGAGCAGGCCGCGGTGGCTGATCGAGCCGGCGTCCATCACCTTGAGGGCGACGCCCTTGCCCAGTTCGCTGATGGCGTCGGTCTTGTCGATGCCGGGGACGTCGCAGGCGAGCGTGGTGTCGATGGCGATGCCGATGTCGGGGTCGACGCCGAACGAGGTCGGCCCGGCCCCGCGGCAGCCGACCTCTTCCTGGACGGTCGCGGCGTAGTAGATGTCGTACCTGCTGGATTTCACGCGGCGCAGGGCGTTGATGGCCACCCAGGAGGCGACGCGGTTGTCGAGGCACTTGCCGGTGACCACGTCGCCGATTTCCTCGAAGGTCTGCACGAGCGAGACCGGGTCACCGACGCGAACCGCCTTCTCGACCTCCTCTTTGGGCAGGAACAGATCGATGTAGAGGTCCTTGATCTCGGGGACCTTCTTCCTGTCCTCGTCGCTGGCGATGTGGATCGGCTTGACGCCCGGGTTCATCACACCCGGCAGGTCGCGGCGGCCCTGGACGAGCACGCGGCGGGCGAACAGGTTGCGCACGTCGAAGCCGCCGACGTTCTGGACGCGCAGGCGGCCCTGGTCGTCGATGCTGCGGACGTAGAAGCCGATTTCGTCGATGTGGCAGGCGAGGAGGACCTTTGTGGCCCGAGCCTGCTCACGCTCCGGTGCGGCACCGGCCTCTGGCCGGTCAGGTGCGGCACCGGCGTCCCGCCGGTGCGTCACAGGCGAGACGCCTGTGCCATACCCGAATGGTTTCCTGCGGCAGATCAGATTGCCCATGTCATCGACGCGCGTCTCGTCGAAGAGACCGTTCGTCTCTTCGAGGATCAGATCGCGGACGCGCTCCTCTCGACCGGGGATGCCGGGGGTTTCGGACAGTTTCTTCAGGAATTGCATGATTCTCTCTTCGGATTGCCGGTGTGGGGCAGATGACATACCTTCAGGCGGTCGGAGATCTACGCCTTGCCTTCTTGGCTACGCGCGTGGTGACGGTGGTCGGCACCTCGCCGGCTTCCTCGGGCGTCAACGTCAGAATCCCGCTGACGAGTAATTGCTCGTCGGGGGGCAGGGTTTTCTCAACGATGCGCCATACCAATCCTTGCCGTTCGCTATGGGGGAGTGGCTCAAACCGATCAGCGAGAACTGCGAAGCGATAGAGCCTTGTTGTCGGCACGCGTTCGTGAGCCACGCTCGCCGGAATACCTGCGGCGCGCAGACCTGAGATCAGTGCGTTCTTGAGCCGTACCACAAAGGATGGAGCTTTCAGAGCAGCCACGGCCTGATCTCCTTTATTCTGTTCAAGAACTCAGCAGCCTGTGCAATTGTAGCCGTTCGCGGTGAATAACGCGCGAAAACGGTCCACTCATCGCAGGCGTCCTTTAACTGCTGGCTCAGACTGCCCCGTCCGATGATCTCTGCCAAGGCGAGCCTGGAGGTCACTTCGGGCAGGTGATTGAGGAGCTCAGTCAGATCGTGAGAGCGGTAGCACAGGTTCCAGAGTTGCCGCTCAGCCTCGGCGAGATTCTCACGAGGCCGGCGGCCTTGCAGCCAGCGATGCTTCTCCACCAACTTCGCCTTCAAAAGGCACTCGATGACGAAACCACCGAGGTACTTGGCACCATTGGCGCGTGCATTCCGGCCGGACTTCCTGAGGTATTCCGCATCGTCGAATCGTCGATCGGCAACCGTTCTCAACTGCGCGGGCCGCAGCGCCACCTTCTCGAAGATGCTTAACCTGCTCCGCGTGATCCGTCGCTCTCGCCTCAGCACCCTCATTGCCCCCGCTGGACGAGCTCGCGGAAGTCGGCCATGAGCTGGCGGGTGATGGGGCCGGGCTGGCCGGTGCCGATGGGGCGGCCGTCGATTTTGGTGACGGGGATGACCTCGGCGGCGCTGCCGGTGAGGAAGCATTCGTCGGCGATGTAGAGGTCATGACGGGTAAGCGACATCTCTCGCAGGGGCAGGCCGCGCTTCCGGACGAGCTCGATGACGGCGTCGCGGGTGATGCCTTCGAGAATGCCGGCATCCAGCGGCGGGGTCTGCAGGCCGCCCTCGCGTACCAGGAAGATATTGTCGCCGGTGCACTCGGCGACGTTGCCGAGGTGGTTGTACATGATGGCTTCCTGGACGCCGGCGTCGAGGGCCTCGATCTTGGCGAGGATGTTGTTGAGGTAGTTGAGGCTCTTGATGCGCGGGGAGACGGCGTTGGGGTGGTTGCGCACGACGCTGGAGCTGATGATGTCCATGCCTTTGTCGTAGAGATCCTTGGGGTAGAGCTCGATCTGGTCGGCGATGATGAAGACGCTCGGGCGGCCGGTGCGGACGGGGGAGAGTCCCAGGTAACCCACGCCGCGGGTGACGACGAGGCGGATGTAGCCGTCGATGACGTTGTTGGCCTTGAGCGTGTCGTAGACGGCGGTGGTGAGCTCCGCCGAGGTCAAGGGCAGCTCGAGCCGGATGGCCCGGGCGGAGTGTTCGAGTCGGCGCAGGTGGGCGTCGAGGCGGAAGACCCTGCCGCCGTAACTGCGGATGCCTTCGAAGACGCCGTCGCCGTAGAGGAGGCCGTGGTCGAAGACGCTGATCCTGGCCTGCTCAACGGGGACGATCTTGCCGTCGAGGAAGATCTTGAGGCCGGGTCGGGGAGCGAATGGGTTTGCCTGGTCTGGTTTCATATGAGCATTGTATCCATGGTCCGCCACGGAGGGCGGAAACTGGCGTCCGCCACGGGGGGCGGACGCTACGGCCGCAACAAGCGGCGATCATCTGCGGCGGTGCCGCGGGTCGAAGAAGCGGTGTGACACAGGCGCCTTTCACGGGCCTCACCGGCGAGACGCCGGTGCCACACCGCTCACCGGCGGGGCACCGGTGCCCCACCGCTCAGCGGCGAGACGCCGGTGCCACACCGCAGCGCTCGCCGGGGAACCCTCTGCCCGGTCGCACGACCGCGCGGGCTGAAGCCACGCGGCTCTTTAGCGGGAGGTGACGCGACCGTCGGCGAGGGTGACCGTCCGGTGGGCATTTGCGGCGACCTGGGGGTCGTGCGTCACCATGACGATGGTCTGACCTTCCTGGTTCAACGTCTTGAGGACCCCGAGAATCTCCCGCCCGGTGGCCGAATCCAGATTACCGGTAGGTTCATCGGCAAGCAAGATTCGGGGCTTGTTGGCGAGGGCGCGGGCGATGGCGACCCGCTGGCGCTCACCGCCCGATAATTCATTGGGGCGGTGGGCGAGCCGCTGGGAGAGGCCCATGCGATCAAGGGTCGTCTCGGCTCTGCGCTGCAAATCACGTTTTCGAGAGGGCCAGGCGAAGACGGAGGTGCCGACCATGCAGGGGATCAGGACGTTTTCAAGGACGTTGAGCTCGGGCAGGAGATGGTAGAACTGGAAGACGAATCCGAACGTGACGTTGCGCAGGCGATCGCGGTCGGCGTTGGAGCCGGCGAAGACGTCCCGGCCTTCGAAGAAGACGGATCCCTCGTCGGGGATGTCGAGGGCCCCGAGCAGGTGCAGGAGGGTGCTTTTGCCGCTGCCGGAGCTGCCCATAATGGCGACGAACTCGCCGGGGGCAACGTTGATCGAACAGCCGCGGAGGACGTGCAGGGACGTGCGTCCGAGCTGGTAGGTTTTGTGGAGGTTGTTGGCCTGGAGGATGTGTTTCATGGGAGTGTCGAGTTTCGAGTTTCAAGTTCCATTGACTGGCGAACGCCTGGTCGGTACGGGATGCGGCGTCGCCCATGAGAGATCTGAGATTTGAGATCTCATACACATCGCGTTGAGCTCCGACAGTAGGGTGGGCTCTGCCCACCATGTAGGGTGGGCTCTGCCCACCAGACTCTGCCCATCAGAAGGGGTGACGCGGCTCCGGCCGCCGGTGGGCGGAGCCCACCCTACTACCTATTCTCACGCACCGGTGGGCGGAGCCACTCACGTACCGGTGGGCGGAGCCCACCCTACCTGTTGTCACACGCTGGTGGGCGGAGCCCGCCCTACCTGTTGTCACTCGCTGGTGGGCGGAGCCCACCCTGCCTATTCGTAGCGCAGCGCCTCGACCGGCCACACGCGGGCGGCGCGCCAGGCGGCGATGATGGAGCCCAGCATCGCCAGGAAGATGGCCGCGAAGAAAATGACCACGACGGTCATCGGGTCCACATGATTGGGGATCTGGTCAAACGCGTACACCTCCGGGTTCCAGACCTGGGCGCGGGGCCCGGCGAGGAAGATGAGCAGATCCTGAATGTCGTTGATGAACCAGACGAAGACGGTCCCCAGCAGCGTGCCGAGCGCCCCCCCGACCACC